>DJXD01000118.1:0-31054 GCA_002449585.1 Ruminococcus sp. UBA7013
CAGCCGGATTAATATATAATATATTCTAAAAAATATCCCTCCAGGGAAAAATCCGCTCAGAGCCTTTTCTAGCCGGGTCTCCTCCAGAGGGGTATTGCTTTGCAGAAAAACTTTCAAAATCGCTCTGCGAGCCCGTCAGGGGCTTTAGATTTGATCCCAGATGAAAGTTTTTTGTTTTTTCAGAAAATTCACACTTGATTTTTTTCGAAAAATAATATATAATATTACTAGAGACTTTTCTTTCCCCTTGTCAAGATCCCTCCCAGATGATAATTATGTCCTGTTGAAAGTTTTGTGGAAAACTTGTTCTGCTTTTTCTGAAATATCAGATTTTAATTGATATATGGGTATTATTTCGCTATGTTGAAAAGTTGAAAACTTGTTGAAAATACCCCCCCATTGAAACGGAGTGTGAAGTAATTGAGTATTGAAGAAATCAAAAATCAGGAAGATGCCACCTATGGTGCGGAACAAATCGAAGTCCTTGAAGGACTCGAACCCGTCCGGAAACGCCCCGGCATGTATGTCGGTTCTACCGGTGAGGGCGGTCTGCATCATCTTGTGTATGAAATCGTGGATAATGCCATTGATGAAGCATTAGCCGGATATTGTACTGAAATTACAGTTGAAATCCTTCCAGATAATATCATCCGTGTTTCTGATAACGGCCGTGGCATTCCTACTGGAATTCATCCCACAGAAGGCATATCTGCCGCCACTGTCGTCTATACTGTCCTCCATGCTGGTGGTAAATTCGGCGGCGGTGGCTATAAAGTTTCCGGCGGCCTGCATGGCGTTGGTGCTTCTGTCGTCAATGCCCTCTCTGAATGGCTCGAATTAACCATCAAAGATGGCAGTCATATCCATTTTCAGAGATTCGAGCGTGGAGAATATCATGAACCGCTCAAAATCATCGGCGAAACACAGGAAACCGGTACAATCGTTACTTTCAAGGCAGATCCCCAGATTTTTGAAACAACTGCCTATGATTATGATACCCTTCTCAAACGCATGAGAGAACAAGCTTTTTTAAATGCCGGGCTGAAAATCATGATCGCAGATTCCAGATTCCCTGATGATCTCCAGATCAAAGCCCTGCACTATGAAGGCGGTATTAGAGAATTTGTCCGGCATATTCATAAAACCAAAGGTTATGAAGCAATCGGCGATGTGATTTATTTTTCCGGCAGTCAGGAAGATGCTTTTGCAGAGATCGCTATGCAGTACAATGATAGCTATAACGAAGTTGTGCTTTCTTTTGCAAATAATATTCATACCAAAGATGGCGGCAGTCATGAAACAGGCTTTAAAAATGCTCTCACAAAAGTTGTCAATGATTATGGCAGAAAATTTAATCTGCTCCGTGAAAATGAAAAGCTCTCTGGTGATGATGTCAGAGAAGGTTTAACTGCAATCATCTCTGTCAAGCTCACAGAATGTGAATTCGAAAGTCAAACCAAAGTCAGACTTGGTAATCCGCAAGTCAAACCCTTTATTGAAAAACTCGTTCAGGAAAAATTGATGAGCTATTTCGAGATGAATCCAGCTGTTGCTAAAGAAATTATTGATAAATGCATGGCCGCCAGACGTGCCCGTGAAGCCGCTAAAGCCGCAAGGGAAACCGCTCGCCGGAAAACTGCTATGGAAAGTGCTTCCCTCCCCGGTAAGCTCGCTGATTGCTCTGAACATGGTGTTGCCAATACTGAAATTTATATCGTTGAAGGCGATTCTGCTGGCGGTTCTGCAAAAGGCGGACGGGATCGCCGCTATCAGGCCATTCTTCCCTTGTGGGGAAAAATGCTCAATGTCGAAAAAGCTCGCATTGATCGGGTCTATGGCAATGATAAGCTGATGCCTGTTGTCACGGCTTTGGGGACGGGGATCGGCGAAGATTTCAATCTTGAAAAACTACGCTATGATAAAGTCATTATCATGGCTGATGCCGATGTAGATGGCTGTCATATCCGGACTTTGCTCCTGACTTTCTTTTTCCGATATATGCGGCCGCTGATCGAAAACGGTAATATTTATATTGCACAGCCGCCGCTGTATCGTGTTGCCAGAGGAAAGAAAATTTTCTATGCGTTCAGTGATGCCGAACGGGATCAGTATATTGCTCAGCTGGCCGATGCAAATGGCAGTTCTGCAAAAGTCGCCGTTCAGCGTTATAAAGGCTTGGGCGAAATGGATAGCCAACAGCTTTGGGAAACAACGATGAATCCCGAAACTAGAACCATCCTGAAAGTCAGCATGGAGGATGCTGTAAAGGCAGATGAAATTATTACTATCTTGATGGGGGATAAAGTCCTCCCTCGTAAGGATTATATTGAAAAATATGCCCGGACTGTGCATAATCTGGATATTTGATGCATGAAACCGCAGGAAGGCTTATTATTAGAAAAATCTTATCAGATCCCCTATGCATTATTTAAAGCGGCATTCACGGCGTTTCAGAAAAAATTCGTCTATCCGAAAAGCTATTTTCTCATGGCATTATTCAGCATTGCCGCCGGGATCTATCTCTATGTCATCAGTACTGGATCAGCCAGGCCAGAATATTTCTTTGCTTTATTTATCTGCCTGGCAGTCAGCTTCATACAGTGGTACAACCCCAGAAAAATCCGGAGGAATCTCCTGCTTGCTGTGCGTGAGATTGAACAGGACAGTTATCGCCTCCGGATCTATCCGGAATATCTCGAAATCGGCACGATGCTCCCACCGGAATCCCCGGATCAAGATGATTTATTCGATGACGAACCTGAAGAAGATTTTTCCGGTACAAGAATTTATTATAACAAGCATCTGCATTTGACAGAACAGCCTGATTTCTTTATGCTTTATCTTGACAAAACCATGTTTTATGTCATCCCCAAAGCTGTCTTTTCCGAAGAAGAATTAGAAATCATGCGGATTCATTTCGGGCAGAAACTTGATAAAAATTTTACTTGATTATGAAATCATTGAGGTGATTTGCATTGAACACAGAAGAACAAAATTTAAATCCGGTGTCACAGCAGAAAGTGATCCCTGTGGATGTTGCTGACGAAATGCATGATTCTTTTCTTGCTTATGCTATGTCGGTAATTATCTCCCGTGCGCTTCCCGATGTCCGGGATGGCCTGAAACCTGTACACCGGAGAATTATTTATACCCTTCATGAAAATGGCCTGACCCCTGATCAGCCTTATAGAAAATGCGCTGATACTGTTGGTGCAGTACTCGGCCGGTATCATCCGCATGGTGATGCTTCTGTCTATGATGCGCTTGTCAGACTGGCACAGGATTTTTCCCTCCGGTATCCGCTTGTAGATGGACACGGAAATTTCGGCTCTATTGATGGCGATCCTCCGGCGGCTTATCGATATACAGAGGCTCGCATGTCAAAGCTTTCTCTCGAAATGGTCGCCGATATTCAGAAAAATACCATCGATTTTGGTACAAACTATGATGATCGCTTAAAAGAACCTACTGTTTTACCCTCTCGCTTTCCTAATATTCTTGTCAATGGCTCTATCGGGATTGCTGTCGGGATGGCAACAAATATTCCTACCCATAATTTAGGCGAAGTGATTGACGGCGTAAATTTATTAATCAAAAATCCGGATTGCACACTAGATGATCTTATGACCTGCATCAAAGCACCGGATTTCCCGACGGGCGGCCTGATCATGGGGACAGCTGGTGTCCGGGCGGCTTATGCAACCGGAAAAGGGAAAATCACTGTCAGGGCAAAAACTTCTTTCGAAGAAATCAAAGGCAGACAGCATATTATCATTCATGAAATCCCCTATATGGTCAATAAAGCACGTTTAGTTGAACATGTTGCCGAATTAATCAAAGAAAAGCGCATTGAAGGCGCATCTTTCATCCGGGATGAATCTGGACGGGATGGAATGCGCATTGTTGTTGGTCTCCGGAAAGATGCTATTGCTGATGTAGTATTAAATAAATTATTCTCTTACACGCAGCTCCAAGACACATGCAGTGTCAATATGCTGGTGCTTTCGCATGGTGTTCCCAAAGTCCTTTCTCTGAAAGAAATCTTAGAACAATATCTTGCCTTTCAAGTAGAAATCATTACACGCCGTGTCAAATTTGATCTTGATAAAGCTCTCAAACGTGCGCATTTATTGCAGGGCTTTATGCTTGCATCTGAATTCATTGATGATGTCATCTCTACCCTGAAACATGCCAATACTATTGCAGAAGGCAAAGAAACGCTGATGCAGCAATTCAAAGATATTGACACGCTGGATCTTCTAGATGCTTCCCAGTATGATATTTCAAAGCTGCATCTGCCGCATCAGACAGGCTTATCCGATGAACAGGCTGATGCTATTGTACAAATGCGTTTAGGCGCATTGACTGGCCTGGAACGTCAGAAAATCACAGATGAATTATTTGCTCTCTGTGAAAAAATTTCAGAATTCCAAGATACACTTGCTGATAAATCTAAAATCTATGAGATCATTTCTCAGGAACTCGGCGAGATCCGCAAAAAATTCAATGATCCACGCCGGACAGAAATCACTGCCATGAGCGGCGAAGTAGATATAGAATCCCTGATTGCACAGGAAGATTGCGTTGTCACTTATACCAATAACGGCTATATCAAGCGCATGGCTCTTGATGCCTATAAAACTCAGAAGCGTGGCGGCCGTGGTGTGCAGGGCATGAAACAGCGTGAAGAAGATTTTGTTTCTGAAATGTTCATCTGCTCGACGCATGATCATATTTTATTTATCACTAATAAAGGCTATATGCACAGGCTCAAATGCTATGATATCCCAGATGGCTCAAAGGCTTCCCGTGGCTTCCATTTTGCCAATCTCCTCCAGCTTCAGGAAGGTGAACGCATTTCTGCCATGCTCCGCACCAGAGATTTTGATGACGACAGCTTTGTCACTATGATCACAAAATCCGGCCAGATCAAGCGCACGCCCCTCACAGCATTTAAAAATATCAATAAAAAAGGCATTATTGCTATTAATCTTTCAGAAGGCGATGAGATTGCAGGGGTACGCATGACAGATGGTTCTAATCAGCTGATCATTGCCACAAAAAATGGCATGGCTCTCCGTCTCGAAGAAAATCAGATCCGGCCGCTTTCCCGTCAGGCGCAGGGTGTCAGAGCGATTGCGCTCCGTGATGGCGATGAAGTCGTTTCTATGGCCAGAGTCCGTGACGGCGCAAGCGTCCTCACTGTCTCAAAGCAAGGCTTCGGCAAGCGTTCCCCTCTGGAAGAATATCGCATTCAGGGGCGTGGCGGCTATGGCCTGAAAAATTATCCTGTTGATAAAACAAATGATACCGTCTGCGGTATCAAAGTCGTAGATCATGATGATGATATTATCCTGATCTCTACCGAAGGCATTATTATCCGAGTGCCTGCCGCTGATATTCGCATGTGCGGCAGAATCTCCAAAGGCGTTCGTGTCATGAAAGTCTCAGAAAATAACGAAGTTGTCGCCTTTACCCGTGCCGAACATGAAGCTGCTGAATCTGCTCCCCCTCCTGACGGTGAACAGATATGACAGATCGGCAGGAATCTTTCATACTTCATGGCATTTCTAAGCCCTTTCGCATTCTGCATTTGTCTGATATTCATTTCAGTGTCAATACTTCTCATGAAAAAAATCAGCAGATCTCAGATGCATTAATCCGCCGGGCTGATTTCTGGCTGCAATTATCCCATCGTCCCGGCATGATCGCCGTCACAGGTGATCTAATCTCAAGAGATCCCGGAGAATATGGAATTCCTGATGCTGTCCGTCTGCTCTGCCGTCTCCGGAAAACTGCCCCGGTTGCCTATTCCCTTGGCAATCATGAAATTGATATTCCTGAAACGCTGCTTTCTGATATGCTTACCAAACTCCGGAAAGCTGGTATTCTTGTATTAGATAATCAATCTGCTGTGATTCAAGATATTCTATTCACGGGTCTCACACTTCCCTCTTCTGTATTCCGTACACCGGAAGGCAGTTATTCCCATCTTATGCCCATCACAGAAACCCTGATGCAGAAATGCATTGGCTCTTGTAATTCTCATCCCTGCATTTTGCTGGCACATTCGCCCATGGGCTTCCAAGCTTATGCCGGATGGGGGGCAGATCTGATTCTTTCCGGCCATGTGCATGGCGGTGTGATCAGAGTCCCCGGAATTGGCGGCATTCTCTCTCCGGAACGCCGCTTTTTCCCGAAATATACTAAAGGCGTGTATCGCATGGGAAACAGCATCATGAACGTTTCCGCCGGAATCGGAAAACTGCGTGTGAATAATCCTGCTGAATGCATCTGTATTGATCTACTCCCAGAGGTGAAAAAAACATGAATTTTGAACTCCCTGCATCTGTCCGGGAAATGTGTCGAAAATTATATCAGTCCGGCTTTGATGCCTATGTTGTCGGCGGCTGTCTTCGTGATGCCTGTCTTGGTTTGTCTCCTCATGATTATGACATTGCAACGAACGCTCGCCCGGAACAAATCATTTCCCTGTTTGCGCCCGAAAATTGTTCTGAATATGGCCGGGCATTCGGGACAGTTGGTGTCAAATATGCCGGCGGATTCGCTGAAATCACTACATTCCGTACAGAAGCAGATTATACTGACTGCCGCCATCCCGGAAAAGTCGAATTTGCAGATCATATTCTGGATGATCTTTCTAGAAGGGATTTTACTTGTAATGCCATGGCATGGAATGCGCAAACGCAAACACTATATGATCCCTTCCATGGCCGGGAAGATCTGGAGCATAAAATTCTCCGCTGTGTGGGCGTTCCGCTCGCAAGATTCCGGGAAGATGCCCTACGGATCATGCGAGGAATGCGCTTCTGTGCTCGGTTCGGCTTCCATGCTGATCCCCTCACAGATGCCGCTATGAAAGCCGGGGCATATCGCCTGACAATGATTTCATCTGAACGCATTTTATCAGAACTATGCGGAATGCTCATTGGGGATGATATTACAGCTGTTCTCCTCCGCTGGCCGGAAATTCTTGCCGTTCGTATTCCTGAAATTTCCCCTTGTATCGCCTTTTCACAGCATACGCATTGGCATGATTTCACCGTCTGGGAACATATCGCCCGGACAGTCGGCAATATTCCCCCGGATCTCACACTCCGCCTGACAATGCTGTTTCATGATATTGCAAAGCCCCAATGCTTTACAATCGACAGTCAGGGCGGCCATTTCAAGAATCATGCCGAAAAAAGCGCAGTCATGGCCGATCAGGTTTTAAAACGCCTGAAATCTGAAAATCATCTCCGGGAGCGTGTCTGCCGTTTGATTCTCTGTCACAGAACGATCCCCGTTACAATGAAACAAGTCAGACATCTGCTGAATTTTCTTGATCCGCAAGAATTTGCAATGCTTCTCAAAGTTTTAGACGCTGATAGAGTTTCAAAGCTCCGGGGTGAACCAGAATCAGATCAAAAAATCAAAAAAGCAGAATCTTTATTTCATACCTGTCAAGAGCAAAATCTATGCTGTCAGGTGCGTGATCTGGATATTAAGGGCACAGATCTCATCAATCTTGGCTTTGATGGCAAACAGATTGGCATTGTCCTGAAATCTCTTCTGGAATCTGTTATTTCTGATCAGATCCCCAATCAGAAAGCTGAATTATTAGCTTTGGCGGAGGAATATCATGATCTATTTTGTTGAAGATGATAACAGCATCCGGGAATTAGTGACATATACCCTCAGCAGTGCCGGAATGCCTGCTGATGGCTTCGAAAAGCCCTCCCTGTTCTGGACAGCCCTGGAAAGACAAATTCCAGATCTGATTTTATTAGATATTATGCTTCCGGAAGAAGATGGCCTTTCGATTCTCAGAAAACTCCGCAATCGCCCTGATACACAGCATATCCCTGTCATGATGCTTACTGCTAAAGCCAGTGAATATGAAAAAGTCATTGGTCTGGATGCTGGTGCAGATGATTATCTTCCAAAACCATTCGGCATGATGGAATTAATCGCCCGTGTTCGTGCCCTACTTCGCAGAACGCAGACAAAGCCAGCAGATCAAAACGCCTATCATCTCGGAATACTCTATGTCAGCCCCGAAAAACATATTGTTCAAGTCAATGGCCAAGAAATCCTCCTGACATTCAAAGAATTTGAAATGCTTTGTCTGCTTCTCAAAAATCGGGATATTGTCCTCACCAGAGAACAATTTCTCAATAGCGTCTGGGGATATAGCTTTGATGGCGAAAATCGAACCGTAGACGTGCATATCCGTACTTTGCGCCAAAAGCTCGGAGAAGCTGGCTCTTATATCCGCACGATCCGGGGCATTGGCTATAAAATAGAAGAAAAATCCGGAGATTCCTCAGATGAAGACTGAACTCACCAAACGGATTTTTATGGCCTGTATTACGGTCTTTCTTCTCAGCTTCGGCCTGATGTTCTATGTCCTGAATTCTTATCTCATGCAACGCAATATTGCTGAACTCAAAGATAGAGCCGCTTATCTCGCCGCCGCTGTCAATGCACATGGCTGGGATTATCTCCAATCTGTCCGGAATGAAACTGCCCGGATTACTGTCATTTCTCCGGAGGGCACTGTAATCTTTGACAGCCGTTTTGATCCGGCGCATATGGAAAATCATTCCCAAAGAGAAGAATTTCAGGAAGCTGTTGCACAAGGCTATGGAGATAGTGAACGCTATTCTGATTCCCTGTTCCGGAAAACGGTCAATTATGCTGTCAAACTTGATGATCAAAATATTATCCGGATTTCTATGGAACAAGATACCATATTCCGACTTGTCCGGGCAATGCTATATTCCATGCTTATGATTGTCTGCTTCATGATCATTCTTTCTGTCGTATTGGCTTCTCAAAGCTCCCGGAAAATTATGCAGCCTATTAATCAGCTTGATCCTGAAAATCCCGATGACCGCAATATCTATGACGAAATGAAGCCATTTATCCGCCGCCTGATCGCTCAGAATCAGCAGATTCAGCATCAGATCCAGCAGCTGCAAACAGAACATAAAAAACAAGATGCCATGCGCCGGGAATTTACTGCGAATGTTTCCCATGAATTAAAAACCCCTTTGACTTCGATTTCCGGTTTTGCCGAAATCATCCGGGATGGCTATGTCCAGGAACAGGATATTTCCCGATTCGCTGGAAATATCTACAAAGAAGCACAGAGACTTATGAATCTTGTCAATGATATTCTGAAATTATCCCGTCTGGAGGATGGTGTTACAGATATGCAAGAAGAGCGTATTTCTGTAAATCTTCTAGATCTTTGTCATAATATCTGTGACCGCATGGCACTCACTGCCCAGCAGCATCAGATCACCCTGACTTGTGAGGGAAAATCTGTCAACATGATCGGCATCCCTCGGACATTAGAAGAAATTATTTTTAATCTCTGCGACAATGCGATTAAATATAATCATCCCGGCGGCTTTGTCAAATTATTGGCCTATCCAGATCCATCCGGCCATGCTGTCATAGAAGTCCATGACAATGGAATTGGCATTCCCGAAGCCGATCAGGAACGCATTTTTGAACGCTTTTATAGAGTCAATAAAAGCCATTCCAAAGAAGTCGGCGGGACAGGCTTAGGCCTTTCGATCGTTAAGCATGGAACGGCTCTCCATCATGGAGAAATTCATATCTCCAGCACCGAAGGCCAAGGCACAACGATTCAATTATTATTTCCGTTATAATCCACAAAAATCAGCATTCTGATTTGTTCAAAATGCTGATTTTTATTTTTTTTTCTAAAAATGGTACTTCACTATACCATTTTTTTGATTTTTTTCTCTATTCATGAAAGGAGGTTTTGCGATATGAAAAAAACAGAAACAGAACTCGTTCTCAATGGCTTAAAAAAATTAGCCTTCGGAAAAGTCAATGATGCCGTCAGGCTCGCCTTTGCAGAAGAAATCCCTCCCCCCGAAATTCTCGCCAGAATGCAGCTTTTCAATGTCTCATCTATCAAGCGTGTCAAGGGCGGCGGCGTTGAGGTGCAATTCTTTGATCGGCAGAAAGCACTTGAAAAGCTTTATGATTATGCCTTATCCAGCCAGAGCGGAAAAGTTTCAGAAAGTTTGCTCCGTGCATTGACAGAATCTGGAAATGATGATGATGTTTGATAGATTCTCTCAAAAACAAAAACTCGTCTGTCGCTGGTGGATGCTCCCTCAATATCAGCATCAGGATGCCATTATCTGTGATGGTGCTGTCCGAAGCGGAAAAACATTGGCCATGTCTCTTGGCTTTCTTTTCTGGGCAATGCTCCGCTTTCACAGATCCTCTTTTGCTGTCTGCGGCAAAACCATCACCGCCGCTGAAAGAAATCTGATCCGCCCTTTGATTTTTATTCTCGAAGATGCCGGATTTCAGGTAAAACAATATGCCAGCCGCCATTATTTCGATGTCACTGCCTGTGGTCACTCCAATCGATTCTATATTTTCGGCGGCAAAGATGAAAGCTCTGCCGCTATGATTCAGGGCATGACCCTCAGCGGTGTCTTATTCGATGAAGTCGTGCTAATGCCTCGCTCATTTGTTGAACAGGCTCTTGCAAGATGCTCTGTAAAAAATGCGAAAATCTGGTTTAACTGTAATCCTGAAAACCCGTATCATTGGTTCTATCGTGAATGGATTCAGAAAACAGAAGAAAAACATGCTGTTTATCTGCATTTCACTATGGATGATAATCCTTCTTTGTCCCCAGCCGTCAAAGAACGCTATCAGCGATTATATGCCGGGGTCTTCTATGACAGATTTATCCTCGGAAAATGGACTGTCTCCGAAGGTGTTGTATATCCCATGTTTGACAAATCCCGTCATGTTGTCAGAACTATTCCCCCTTGCTCCAAATATGTCATCTCCTGTGATTACGGAACTGTCAATCCGACCTCTATGGGCTTATGGGGTGAATCAGATGGCATTTGGTACAGAATCAAAGAATATTATTATGACTCTCGCAGAGAAGGCATACAGCGCACGGATGAAGAACATTATACAGCCTTAGAATTACTTGCCGGATCGCTTTCTATTGACAGCATCATTGTCGATCCCTCAGCGGCAAGTTTTATTGCCTGTATTCATGCCCATCGGAAATTCAAAGTCATCAAAGCCAAGAACGATGTTATCTCAGGCATCCGATTGGTCAGCAATGCCCTGCATCAAGAGCAGATCAAATTTCATATCTCCTGTGATGATCTCTTGAGAGAATTCACGCAATATTGCTGGAATATCAATTCCGCAGGAGATGCCCCCCGGAAAGAATATGATCATGCAATGGATGATATGCGCTATTTTGTCAGCACGGTGCTCTATGGCCGACAGGATGATTTTATTGCATTGAGTATTTCCAGAATGTGAGGTGAAACGCATGTTTCTATTTCGATCAGAGAAAAAACAAATGCCCCAACTCCCAGCAGTTCAAACCATCGGCATCAGAAAGCCTGATGATTTCCCTGTTCAGCTTTATGCCTATGATTTATTTGAAAAAGTGCGTCGTACTGTCCCGATCATAGATGCAGCTATCTCCAAAATCATCCGGCTGACAGGTTCTTTTCAGATACAATGCAGTGATCCCCGTCAGCAAAAATTATTAGATCAATTTCTCCGTGATGTGCCCGTTGGCTTGACAGGTCAATCAATTTATGCATTTATGGATAGTTATCTTGACAGCCTTCTTGTATTTGGCAATGCTGTCGGCGAAATTGTATTTGATCGGGAATGCATGGAAATTGCGGGCTTATGGAACGGCAATGCCGCTGATATTTCCGTCAGACCCGGCGCATCTCCTATGGAACGCCAATATTTTCTTAGAACAGAATCCGGGGAACGCAAATTATTATACCCCGAAAGAATTCTATTCTCTGCGCTCCGTCCCCCCAGCGGCGGTATCTATGGCATATCTTTATTGCAGGGGCTTCCGGCCTTTGCGGATATTCTACTCCGGATCTATGAATGCATTGATCATAATTTCGAACGTGCCGGAAATATTCGCTATGCCGTGACTTATAAGCCCTCGAATGATCCGGCAGATATGGCCTATGCCAAAGAAAGAGCGGAAACCATTGCAAAAGAATGGTCAGCCGGAATGCAGGCCGCTCGACATGGCGAAATCCGTGATTTTGTCTCTGTTGGCGATGTAGATATTAAAGTCATCGGCGCAGAGAGTGATATGCCTTCTGTAGAAATCCCCGTCCGGCAGATTCTGGAACAAATTGTTTCAAAATTATCTGTTCCCCCGTTCCTGCTTGGCCTGAATTGGTCATCTACTGAGCGCATGTCTGCACAGCAGGCAGATATTTTAACTTCTGAACTGGAATATTATCGCCGTATTCTTGAACCTGTGATCTGCAAAATTGCCCGCATGTTCCTGCAAATGCACGGATCAGCGGCAGATGTTTCCGTGATCTGGGATCATATCAATCTTCAAGATGAAGTAGAACTAGCCAAAGCTCGGCTGTATCATGCACAGGCCGAAGAATTAGAACAAAATCAGATTTGATGGAGGTAATCTTATGTATTCAGAAATCAGACTCGAAAAAGGAATGTATCATCTGGCAAATAAAAATTTTATGCAGGCACTGGAAGAAGCAGACCCCTCCGGCCAGTATGCCAATACCCCCCTTGCCAAACTGGATGCTTATGAACGTCAGCTCAAACGCTTTGATATTCATGTGAATGGTGCTAACTGCGACAGAGTCGAAAAATTTTTCACAACTACTGAAAGTGCGGTTCTGTTTCCGGAATTCATCCGCCGTGCGATCATGCAGGGCATGGAGGAAGCTGTGCTTTCTGATCTGACGGCTGTGATTTCCAGAAGTGAATCTAATAAATATCAGGGCTGTGAACTGACAGAATCCGCTCAGTATTCTACTACTAATGCAGGCGCAGAGATGCCAGCCTCTTCTATTGCCGAAAGTAGTACTGTTGTCACACTCAGCAAATATGGCAGAACGATCAAAGCCACTTATGAAGCTGTACGTCAGCAGAGACTGGATGTATTCGCACTCATGCTCCGCAGAATCGGCCGTGAACTCGCTGACAGCATTGTTTCCGCCGCTATCACTGTACTGAAAACTTCTGCCCAGAGTACAGCCATTACCATCAGCGGTAATTCTCTGGCTTATAGTGATCTCGCCACACTCTATGGCAAATTTAAGGGCTTTAACATGAAAGCTTTGCTTGCTTCTCCGGAAGTCATGGCAGAAATTCTTGTCATGAATCAAATGTTAGAAGCTTCTTCTGAAAATGTCACAGAAATCCGCCTGCCGTTCGGTACAAAGCTGATCAACTGCCCTCAGATAGATGATAATACTATCCTTGGCCTGGATACAGATTTTGCACTCGAACAGATCCAGAGCAGTGATGTCATTCTCGAAACAGATAAACTCATTGATAGACAGCTTGATTATATCGGCATTTCTATTAATATCGGCTTCCGCACACTGATGACTGGCGCAGTCAAAATGCTCAGCCTGACAGCAGCCACTGAATAATATCGGCAGAGGGATTTTCCCTCTGCTTTTTCAGATCAGAAAGGATGATTTTCATGACCATGCTTGAAAAAATCAATCAGTTTTCCAGAAAAGAACTCACAGAACAAGAAATTTATGCATTCGATGTGATTTTATGCGATAATGATATTGACAGAGATATAGAATCTTTCTCAGAAAATGCCCTTATGCAAATGCAAAAATTATTCATCGGCAAAACTGGTATTCTAGATCATAATCTCAAAGCTTCTTATCAGACAGCCAGAATCTATGATACAGAGCTGATCAGAGATTCCACCCGGAAAACCAGAGACGGCCGTGCATTGATCTCCCTGAAAGCACATGCCTATATGATCCGCACGGATTCTAATCTTGATCTGATCAAAGAAATTGATGGCGGGATCAAGAAAGAAGTCAGCGTTTCATGCAGTACCAGCCGGAGAATCTGTTCCATTTGCGGCGCAGATCATGCAGAAAGCGTATGCAGTCATATCCCAGGCCGCATTTATCATAACAAAATGTGCCATATCATTTTAGATGATATTCAAGATGCCTATGAATGGAGCTTTGTTGCTGTCCCTGCTCAACCTGCCGCAGGTGTCACCAAACAGGCCGATACGGCATTGCTCGAAGAACTTGCCCAGCAAATGCGCTCTGAAATCATGCAGCTTTGTACAAAACAATATCATGGCTGCATTTCTCATGCACTCCAATCCGCCGCACAGAAAATGGATCTGCCGGAATTATTCGCATTTAAAAAATCTCTTCTCAGAGAACAGCAAAATACCCTTTCACAGGCAGATGTGCAATTAACAGATTTTCAGCAAAGATAGATCCTGAAAGGAGAATTTTAATTCTATGAATATGGAAATGATCAGTGCATTGTTTTCCCTGTTTTCCGGTCTGGATGATCCCCAGACATATCAGCCCTTGCTGATGACCGCTGTTCAGGAAGTCCGGGGCAGTCTCCGCCCGGAATGTGATGATACAGATGCCCGTTTGTGCTATCTGGTCGCTGCTCTTGCCAATCTTCGCTATGTTCAATTATGCGGCACACGGGAAAAAGCAATGGCCACTTATGCCGGAACGATCGCCAAAGAATCCGATTCTTCTCAAAGACTTTTCTTTGCAGAACAGCTTGTCAGCTCTTACCGGGGATTATGCTGTGATCTGCTCAGAGAAAAAAAATTCTTCTTTTCCGGGATCGAGGGCTGAAACATGAATACTTTGCTGCAACAATGCATGACTGCCCTGAAAAATCAGCCTTGCTCACAAAAATTTGAAGTCTATCCGGCATTTGACATGATCCCTGTTGTCAATAAATCCGGCAGTATTTTCATTATCATCGGCATGGAAAAACTGCATTTTGCCCTTCCGTTTTTTAATGGCCAGAGTTGCATAACTCCTTTCACAGCAGATTTCCGTGTTTCCGTGCTGATGCCTATTAATACCCCAGAATCAAAACTGCTGGATGTATTTTATCAAATCGCTGTGCCCGGAATGCAGAATGCCGGGGGCATATTATGCGATATGCAAACACAGGCCTGTTCACCGGATTTCAAATTGCAGAAAATGACCTATACAGGCATATTCCGGCTGAAAGGCATTTTTCAGCCTGATCAGGAGGCGGAAACATGAGCTTTATTTTGCAAAATTTAAAATCTTTTCCGGTTGCGATCGGCCAAATGCTATTATATTGTTCTTCTTATCAGATCACAGAAACCAGTCATCTCCAAGAATCCGGAACAGCATCCGGCGGCAATGTGCTGGCCGGCGCATGGCCAAAAGGCATCCGCATCACACTAAAGGGCAGGCTTACCATTTCCCCCGAACAGGTCATTTATACCCTTTCTCAGGCCATGCTTACAGAACAAATATTATCCCTCACAGAAATCAAATTTGAACATGCTATGCTATGCAGTTATACAATTTCTGATCAGCAGGAAATTCCGGAAATGACGCTCGTGTTTTACAGCCATGAAAAACCTGTCCTGATCCCACAGGAACAGGAGGATGAAACATGACTCATGATTTTGAACTTCATTTATATCGCAATCAGAATTTTATTACAGAAACACAATGCCTTTCCCTTAGCATCCAACGAGAAGCTTATACGCCTTATGAAGAAATCAATGCCGTATTTATTGCTTCTCATGCAGATTATACAGGCGTGACCAGAATCGGGCTATATCATAATCAAACTCGCATTTTCCTTGGCCTTGTCGATACGCTCACACAATACACGAAAAATCATAGCAATCTGATCAGAATCAAATCAAAAAGCTTTACTTCTCTGCTCACACAGAATGAACTGCCCGCAGGTCTGCACAGTAATTTGACCATGGAACAGCTCATGACAGATTATTATACTTTTCCTTATATCACTTATGACACCCTCCCTGATACGGGGTATATTTTTGTCAAATCCGGAAATACTATGTGGGATGGCATTGTCAGCTTCTGCTATAAAATGACCGGTCATTATCCATTTGTGATTCATAATCATATCTATCTTTCCAATCCTCCCAGTCAAGCCCTGTTCACGCCCGATCCTGCCAATATTCTTGAATATGGCCATATCACAGATCACACAAAACTTATCAGTCATTATCATATGGAAGACATCTCTGGCCAGTCAGATAGTTATCATCAGGAAAATGCCTATGCCACAGCTTCTGAAATCGTTCGTCATAAACAAATTCCCTTTGATCGTTCATTTCTGTATGATCCAAATGATGCCCTGACCTTCCGGAATTTATATTCCCGTCGAGGATGTCAGGCAGATTATGTGATTTATCAAGGCTTTGACAATCTGCACACCGGCAGAAAGCTGACAATAAACGGCCTGACGGAAAATCAGACTATTTCCCGAGTAAAATTCACATTTGGCAGTCGTGGCGGAATCACGCAATTATGGTGCTATCATGATGGATTTTACAACAACAGCTGACTGCACAGCTGAAAAATAAAGCAGGCGCATTCTGATCTAGTTCTGCATAGAATGCATCACAGGAGGATTTTCTATGAAAACTGATCGGACACTTGCCTCACTGGAAACAGGCGACTTTGCACAGGTGCAGACACTGCATGTCAGCGGCGCAGTCCGCAGACGGTTACAGGACATTGGTCTGACTGAAAACACGCCGGTGCAATGTGTGCAAAAAAGCATTTCCGGTGATCCTGCTGCTTATCTGATCCGGGGCGCAGTGATTGCACTCCGCAAACAGGATGCAGAAAAAATTGCAATTATTCCACAAAAAAAGCCCCTCTCCTAATGGAAAGGGGCTTTTTACTTAAATCTATCAAATTTTTTCAAAATAGAATTTTGAAAAATATGCCTTTCTGCTTGTGATATATTTCCAGTATGAAGCGCATGAAACTGCACATACTATGCTCGTGAGTGAATTTCATCGCTCACAGAAAGAGGTGCTTGCATGAATAATAGTTTATGGGATAAGATCTGTCTGGCATTGCTGATTATTGGCGGCCTGAACTGGGGACTCGTCGGAATTTTTGAGTTTGATCTGGTTGCATGGCTGTTCGGCGGTGCGGCATCCATCCTGAGCAGAGCGGTTTACATTCTGGTAGCCGTTTCTGCTGTGTGGTGTACCACATTGTTATTCCGTCTTGGCGATCATGAACATGACGGCAATGTACGAACAATCGGCTAATCCTCCGGAATGTAAAAAAATGCCCTGTTCCTGTGAGATGGGAACAGGGTGTTATTTTCAGTCATATCTTACGCATTCAGAAGCTTTGCAAGATGTGCCTTTTTTCTGGCAGCATTATTTTTATGCAGCAGATTCTTGGCACAGGCCTGATCTACACGCTTGATTGCATATCTAACAGCAACTTCTTTATCAGGAGCATTGTTAGCAGCAGCAAGTTCAGCCTTTTTGATCATGGTTTTCAGATTGGATTTTCTTGCTTTGTTTGCTTCTGCCTTTGTCTTATTGACTTTTACTCTTTTCTTCGCAGATTTAATATTTGGCATTCCGGACACCTCCTCTATGAATCATCTAAATAACAGAGAGACACGTTTCTGTTGATGCAGACGGTACGGCCGTCCACGCATGATAATATTATAACATGTTTATGTCAGAAATGCAAGAAGCTTTTTCACGTTTTTTTAACGAAAATCTTTCCACATTTCCGGCATATTGCACAAAAATCAGAAAGGATGGAAACAGCATGATTTGCAGGACAGATCTGGCACTTGAATGCATGACCAGTAGTAAAAAATGCTCTGGTATAGAAGAATTTCACCGGGGAAAGTATTTTCATATCACAGAAATCAGAATTTCAGAAAAAGAAGCTTCGGAACGATTCGGAAAACCAGAAGGAAATTATATCACATTAGAAGGGGAATCACTATCCGGATTTTCAGAGCATTATGAAGAAATGGCAGAGGAACTTGCCAATGAAATCCGGGCACTTTTGCCGGATCAGGGCGATATTTTAGTAGCCGGGCTTGGAAATGCGCATATTACTCCCGATGCTTTGGGATATCATGTAACAGAAAAGATCCTTGCTACCCGGCATTTGCAGAAAGAACTTGCGGATGAAGAAGAAGCATTTTTAAAACATCTTCGCCCTGTGAGCGTGATCGCTGGGGGCGTTCTCGGACAAACCGGCATTGAATCGGCCGAATGGATCAAGGCCGCCGCTGATCTTGTAACTCCTTCCGCCGTGATTGCCATTGATGCGCTTGCCTGTACGGATCTTACAAGATTAGGCACAACAATCCAGATCTGTGATACAGGTATTGCACCGGGATCGGGGGTATCCAATCACAGAACAGAGCTGACAAAAGCATTTCTTGGTGTGCCTGTAATCGGGATCGGTGTGCCGACGGTGATTAATCTGCAATATATTGCGGAAAATATGCCTGCTATGATGGTAGCCCCCCGTGATATTGACAGATTAGTCATGCAGGCGGGGCATCTGCTTGCCTGTGGGATCAATATGGCACTGCATCCCCAAATGAGTTATACAGATATTGCTTCTTTTTGAATTTTCATACAATTTTCACAAAATTATCACTTATTTCTCCCTTTTTTGATATAAAATAAAATAAATAGATCTTCATGAAAAGAGGGATTTAATGGGATTTAAAATTAAATTTGGTATGCTCAGAAAATATAACGAAGACAAAAATATGATAGATGTAATCGTTCCGGATGATGTTATCACGATCGGAAACGGCGCATTTAAGCATTGTCAGAAGATTGTGCGTGTCACGCTCCCGGCAAGCGTGGAAACCATTGCCGATTATGCATTTTATGGCTGTAAAAATCTGACAGAGATCATTGTCAAGGGTGAGCTGAAATCCATCGGACACAGTGCATTTGATGGCTGTCCGAAGCTGAAAAATAAACCGGAAATCAAACGGGAATCTGCTCCGAAGCCTGCACCTGTGAAATCAGAAGTGAGTAAGCCGGAAATCAAGCCTCCGGCGATACGGCCAAAGTTTCTGCCTGTGGAATCAGAAGTGAACAAGCCGGAAATCAAGCCTGAACCTGCACCAGTTGAAAAGCTTTCCTCTGCTGATTATGAGAATACCCTTCAGCAGTTCCGGGAACATCCGGAAGATAAAGCCGTCTGCAAAGTGATCAGCGATCATGCTACAGAATTTGTATCTTTCCTAATTCAGCATTTTGAGCTTGGCAGTCTCACAGAAGAACAAACTATCCGCATGATGATTCAGACAGGAAACATGATCACGCCCGAAAATGTCAGCGACATGATTCAGGAAGCAATTGCCAATCAAGCTTATGGTATTCAGACAGAACTTTCACGCTACAAAGCAAGATTATAAAGAAAATGCTCCGGTAGAAATGCCGGAGCTGATTATTTCTATAAAATTTTATTAGAAAATAGCCCTTCTTTCGTCAGAATGTCATATTTTTTAGAAAAACTTGCATTTGACGGATTTTTGTGTTATACTGAAAAAGTGAAATTTTTTGATAAGGAATGTGAGACCATGATCAGAGAAGATTTAAGAAATATTGCTATTATTGCACATGTCGATCACGGAAAAACTACTCTTGTGGATGAAATGCTTAAACAGGGTGGCGTATTCCGTGAAAATCAGAATGTCGCCGAGCGTGTGATGGATTCCAATGATCTGGAACGTGAAAGAGGAATCACCATTCTGGCGAAAAATACCGCTGTGCAGTATAAAGGCGTGAAAATCAATGTCATTGATACCCCCGGTCATGCCGATTTTGGCGGAGAAGTCGAACGAGTGCTTTCTATGGCGGATGGCGTTGTTTTATTAGTAGATGCCGCAGAAGGCCCTATGCCACAGACTAGATTTGTTCTGACAAAAGCTTTGGAAATGGGACATAAAATTATTATTGTTGTCAATAAAATTGATCGCCCTGATGCCCGTCTTGATGAAATCGCTGATGAAATTCAGCTGTTATTGCTGGATCTCGATGCCACTGATGAACAGCTTGATAGTCCGATTTTATATTGTTCCGGCAGAAGCGGCACAGCTTCTCTTGATAAAGATATCCCCGGAACAGATCTGACACCTTTGTTTGAAACAATTCTGTCACATATCCCCGCTCCCGAAGGTGATCCGGATCAGCCTTTGCAAATGCTGGTCTCTTCTATTGATTATAATGAATATGTCGGAAGAATCGCAGTCGGAAGAATTCAAAGAGGTAGTATCAAAGTCAATCAGCCTGTGACAGTCGTCAATGCTAATGTAGCGGATAAGAAAAATCAGGCAAAAATTGTATCTTTGGCGCAGATGCAGGGGCTTTCACAGGTGAATACCGAAACGGCAAAAGTCGGAGATATTGTGATTTTATCAGGAATTCCGGATATTACAATTGGTGATACTATCTGTGCGCCTGAACAGCCCGAAGCATTGCCATTTACACATATCAGCGAGCCAACTGTAGAAATGACATTCTCTGTCAATGACAGCCCCTTTGCAGGCCGGGAAGGAAAATATGTGACATCCCGTCAGCTTCGTGAAAGATTATTCAAAGAATTGCTGAAAGATGTTTCCCTCAGAGTTTCAGAAACAGAAAATACAGATGCCTTTACTGTCGCCGGCCGTGGTGAAATGCATTTGTCAATCTTAGTTGAAACGATGAGAAGAGAAGGCTATGAATTGGCTGTATCTACCCCCAGAGTATTATATAAAACCATCGAGGGCAAATTATATGAACCGCAGGAAAGACTTGTGATTGATGTCCCAGAAGAATGCGTTGGTACTGTCATGGAAAAAATGGGAACAAGAAAAGGAGAATTACAATCTATGCAGCCACAGGGCACTAGAACTCGATTGGAATTCTTGATCCCATCAAGAGGATTATTCGGCTATAAAAGCGAATTTCTTACTAATACCCGTGGCGAGGGCATCATGAGCAGTGTATTTGATAGTTATGTACCCTATAAAGGCGATATTCCTCGCCGAACTGTCGGCTCACTGATCTGTCATGAATCCGGAGAAGCTGTGACTTATGGGCTGTATAATGCACAGGAGCGTGGAACGCTGTTTATTGGTTCAGGCGTTCCCGTCTATGAAGGTATGGTTGTCGGTATGTCCCCCAAAGCAGAAGATTTAGTTGTCAATGTCTGCAAAAGAAAACATCTGACCAATACCAGAGCCAGCGGAAGTGATGACGCTCTCCGTCTTGTGCCCCCACGGATCATGAGTTTGGAAGATTGTCTTGAATTTTTAGCTGATGATGAATTGCTGGAAGTCACCCCGAAAAATCTCAGAATCCGGAAGAGCATTCTCAGCAATACCCAAAGAGCCAAAATGAAAGGGAAAAAAGCATGAAAAAATTATTGATTTCCTGCCTGATTCTTACAGTATTATTCTGCGGATGCGGATCAAAAATTTCTCAGGGCGATGAAGAACCCGAAGTCATTCCCGATATTCAGGAAACAGAACCCCCTCAGACAGAAACACCCCCTTGGATGAATGAAGAATATGAAACCGCTCCGCCACCCCCGGAAACATTAATTCCGGATTCTGATGAAATTGATGATAGCGCAACTTCACTGGATTCTCTGGCATATGAAGTATTTGCAAAATCAAATACGGCCATGATCACAGATTTTACAGGATCAGAAACAGAGATCGTGATTACTTCTCATATTGGGAAATATCCAGTCACAGAGATCGGGCAATATGCTTTTGAGGCGGCTTGGAATGTCACAGATGTGGCTTTACCGGAATCCATCACAGTGATTCATGAACAGGCTTTTGCAGATTGTGAAAGCTTGACAAGCATTAATATTCCGGAGGGCGTTACCAGCATTGAAAGAGGTGCATTTTCCGGCTGTGTAGCTCTGACAGAGCTGACACTTCCGGCAAGTCTGACAGATACAGCAGAAGAAATGCTCACGGGCTGTGAACTGACGGATTTATATATTTTAAATCCAAATTTGAATTATACCAGCTGGGGACTTCAGGAAGCAGAAACAAAATGCGTGATTCATGCGCCAGAAGGCTCAGCAATTCTGACATGGGCGGAAGAAAATGATTTTCCGACAGATATTATTTATTAATCAAACATCCTCGGCATTGCCGGGGATGTTTTTATGAATTTATCAAAAATACTAGACATTTTCAACAAATGCATACAGAAATTAGTAGTCATCCCGTTGTTTTTGAAGAAAATAGTATCCGAGTTACTTTGACGGTCGGTGTCTCTCATAGAAAAAATGGCTGTTCTATTGATGAATGGATACAGCAAATCGACAAAAAACTCTATATTGGAAAAAAGAACGGCAAAAATCAGATTGTATATGAATAATCAAAATCCCCAGCATTGCCGGGGATTTTTTACTCTGCATAAAAATCCGTCAGGGCGTACACTCCGCCCCCAAGATCAAAATTTCTGATAAATTGTACACTCTGCGCATCGCTAACATCTAATGTATAATCCATAATGCGCATGTTTGAGGATAAATCAATCACATCAGAAGCATTGCCGCCATCAAGAAAAATGCCAAGTTTACAAGATGTTCCATTCTGATTATCAACATGCCCAATCCGGAAATGTAATATATTAATATCTTCTACATTCACAGAAACCTGACAGCTGAACCCCATAAAAAGATCATTTGCGCCATATCCAAGTAGATCATCCGTTTTAGAAAAGATCACACCTGTTGTATATGTTTTGCCTTTCATCTTAAAGCTTCTGCTGTCATCGGTCAGGATTCCCACGCCATCCGCATCAAAAGCAGTTTTCAGCACGGTGATACCAGTTGTATAATCCGGGGGAATGGTTTCCGGTGATGAGGTGACTTCTGTACTCTCTTCTGTCGGAATGATTTGGGGCAGAGCGGTTTCTTCTATCATAGCTTCTGATGTTTCTGCAATTTCCAGATGCATCTCTGTAGGCGGTTCTGTACTGATGATTTCCTGTTTTTCCTCAATAGCATCAATTTTCTTTTGCATCTGATTGACAATCAACGGAAGCACTATTCCAGTGATGATAATCCCAATGATAATAATAGCCCCTTTTTTTACATGACTTGATGTAATTACCATAACAATCCCTCACTTTCTTTATTACATTGTATCATGATTTTTAATATCTGTCAAGCAGTGGCTTTCTGCTAAATAAAATTTCAGAAACAGGATTTAACATAGATTTAACATGATCATGCTATTGCATTTGATATTCCCCTGCTATGATGAAAAAGGACTGAAAATTTTATGAATTTTCAGGAAAATCAAGGCTATTTTAAGGTTTGGAGATTAAGATAACAGTATACCAAACCGAAAGGCGGTTATGATTATGAATGCAAAAGAAATTGTATTAGCCGGAATCACTGTAATTGGTGGGCTGGCGTTTTTCCTGTATGGTATGGGCGTTATGTCCTCCGGATTGGAAAAAATGGCTGGCGGTAAGCTCGAACAGGCTCTGAAAAAATTAACATCTAATACCTGGTTGAGCCTTCTGCTTGGGACAGTGATCACAATTGTATTGCAGTCTTCCTCTTCTGTCACAGTCATGCTTGTGGGGCTGGTCAACTGCGGAATGATGAATGTTTCTCAGACGGTTGCCGTCATTATTGGCTCTAATATTGGCAAAACATTTACAACATGGCTTTTATGTCTGATGGGCGTGGATACGTCAGGCCCTTTGTGGCTGTCTCTCCTGAATCCGGAATATTTTTCATTAGTATTTGCCTTTGTCGGCGCAATCCTGATTATGATGTCGAAAAATGGCAGAAAAAAAGATATTGGTGATATCCTCGTTGGATTCGCTGTTCTGATGTATGGTATGGTATTGATGGGCGATGCAGTCGCACCCCTGAAAGAATCTCAGGAATTTCAGCAGATGCTGACAAAATTTGAAAATCCAATTCTCGGCGTATTGACCGGAACGATCGTGACAGGCATCATTCAGAGTTCAGCGGCATCTATTGGCATTCTGCAAAGATTGGCCGATTCTTCTGAAGCCATTACCTTTGGCATGGCAATTCCAATTATTATGGGTCAAAATATCGGCACATGCGTCACGGCATTGATTTCTAGCTTTGGTGTCACTCGCAATGCCAAAAAAGTCGGTGTGATTCATATCGCATTCAATATCATAGGCACTGTCTTTTTCCTGACATTATATGAAATTTTAGATGCTGTGATTGGCTTCCCGTTCTCGGATGATGTGATCAATTCCGTAGGGATTGCAATTGTTCATACAGTATTCAATATCCTGACAACGATTTTATTGCTTCCGTTTGCAAAACAGCTTGAAAATATTGCCAACTGGAT
The DNA here is from genome assembly GCA_002449585.1 of Ruminococcus sp. UBA7013. Taxonomy (GTDB): domain Bacteria; phylum Bacillota; class Clostridia; order Oscillospirales; family Ruminococcaceae; genus UBA3855. The sequence continues at coordinate 24,244 of DJXD01000118.1, forward strand.
TCTGCCTGATAAAGAAGAAAAACCGCAGGAAGAAGAACATGCATTGCTTGACAAGCGTCTGTTGACAACACCATCCGTTGCTGTTGCGGAATGTGATGAAGCATCTAAAAGAATGGCAAAGCTCGCAAAAGAAACTATGCTACTGAGCATTGGCCTGCTGACAGAATATGATGAAAATCAGGCAAAAAAAGTTTCCAAAAATGAATATACTCTCGATGATTATGAGGATCGAATTGGAACAACCTTGGTACAGCTGACATCACAGGCATTATCAGAACATGATAGTCAGGTATCATCCAGAGTACTGAGAGCGATCGGAGATTTTGAACGCTTAGGAGATCATGCCATGAATCTGGTTGATATTGCCAAAGAAATCCATGATAAAAAAATGCATTTCTCTGAAAATGCCTCAAAAGAAATGGATGTTCTGACAGAAGCTTTAGAAGATATTCTAGAACGTGCGTATAGAGTCTATAAAACTGTGGATGAAACAGCAGCCATTGATATTGAACCGCTGGAACAGGTGATTGATTATCTAACTAGAGATATTAAAGCCAATCATGTCAAACGGCTTCAGAATGGCACATGTACGATTGAAACAGGTTTCGTATTGGCTGATATTCTGAATAATTTCGAACGTGTTTCAGATCATTGTTCTAATATTGCTGTTTCTGTCATTGAGACATCACACAGCACTTTTGAAACGCATAATTATTTAAATAAAGTCAAGTTTGGAAATAAGCGATTCAATGATAATTTTGAAAAATTTTCAAATCAGTATAATATCACAACAGGTGTTTAGAAAATCCGGCCATATGGCCGGATTTTTCTTGACATGACAGGAGAAATCTGTTATAATAAATCAGGGGTGATGCTGTGAAAATTTTTTTGCTATATTATTTCATCATCAATATAGCATCATTCATGGATTATGGCAGGGATAAGCAAAAAGCCAAGCATAATGAATGGCGCATTTCTGAAAATCATCTGCTGAATCTGAGTATTTTAGGGGGTGGATTGGGTGCATTGATTGGGATGCATTATTTTCATCATAAAACAAAAAAAATAAGATTCTGGGTCGTGAATATCACTATGACAATATTACATCTATCTGCTTTGATCCTGTTATTACAGATTCAGCCCGGAAATCTGACACATTGAAAGGAGCTATCATGAAAGCTTATACTAATTATCAATTGCTTCCTGTTATTAGAGAAGAGGAAACCTTCCGGACTCCTAAAAATATTATTTTAGAATGCCTGATATTTGGGGTTGTTTTTCTTGTGATGGAAATGGCCGAAGGCTTGGGAATGTCCATCGGGATCATGCCCCGGCTGATGGAATGGGCACGGGAACAATCATTGACCGGAGAACTCACACAGGAAGATATGATTGAAAAAATGAATACTCTTCTGCTTGATCCTGAAAACACACATATTATGTTATTATCCACCGGATTAGGAACGATTGTAGTATTATTATTCTGTCGATTGATTGAAGGCCGAAAATTTTCGACAATGGGATTTTTCAAAGAAAAAGCCGGATGGCAGTATTTAGCTGGTCTTGGTGTCGGCTTTTGGATGTTCAGTTCAGTAGTAGGGCTGACATGGCTTTTTGGAGGATTGCAGTTTCAAGGCCGAGCCGATTTTTCTCCTATGATCTTTATAATATTATTAGGTTTCGGGATACAGGGCATGAGTGAGGAAGTCATGTGCCGGGGGTATCTGATGACGACGATCATGAGACATCATAATATTTGGCTGGCAGTCGGCATTAATTCTTTATTTTTCGGGCTGATGCATGGCGCAAATGCTGGCTTTTCTCTGTTTGCGCTTTTGAATCTGATATTATATGCAGTCATGATTTCATTATATACGCTCCGAACAAATTCTTTATGGGGATCATGTGCGATTCATAGTATCTGGAATTTTGCACAGGGAAATTTCTATGGTCTGCCGGTCAGCGGCATTGATTCTGGTGCAAGCGTGTTCCGGATGTCCTTGAAAGGCTCGGCTTTTATCAATGGCGGTGATTTCGGACTGGAAGCCGGAATTTCTACAACGATCGTTATGACAATATGCATTTTGATTCTGCTGTTTGTCCCTCTTCCATTTCTGGATCAGAAAAGGGATGTTTCATATGAAACTTGATATCAAAAATGGCATTTTGCTAAGATGATGACATAAAAAGCTGATCGATTTCGCAGTGCATCATAATCTATATCAGACAATTGAGGAATTATTGTTTTCTGGAAAATATGAAATCAAGAAAGAAACATTATATATCACTCGAATGCTTTACACTGGTCAAGTCGAAACCGGAGAAATGGCTGAATCATTCCTGATTCCGGATTTCAGCAGATTTCTGAAAAAAAAGACAGTCACAGAATTGCTTTGTTATTTGATTTGGATCAAAGACGCAGAAGCCATCAATAAAATTCTTGCTGATGACAAGCATATTACAAAGAAAAATATTGATCTGCTGATTCAGTATGCAATTATGCATCAATCTTATGAAATACAGATCCTGTTGACGAATTACAAAGCCGAAAAAATTGGCTTTGCAAATTCAGAAAATATTAAAAAAAGATTTAAAATCTGAGGTAATTTCATGAAATCAATATTAATCACAGGGGCAGGGGATGGAATAGGCCTTGCCATGGCAAAGAAATTTGCACAGAATGGGTATCTTCCCATCTTGCATTATTATCATAATCAAAATGCCATCCAGCTAGCCAAAGAACTGAATGGCATTGCGATTCAGGCGGATCTGTCTAACATCTCTGACATAGAACGCATGATCAAAACCGCTTTGCAGGAATTACATCATATTGATATTTTAATTAATAATGCCGGGATCAGCGTGACAGGATTATTGACAGATATTTCCCCGGAAATTCGAAAACAGATCTTTGCTGTGAATATACTGGGAGCGATCGAATGCACTCGGCTATTGCTTCCGAATATGATTCATAGAAAAGCAGGATGCATTTTAAATATCAGCTCCATGTGGGGGCAGGTAGGGGCATCCTGTGAAGTAGATTATTCCGCCACAAAAGCGGCCTTGATCGGCTTTACAAAGGCATTGGCGCAGGAGGTCGCACTGAGCGGCATACGAGTAAATTGCATTGCGCCGGGAGTGATCCGAACGCATATGCTTGATAGCTATGATCAGCAGACATTGCAGAATCTGGCAGAGGAAACACCCCTGCAACGATTAGGCACATCTGAAGATATTGCAGAAGCGGCTTATTATCTATGCAGTGATCAAGCCAGTTTTATCACAGGACAGATTTTAGGAGTCAATGGGGGCTTTGTAATCTAAAAAAATCCGGCAGAATATGCCGGATTTTTTATAATCTAAATTTTTTACGGAAATCCGGTGCTTGATATTTCTGATTCTGATAATTCATCAAGAAAACCTGTATTTCCGGATCTTTGGATTTTTGTGTAACTGTAATCGCATGATCTACTAATTTTTTGATCTGATTTTGATTAGGCGTGATCAATTCGAATAGCAGTTTCAGATCATCTAAATCATGATAATCAATCAGAACGCAGGCAAGCCGAACAAAGATTTTTTTCACATAGGCCTGAGCCGAGGCCTCCTGCTTCACATAGGCAAGATAGACCGCCGCTGATGCCTTTGCCGGAAGATGCAAATATCCGGAAAAATCGCCCGTCCGGAGGATCTGCAATACCTCTGAAATAATAGACAGGCTGTTTCTATAATCTTTCGATTTGCTGAAAATCCAGATCACATGGCTGTCAGGCATACGAATGCAGGTCGTTTTCACATAGCCAAGACTTGTGCTATTTGGAAAAGCCAGTTCTAATGTTCTGGCATAGGGAACAGATAGCAGATCTAGCGAAATACCAAATAATGCTCCTCGATCATAAATCTGAACTGTATCTGGAAGAATCAGCTCACGCAGATGCCAGTTTCCACTAAAAAATCGATTGGGAATACGTGTAATTTCCGCAGGCAGCTCAAAACGGAAGACATCTTCCGGAATATGGATTTTTTCTGATTTCTTGGCGGTCATAATAATACACATCCTTGATTATCAATTCTGAGATCATGCACCTGCCAGCCCTTCAATCCGGCATTATCGAGAGAAAAGCGCATTTTCCCAGAAAAATAAGTATTTTCTTCATCAACAATTGCCATCAGTGTAGGCCCTGCACCGGAAATATATACGGCATATGCGCCATGTGCATAGGCAATATCAAACACATCTCTTGCATGTGGGATCAAAGCCATTCTATATGGCTGATGCAGTTTATCATGCGTGGCCGTGCGGAGATTTTCAAATTTGCCCGTCAGCAGAGAAGCCGAAAATAATGCCGCTCTGGATAGATTATAAACAGCATCTTTGTGAGAAACTTCCGCCGGAAGACACGCTCTAGCCTTTTCTGTTTTGAGTTCAAAATCAGGAATCATGGCGATAAATCTTAATTTCGTATAAACTTCTTGTTTAACCCAATGCACTCGCCGGCCATCAAAAACAGCCGTCACAATCCCTCCGAGCAGTGCAGGGGCAGTATTATCCGGATGTCCTTCGATCTGTGCGGCAAGATCGACAAGATCATCTGTATTCAGCGGATTTCCGAGAAGGGTATTCGCCCCGACTAATCCGGCAACGATACACGCCGAACTTGATCCAAGACCACGGGTCATAGGGATCTGATCATGCTGAATTAATTTCAGGCCGTCTAATTTCTTTCCGCAGACTTGATATAAATCTTTGGCTGAAATATAAATCAAATTATGTTCATCTGTGGGAACATTGGGATGATCAGCAGAAATTTCGATCTGGTCAGATTCTTCCATCTGGACAGTATTGTAATATTCCAGAGCCAGACCGAGTGCATCAAAACCAGCACCAAGATTGGCACTTGTTGCGGGAATCTGTAAAGTGATCATAGAAATCACACTCCTTATCTTGATATATTATGCAAAAACAGGAATATCTGATACGGGAAAGGACGGCTGAAACGCCGTCCTTTTTCATCAGATTAAGCAGCTGATTTTTCAGCCTGAATGGCTTCACGTTTTTTATTTCTTTCTCTGGCAAGGAGAATTTTATTATTTTTCTTGTCATAGAAATAAAACATGATGATAATGCCAATGCCAATGATCAGCATGAAGACACCAAGGCCAAAATAGGGGGGTGTATAGCTGAATGTGACTGTATGCGTTCCGGCCGACATAGGAACATAGATCATAGCTTTCAGGCAATGTGGTGTTTCTTCTTTATTAGTTTCAGCATTCGGAACAGTTACTTTTCTTCCATCTACTTTGACAGTCCAGCCTTCTTCATAGGGAATGGAAGTAAATAAAATCTGACCTTCCTGTGCATCGACTGTTCCACGGATGAAAGTAGCACGATGCTTTTCTATTTTCATTTGCTGATTTTTCAGAACATCAATATCTTTCTGGAACAGATCATCATTGAAATAATAGAAAAATGGTTCTTTAATAATTGTTGCATTCTGATCATTATCAACAGTAGCACGAAGGCAGACTTTTGTACCAGGTTCATAAACACCAAGATCCAGAATACAATAGTTCCGGGTTTCAAAATAAGTGCCGAATCCGGAGAAATCATAATTATTATTCGCATCGTTCCAAGTGCCCAGCCAAAGATTGACTTTTTGTTCATTCTCTGTTTTGAGATAAGCATATACACGCTTATTTTCTGTCACTGTGAAACGATAATCTACAGTGGGATCTCCGCTGTCCATCTTAGTATATGTCGCCTGACCATTGTAAGTGGATTCTGTAACCGCACCCAGAACGGTCTCTGTCGTGATTCTGGTATAATACGGATTAATGCCTACAATCTGTCCGGCAGAATCAAATTCTGTTTCGCCCAGCATGGTGCTTAATAATACACATTGGCTATTAAACGGATTATCATTACCAAGATGATCAATTCTTAATAAATCATCATCTACAAGATAGCCGATTGATAACGCATTTGGGTTCTGATAAATGCTGATGGTTTTATCTTTTGGAGAACCGTCTGCACTCTTGTCATCATAATCCTGATAATTATAATCCGCAACACGAATATAAGACGGATGCAGGAGCTTTCTTGCCGGATTATCTCCTCTGTCAAGAATATATTTAAATCCAAGCAAAGAATCTGCTAATTCTGTTGTACCGTCATATCTGGAATAATAGCTCCGCATGTTATAGCCCATTGTTTCGATAAAATTCAGCGTCTGCGCATTCATGACAGAGCTGGAATGCGTGATGCCCTTCAGTCCGAATGCCAGATTATCATTGACGCATCGAGTAAATGTCTTTTCAGATCTATACAGACCGCCATCAATATCATTGCTGTGTGCTTTGTCATATTCTTCCATCGTATCGACAGCCGCCCGACCAGATTGAATAAATGTTCTATAAGATGCTCTTGTCGAATAAGCTACTTCTTTGTCAACGGCTTTCATCGTATCAACAGAATTATAAATCAGCTCTCCAGAAATAACAACCGTCATCAGAATGGAAAGCACCAGTTTTGATTTTTTTACCAGAATGCCATAGAGAATAAGCAGATACACAGCAGACAGACCAATTGTCAACCATACGGATTTCATTTCGTCAATGCTTTCATAGCCCTGCTGATTGAGATACAGACAGATAGCCAGAATTCCAAAGAAAACGCCTCCCAAGTGACGTGATTCTGTGCTGTCCAATTCTTTGAATGCCGTGGCTGCCATGGATAATAAAATAAAAGAGACAATAAAAGAATACCGGAACGGCAGCCAGTTCGGAACTTGTCCGCCATGCCACCACATAT
>DJXD01000118.1:31106-43132 GCA_002449585.1 Ruminococcus sp. UBA7013
CCGCCATGCCACCACATATCCACCGGCTTGATATACATGCTGAAAAACATTACAAATAATAAAAAGCCATAGCCGATTTTCTTCTTTGCTGTAATATTTTTATTCAGGAAAAACAGCGGCAGGAGTACAACTGTCAGAATACCGCAGTAAATTTCCGGGCTGCCCTGTACATTTACAGAATCATACTGACATGTTAGTAGCTGTCTTAATAAAATAATCGGATCAAACTGTGTCTTGAAACTATAATCCGGATCTGTGAAATCAAATTTTCCGAGAGATAATGCTTTATATACTGGCAGGATCATGAACGCTGCACACATGATTGCAACAATTGTACAAACACCAAACAGAAAACAGGTATAAAAATAATCTTTCACTTTCCGATTCTTGACTTCTGTGCCAAAGAATAAATAATAAATAAAATAAAATGCCGTAAATATGCCAATCATATAGCCAATATAGAAATTCGCCACAAACATCACGGCAATCGGAATAATATAATTAATCTTTCGGCCATCATCTATTAAATATTCCACACCCAGCGCAATCAGCGGCAGAAATACTAATCCATCCAGCCACATAGGGTCAATCGTTTGAATCACCATGTACGCCATCAGGGAATATAAAATGCCAAATATCATAGCAGACAGTGGCGGCAGCTGTTTATTGCTCTTTCTTAGATAAATGCTGAATGTCAGGCTTGCTGTGCCGATCTTGGCAAGAATCATAATCAGCAGACTCGTCAGCATCATTTTTTCCGGCATCAGCATGACAATCAGCGTGAACGGGCTTGCCAGATAATACCCAATCACACCCATATAGCCGCCTGAAAGGTTTCTGCTCCAGCTGTAAAAAATACTGCCGTCACCCCAGAAGGCATCCCGGAGGGCTTCAAAATAATAAACATACTGTGCATTGAAGTCTAATGCAAGCACAGATTCCTCTCCGAACGGATACAGGCCGAAAATCGCATAACTGATATACATCAGTATGACCGGAATAAAAAACGCCATTAAATAATAGCGGTTGCGGGAAATCCAGGCTTTGAACCCTGTGCCGGAAGCTGTTTTTGCCGCTGGCTTTGCCGGAATGGGTCTGGAAGCCGGAAGTGACTCCGCAGTCTGATTCTGCATGTTATTTCCTCCTTATAATAATAATTTTCTGAAAATCACAGATGTAAGTATTATACCATGCTTTTCAGCATTTTGCAAGGGCAATTTGACTTTTTTTCTCCGGAAAAGGTGCTTTTTCATGCATGATTTTAAAAAATCGTGATTTTGCACAAATTTGTAGATTTTTGCTGTGCAAACTACAGATATTTTTTTCTTCCTCTGGACAAATGCATCATGATATGCTATAATATTCATAACGGCTATTTGCCGTGATCCCAATCAAGGAGGATTTTTTATGAATAAAACAGAAATTGTAGAATTTGGCGGCATGGAATGCGTCAGACTCGAAGCCGGCGGCTATTTTGCCATGATCGCCCCAAAAGTCGGCTCAAATGTCATTCGTCTGCGGCATGAAAACAGCCGGATCGATTTTTTCAGATTCAGCCCGGATAATACGATGGAAAGCCTTTTGCAGTCTGCTGAGGTCTGGGGACTTCCGACACTCTATCTCCCGAACCGATTTGCAGACGGCATTCTGAAAACATCAGATGCAGTCTATCAACTTCCCGTGAATGAGAAAGAACCATATCATAATCATATTCATGGCTTCCTGCACAAAAGACAGCACGTAGTTACAGAATATAATGCAGACGCAAATAGTGCATGGTGCAGAACAGAATATATTTTTGATCAGAATGATCCGTTTTATGAATTCCTGCCCATAAAATTCAAAGCAGAATTTTTCTTTAATCTGTCGGCTAGCGGTCTGGAATATGAATTCAAGCTGACAAATCTGTCAGATAAACAGCTTCCGGTTTCCGTAGCTACACACACAACAATCAAGTCTCCGTTTGCAGACAATGCAAGATCAGAAGATGAACGCCTGTTTGTTCCGATCGGGAAACGCTGGATATTGAATGAACGCTGTCTGCCAACAGGTGAATTTGTTGATCTGACCGAACGGGATCAGGAATATAAAAACGGCACACGCCGCCCTGTTCTGCAAAATATCGACAATGAAATGTATTTCGCTGAATATGGAAAATATAACAAAGATTTGCTTTATGGCCTGATTGTGGAAAATGTGAAAAATAAGAGAAAAATCTGCTATGAAGTCGGCGAAGAATATAGATTCTGGATTTTCTGGAATGACAAAGGATTCAACGGCTATTTCTGCCCTGAACCAATGTCTGCTATGATCAATGCGCCTAATTTGGACATGTCCTCAGGTCTCACCGGATACCAGGAACTCAAGCCCGGTGAAAGCAAAGCCTTCCATCAGCATTTTTATGTACTCCAGTGAAAGGAAGAAAATAATGAGTAAGACAGCTATTAAATGCGGCACAGGCCACAAAAAAATTAGGCTAAGTTTTGCAGGATTGATCATCTTAGCGGTTTCTTTTGCCATTCCTGCCACTATTATCGCCCTTAAAGGCGGAAAAATCAAAATTGGCAATCTAATCAATATTGATATTCCCGAAAAAAAAGAAATCCCGGAATCAGATCCAGAAACAGACTGACAAATTGCACAAATAATCATGCTGAATTTCAGTAAATAAGCTTTCTAAAATTTCGCTGAAAAGGCTTGTCAATATTCTGAAAATATGTTATAATAATTATAATGTTCTGTATCTGACAGGACTAAAATGATGAAAATAAGGAGAAAAAATTTATGCAGAAGTTCGGACATTTTGATGACGAAAATAAAGAATATGTCATCACTTCCCCCAGAACGCCATATCCGTGGATTAATTACCTCGGAACACAGGCTTTCTTTTCACTGATTTCCAATACAGCAGGCGGCTATCATTTCTATAAAGACGCTCGTATGCGCAGAATTACCCGTTATCGCTATAATAACGTTCCTGTTGATATGGGCGGACGCTATTTCTATATCAATGATAACGGAACAATCTGGTCTCCCGGCTGGTCTCCTGCAAAAACAGAGCTGGATGCTTATGAATGCCGCCATGGTATGGGCTATACTGTCATTACCGGCAAGAAAAACAATGTCTCCGCTGAAGTGACTTTCTTCGTTCCTCAGGATTATAACGGCGAAATCCAGAGAGTTGTACTCAAAAATGAAGGCCATACAGACAAATCTTTCAAATTCTTCTCCATGATTGAATGGTGTCTGTGGAATGCACAGGATGACAGCACTAATTTTCAGAGAAATTTCAATACCGGTGAAGTAGAATTAGAAGGCTCTACTATGTTCCATAAGACAGAATATAAAGAACGCAGAAATCATTTTGCTTTCTATACTGTCAATTCCGAAATCGAAGGCTTTGACTGTGATCGTGAATCCTTCATGGGGCTTTATAATGGCTTTGAAAATCCGCAGTCTGTCGTTGTCGGACGTTCTGCCAATTCTAAGGCTGATGGCTGGTCTCCCATCGCTTCCCACTGCATCGCTGTTAATCTCAAACCCGGTGAGGAAAAAACATTGATCTTCATCCTGGGCTATGTCGAAAATCCTAAAGATGAAAAATTCCTTGCTGATGGTAAATCTCTTAATAAATCCAGAGCTTACCAGATGATTGAACAATATAATACCCCCGAAAAAGTAGAAGAAGGCTTAGCAGAATTAAAATCTATGTGGGATGCCCTTCTTTCTAAATATACTGTCAAAACACCTGATGACAAAATGAATAGAATGGTGAATATCTGGAATCAGTACCAGTGCATGGTTACTTTCAATATGTCCCGTTCTGCTTCTTATTTTGAATCCGGTATTGGCCGTGGCATGGGCTTCCGTGATTCTAATCAGGATCTGTTAGGCTTTGTGCATCAGATCCCCGATAGAGCAAGAGAACGCTTGATTGATCTCGCTTCTACACAGTTTGAAGATGGCGGCTGTTATCATCAGTATCAGCCTTTGACCAAAAAAGGCAATAACGAAATTGGTGGCGATTTCTCTGATGATCCGCTCTGGATGATCCTTTCTGTTGCCGCTTATATCAAAGAAACTGGTGATTATGGCATTCTCGATGAATCCGTTCCCTATGATAATGACGCTTCTAAGGCTCAGCCTATGATGCACCATCTGAAACAGAGTTTCTATCGTATTGTCAATAACGTAGGCCCTCACGGACTGCCGCTTGCTATGCGTGCTGACTGGAATGACTGCATCAATCTCTCCTGCTGGTCAGAAGAACCCGGCGAATCTTTCCAAACTTCTACTTCTCCTAAATATGGCGAAGATAAATATTCTAAAATCGCTGAATCCCTCATGGTTGCTGGTCTGTTTACCTATGCTGGCCCTGCTTTCGTAGATCTCTGCAAATATAAGGGCGATGAAGAAGGCGCACAGGCTGCACAGGCTGAAATCGATAAGATGAAAGATAATATCATGAAATATGGCTTTGATGGTGATTGGTTCATTCGTGCTTATGATGATACAGGCGCAAAAATGGGCTCTAAAGAATGCGAAGAAGGTAAGATTTTCATTGAACCACAGGGCTTTATGGTTATGTCCGATGTCGGCAAGGATCAGGGCGCAGGTGAAAAGGCTCTCAATGCTGTGGACAAATATCTTAATACAGAACATGGTCTCGTTCTGAATAATCCTGCTTTCACAAAATACTATGTACAGTATGGTGAAATTTCTACCTATCCGGCAGGCTATAAAGAAAATGCAGGTATTTTCTGCCATAATAACGCATGGATCATCTGCGCAGAAGCCTATGCAGGTCATGGCGACAAGGCATTTGAATATTATTCCAAGATCGCTCCTGCTTATAGAGAAGAAAAATATTCTGATCTGCACAGAACAGAACCCTATGTATATGCTCAGATGATCGCCGGTAAAGATGCCGCCCGTCATGGTGAAGCAAAAAACAGCTGGCTGACAGGTACAGCAGCATGGAATTTTGTAGCTGTATCTCAGTATATCCTCGGCATTATGCCGGATTGGAACGGCCTGAAAGTTAATCCGTCTATTCCTCATGAATGGGATAGCTTTACTGCAAAGCGTCAGTTCCGTGGTGCTACTTATCATATCACTGTCAACAATCCGAATCATGTTTGCAGTGGTGTTGTCTCTATGACAGTAGACGGTAATGCAGTAGAGGGCAATGTGATCCCCGCTCAGGCTGATGGTACACATGAAGTTGTTGTAACTCTTGGCTGATTCTGAATTTAAAAATAATCATATCCCCCGGCGGATCACTGCCGGGGGATTTTTTAGTAAATTTCCTGATCAAGGCTCTTAAATTCAGGTGTATCAAAAAAATCTGTAATACTAATTTTCAGCCCATCACAAAGTTTCTTGATTGTCACAATACCAATGTTTTTTACTTTATGATTGACAATGCCGTTGACTGTCGATTGTGTGATCCCTGAAATGGTACATAATTTATTCACTGTGATATGATGCTCTTCACAAAGCTGAATAATCCTGTTTGCGGTTACTTCTGAAATATTCATAGCTTGCCCCTTTCAATGCGCATTGAGCATAGCACTTAATTGCAAAAGTGCATTTGCTTTATCATTTGGAAGCGTTCTATAATTTTCTATCAGTTCACGTTCTTCACTGCTCAAAACAGATATTTCCTGATTTTCATTGAATAATTCTGAAAGTGTAATTCCCAGCGGAATAATCAGCCGTCGGAGCGTTTCAACAGAGGGCTGACATTTGCCAAGCTCCAAATCACTGATATGATTTTGAGAAATGCCCGTTTCCTGTGAAACTCTATAGATACTTAGTTTTTTCGATGTCCGAAGATACCGCAGACGTTCACCAATTTCCATGTTTGATGCCACCCCTTTCTATAATATTATTATAGTATATTTTCCATTAAAATTTAATATAATTACAGATGTGATTAATACTATTTTTTAATTGTAATAAATTTTAAATATGTCTGAAATAATGCGATTCTGTTAAAAATATATGAATATTTTCAATAGATTTATGCAATATAGACAAATAAAAAATGCGTATATTGTGCTTTCATACAAACTTAACGTTAAAGCGTTGACTTTTCTGATGAATTGTGCTATAATAATATCAACGTTAAAACGTCGGCGATAAAGCGTTAACTGGATGAAATTTTTAAGGGGAGGAATTGCGATATGACAAAAAGTAAAAACAAAGTATTCGGCGTGTTTCTGGCTGGTCTGATGACAGTCTCCGCCGTGGGTACACCTGCCGCTATGAATAAGCTTGGCATGTCTGAGCCGCCTGCTATTGTACAAACCATTACCGCAGATGCCGCAGAAGGACGGCTATTTAATCAGAACGCCAAACAATGGCAAAGTAAACGCTATTATTATGGTCGTACCAGTGATACATTGTATTCTGCCGGGTGTGGTATCTTTGCACTTGGAAATGCAATTTATGCACTGAATGGCAATCAGGTGAATATTGATGCTATGGCTACATGGGGAGCTAGAAATGGTTACTGGCGGCCGGGTTCTGGCGGAACAGTAAGAGGAACTTTTTATAAAAATGCTTCTGCTGTTTATGGCGGAACTTACGGATTCAAAGAAACAGGGGAATATTGGGGAAATATCTGGAATAAGAATTTGATCAATGGTTTACAGAATGGAAAAGTGGCTGTTGCTCATGTCAGCAATCATTTTATTGCGATTACGGGTTATAATGCAAGAAATCAGACTTATCATGTGATCGAAAGTGCAGTATATACTGGAAGAGGCCTTTCCGGTGATAGCTGGGTATCAGCTTCAAAGCTGAATAGTGGAAAAACAAAAGTGGATTGGTTCTGTTTGCTTGAAAACAATCAAAGTGGAAGATATTTCCCACGCTATACTGGAAATTCTAGCAGTATTGTCATCGGGTTACAGTCTGTTGGCGCAAACAGTAGTTTTAATTACAGAGCACAGATCTATAGAAAGAATGGATTTTTAGACACTTACAGAGGAACAGCATGGCAAAATACAGTATTATTAAATCTTCTGAAACAAGGAAGATTGCTCAAACCTTAAAATATTAACAACTCCCCCGGCGGATCACTGCCGGGGGATTTTAAAAATTTTTGGAGAAATGATTGACTTTTTCTGAATTCTATGATAAAATGAAAATATATTTTTGTTTTGGAGGAGGAATTATGAAAAATAGATCAAGAAAATTTCTCAGTGTGGTGCTTTCCGGAATCATGGCCATCTCCGGAATGATGCAGATCAGCGCAAGTGCCGCAAAAGGACGGTTATATAATCAGTTTGATTCTGTCTGGTATAATAAGACATATTATTATAGAGGAGCTGGCGGAACGCTCCGCTCTGCCGGATGCGGATTGTTTTCACTGGCAAATGCTGTTTATGCTGTCAATGGAAATAAAATGAATATGGATAGCCTTGCAACATGGGCAAGCAAATACGGCTACTGGCAGCCCGGCGGCGCAGGTACTTACAGAGATCCGTTTTATAGCAAAGTTACTGCTGAATTCGGCGGTACTTATGATTTTAAGATTACAGGGGCATATTATTATGATGTCACAAGCAATGGCCTGAAAACTTGGCTGGAACAGGGGAATGCCGCTATTGCACATGTCAATAATCATTTTATTGCCCTGTCTGGTTATGACAGAAAAAGCGGAACATTTCATGTGATCGAAAGTGCAGAAACTTATGGTCGCAGTCTGTGCGGATACAGCTGGGTGACAGAATATAAATTAACCCGTGGTCAGACAGATATTGATTGGTTCTGTCTGCTTCAAGCAACACAGGCAGAATATTTCCCACAGTGCGGACAGGATTTTGAAAGCCTGATCAAGGCATTAGAATCCGTTGGGGCACAGAGTTCTTTTGATTATCGTGGGAAAATTTATGTTGCAAATGGATTTACAGATACATTCCGGGGTCTGGCAGAACAGAATATTGCAATGCTGAATCTGCTGAAACAGGGAAAATTGAAAAAGCCATGAGAAAACGCCTCACTGAGAAATCAGCGAGGCGTTATAAATTTGTCATGAAATGGGAAAGCTGTTCTCTGGTCTGATCGGCATTCAGGCAGTATAAATTGCATTGATAGGGCGTTTCCGCACGAAAATAAATGCGCAAATGGCAGGTATTGCTCCATTTCTGCCATACATGCTGATGAATCCTGACTTTTACAATACTATCAGTATCGGCTATGATGGTATGAAATGCAAAGCCCTTGCAATATCGCAGACAAATGCGATTTTTAGAAATGCTGACACCGCTTGTGAAAAGTGAGACGATCTGAATGATGAATTTCCAGACAAGAGGAATCACGATCGTGATCTGTGTCAGATTGATGATTTCCTGAAATGTGGGGAAAAGATGTTCTAAAAATTCTCCTGTTGGATAGATGGCGGCGAATCCGATCACAGGCCAGCAGATATATCCCCACCAGGATTTCTGGGGCGGACAAAGCTGATTTTTCAAGAAACGACTGCCGGGGAAAATCAGGGGCATAGTGGCAATTAATTCTTTTTGGGTAAGAATCGGGAGACAGATGGGAAGGCTTCCTCTTTGATTGCCATAGCCGGGACAATTGACCGTCAGGGAACAAACACGGAATATTTTTGTAAGAAGATTCTGCCGGATGTCCAGAAAATTAATTTTATGATTCTGAATATAGAAATAACGAGTGGTCATCAGCCCACTTCTGACAAATAACTGACGTTTATCGCTTTCCATACGAAAACCACCGTAGCGAATCAGATTATTCAGCATAGAGATCAGCCAGGAGGCCAGAATTAAAATACCAACTGTCACGGCCATGGGAGGGATACCGGCCAACCGTTCAGCCAATTCTTCAGAGATCAAATTTAAACGCTCTGTCAGCTGCAATTCATTGATCAGATCACGGGCAATTCTTCCGCCTTGAAACCAGAACATTGCAAAATATAATGCTCCGGAGAAACTACTGGAAAAGATCACAGAAAATACTAAAATCCGCCATAATTTCACTTTACGCTCATAATGATGCCGCTTTCCATGGCGGAGTTTCGGCAGGGCGGATAAAAATAAAGATTCATCCCGTTTGCGGATTAATAATTTAATATCCGTAGAAGCCAGCAAACCAGAAGCAGTATCTGCATAGAGATAGGCAGCATGAAAGGGTCTTAAAAATAAAGCATGTTCAATTGTCAGGGCAGAAATATTTTTAATCGGCATGATGCGGATTCTTGTGAAGATAAAGCCATCCTGCACATAAAGCTGACCATCTTTGACTGTAAATTTCCGGAAAAACCATACTAGAAAGCCATAACCCAGAATCATGACTAAAATCAGCAGATCAAACCATACACCATGCAGCCAATGAAAAACGGCATCTGAAGAAAGATGAAAGCCTTGGATCTGTTTCTGATCCCATGCCTTGCATAAATTCCATAAACCACGGATCAGAGGGAAAATCAAAAGCCAAATTGTTTTCATACTATATTTCAGAATTCTCAGCGGATGCTCACGGCGCATGAAATACACCCTTTCTTTCCAAAAATTCTGTCAATTCCTGACGATCTTTTTTTTTCATAAAGAATATCATGAGACTGCCGCCATAGACATATAATATCACAAAATTCATTCCAAATCTGCCGCCAAAGCCTGTGATCAGCTGTATAAACTGTATATTTTGCAGGCGGACAGATTGTTCCCGAAGGAATAACATGCCTGTGTGTACCGTGATCTGACTGGCCGTCACAATGCATTTCAGATTGCTGAAATAGACAGGCAGACAAAATAGGCTGAGCACTGCGGCAGTAATCCCAAAAATCAAAATCAAAATCCACATGATAACCGGCCAATGATATAAAAATCTACCACATACGGCAATCAGAATGGCAGATAACAGACAGATCAGAATCTGTAATAATTTCATTGCTGACAGATCAGCAGAATACTCTTTCAAGCAAAAGCCCCCTTTCATGATTTTATTATAGCATAAATAGGGGAGATATTGCAAGAGTTCTATTCAGAAAGGAGTCATGATGCTGTATTTTTTGAAACATATCAATCAAATATTATGGGGCTGGGGGCTGGTGGGGCTTCTGCTGGGGATGGGAATTTTCTGTCTATTCAGCCAAAATGCGGCCTGTCTGCATAGTTTCAGATTATTATTTCAGAAAAAAGAACATGCCGGAACACAGAAGCAATCTATATTTCGCTCCTGTATGACATCATTAGCGGCGGCCATGGGTACAGGTAATATTGTAGGCGTTGCTACGGCCTTGACCATCGGAGGGGCAGGCGCAATTTTCTGGATGTGGGCGGCCGCCTTATGCGGATTAGGGCTAATCTATGCGGAAAATATGCTCAGCTGTCAATATCGCCGGGGACATGATGCCGGAGCGGCGGCCTATCTTCGTTATGGCTTGCAAAGTCCTCTGCTGGCAGATATTTTTGCATTTTTCTGTGTCATGGCCTCATTTGGGATGGGCAATATGACACAAAGCCATGCCATGGCTGAAATTCTATATGCATCTTTTCAGATTCCTTCATGGATTACAGGATTATTTGCTTCATTGCTCCTGAGCATGATTATTTTCGGCGGTTCGGAAAGAATCGGCCGGACAGCCAGCATGATCATTCCTCTGCTGACCGGCATTTATTTATTATTAGCCTGTGTGATTTTGATCCAATACAGAGCCAAAATGATCCCTGTCACAGCAGAAATTTTTCGAAATGCATGGGGTTGGAAACAGGCCGGGGGCGGAATCAGCGGAGCAGCAGTGAAACATGCCATATCCGTAGGCGTTCGCCGTGGGATCTTCTCCAATGAAGCAGGACTTGGCAGCAGTGGCCTGCTTCATGCGGATGCTGACAGCGATCAGCCGGAATTTATGGGCTTATGCGGAATGCTGGAAGTCATCGCAGATACATTTATATGCTGTACTGCAACAGCCTATGTCATTTTATGCACAGGGGCATCAGGGCAGGAGGGGGCGGCATTGGTGCTGATCGCATTCCGGGCAGGAATCGGGCATTTTGCAGACTGGATTCTTCCGCCTGTGATTGCATTATTCGCATTTTGTACTTTAATGGGCTGGTCATACTGTGGGTTGAATGCATTCCGGAGTTTGACCGGGGGCAAATATTTATTATATTATCAGATCTTATTTTGCATAGCGGCAGGTGTGGGGGCAGTTTTGCAGATGGAATTGCTTTGGACAGCTGCTGATATTGCAAATGCATGTATGGCTTATTGCAATTTGCCGGGGATTCTTCTGTTATACTGTGGAAAATCTCAATATTTGGAAACTTAAATTTCTAAAAACCGCCCTGCATATGCATACAGGGCGATTTTTCAATGAATATCCAATTTGTTCATTAATGCTTCCTGAAGTACAGCAGAAAAATTAATATTGGCACGTTCCGCCATGATATTCAGCCAATTAGGGATAGTCAAAGTTTTCTTGACTGCCTTTTTGTCAAAAAATTTCCGATATTTGAGTGTATCACAGGCAACCAAAGAGACAAATTCATTTTCATGCTTCTGGATCATATTCAAATCGGAAGGGTTTGGCATTGATTTTCCACTTTCTTCGATATCATACAGCCGCAGACATAATACATCATTTGCCATTTCAAGAGCTTCGGCCAGTGTGTCTCCTTCTGTATAGCAGCTAGGAACATCCGGAAAATTCACTGTATAGCCGCCTTCTTCCGCTGGAGTGAAAACCGCTGGAAACGCATATTTTGCCATTAGAAAACACCTCTTTTGCATTTAGTAAGGTTTGGGAATGGCGGGACTTATTTCAGTCCCGCATCGGTCTTAATACTGTCAAGCGTTCCATTTTTAACTTCCTGATTATTATGTCTTCCCACAGGAAATTGAACACCTGTTTCTAGATTAATCCAGATTTCGTGTTTTTTCCCTTGATGATGAAAGCGGCACCCATTCTTTTGTGACGTCCTCCCCTGCCTAAAGAGGCGGTAGCTTCCTGTTTAACCAGTCTGACACTCTGTGATTTGGCAGAGATGCTG
>DJXD01000016.1 GCA_002449585.1 Ruminococcus sp. UBA7013
GTTAGAGGGTGCTGCGGTTGCAACACCCTCTTTTTTTTGTATACTGTTCACAGAAACAGCGCAAGATATTTACACAACTGTCCCAAAAAGCGAACATCAAATCTGAAAGTTATTCAGCGAATAACTGAAATAATGCGATGATACTTGAATAATCCGACAGAATATGATATAATGTTATTTTAGAATGTTATAAATTAACGATCAGATTCTATAAAATAAAAAGGATGTCATATATTGGAAAATATCACTAAAAACCGCGAACAGTATAAGCGGCTGCTGAACTTTATCGCTGCACTTGTGATAATCCTGTTCTTTGTAATGGGCTTTTCGTATGTGTGGTATAACCATTATAACAACAAGATGCATGACCCGTTCTGGAGGTACGGCAACTTCCTGATGATAGGCATCTACTGTGTACTGTACACGACATTCACAAGTCTGTTCAACGGGTTCAGGCTGGGATATTCAAAATTCATGGGACTTTTCGGCTCACAGGTGCTGGGCATAGTCAGCACCAATGCCTTGGAAATGGTGCTGATCGCACTTATAGGGCGTAACCGAATGGATCTATCCCCCATGGCGGTGCTTGCTGCGATACAGCTTGTATTTGCTTTTCCGTGGAGCTATGCATTTACGATGATATACACCAAGATGTATCCGCCGAGACGGCTGCTGATAGTGTACGGAAATTCCAACGCAAAATACCTTGTAAACAAAATGGCGCAGCGTACTGACAAGTACAATATATGTGCGGCTGTAAGCTGTGATGAGAGCCTTGAGGAGATAGAGCGGCGCATACTCAGGTATGAGGGCACTATAATAACCGATATCCCGGGTGATCTGAGAAACAAGCTGGTGAAATTCTGCTTTGAGCATTCCATACGCACCTATATCAACCCCAAGCTTTCTGATATAATAATCCGCGGTGCTGACGACTTCCACCTGTTTGATACTCCCCTGCTGCTTTCCAGGAATGACGGTCTGAAATTTGAACAGCGCATGATGAAAAGGTTCTTCGATATAGCACTGGCAGGAATAATGCTTATAGTGCTCATGCCCTTCATGCTGATAACCGCCCTGATCATAAAGCTGTATGACGGCGGTCCTGTGTTCTACTCACAGGTAAGGCTCACCACAGGGGGACGCAGATTCAAGGTACTGAAATTCAGGAGCATGATAACCGATGCTGAGAAAAAGGGCGGTGCAAGGCTGGCATCCGAAAACGATGACCGCATAACCCCCGTGGGAAAGATAATCAGAAAGATACGCTTCGATGAACTTCCGCAGCTGATAAACATACTCAAAGGCGATATGTCCTTTGTGGGACCCCGTCCCGAACGTCCCGAGCTGGCGGAGAGATATGAGCTGACAATGCCCGAATTCAAGTACAGGCTGAAAGTAAAAGCAGGGCTGACAGGTTATGCTCAGATAATGGGCAAGTACAACACCACCCCATACGACAAGCTGAAGCTCGACCTTATGTATATCGAACATCAGTCGATCAGGGAAGACCTGAGGATAATACTGAGTACAGTACGTACCGTATTCGTACCCGATGCTACGGAGGGCGTTGACGATGACAAGCCCATAGAAACAAGGCGTGATCTCATAGGACATGATTTCAGCAAGGATCTGGGCATGACCGAGGAAGAGGTCGTTGAATACGAGGAGGAGAACGGTCTCCCGAAAAGATAGACTATAAACGGCGGAACGCACTGGCGCTCTGCCGTTTTTGGAGGACAGATATGAAAGAACAGTATTCACGAAGCGAACTGCTGCTTGGCAGTGAAGCTATGGATAAACTTAAAAACAGCCGCGTGGCAGTATTCGGTGTAGGCGGTGTAGGCGGTTTTGCCGTTGAGGCACTGGCACGCTGCGGTGTGGGCACCCTTGACCTTATTGACAATGACACCGTAAGTATAACCAATATCAACCGTCAGATAATCGCACTGCACAGCACCATAGGCAAGCTGAAAACAGAAGTCGCCGCAGAGAGGGTGCATGACATCGACCCCGATATAAAGGTGAATGTCCACAGCTGCTTCTTCATGCCCGATACGGCTGACAGCTTTGATTTTACACAGTATGACTATGTAGTTGACGCTATCGACACCGTTACGGGAAAGATAGAGATAATAATGCGTGCAAAGGCTGCAGGTGTCCCTGTGATATCCGCCATGGGTGCAGGCAACAAGCTTGACCCTTCCGCATTCAGGGTGACTGATATATACAAGACCAAAGGCTGTCCCCTTGCAAGGGTTATGCGCCGCGAACTAAAAAAACGGGGTGTTGAAAAACTGAAAGTGGTATACTCAGAGGAAGAACCAATCACCCCACGCAATAGTTCCGAAGAACCGCAGAACGGCAGACGTTCCGTTCCCGGCTCGGTATCATTTGTCCCCTCCGTGGCAGGACTGATACTTGCAGGCGAAGTGATAAAGGATATCATCGGCTGAGAAAAAAATTCAAAAAAAGGCTTGCATTTTTTTTCGATATGTGGTATAATAATTAAGTTGATAAGTCGCTGTAGCTCAGCTGGATAGAGCGGCCGCCTCCTAAGCGGCAGGTCGGGTGTTCGAATCACCTCGGGAACGCTCATATCTTAACATTCTGAAACATATTCCCTGCGCATGGGAGTATGTTTCTTTTTGGCAATTGTACAGTTGCTTTATGTATTATAACATATTTTATAGAAAAAGTCAACCGTTTTCTTGTTAGAATTATATAAATTTTTATATTGCTTTTTTCTCAGATTCATGTTATAATAAAATAATAGCATGCCCTCGCTGATTTCATGAAATAAAAAGCTCCCCGAAAGGGGAGCATTTTCATTATGGCAGATTTGTATAACCCATCAGATAAAGATCTGTTTCTTTTGCGGCGGCTCTGCCATCAGCAATGGCACGAACAACAAGCGATTGGCCTTTATGCATATCCCCGGCAGTAAATACACCGGGAACGGCTGTCATATGGCTTTCCGGAAGGGTATCCGTCACATGACGGGCATTCAGTGCTATACCGAATGCATCAGTAATATATTGTTCTGCGCCGATAAATCCGGCGGCGATCAGAATCAGATCTGTTTCTATCGTCCATGTTTTGCCTTCATGCAGTTCACGCTTGCTCGTTTCCGGATTTGTCTCAAACCAGACTTTGACCAGTTCCGCTCCTGTGAGCCTGTGATTTTCATTCATGATAAAACGCTTCACAGTTGTCTCATAGATCCGGGGATCTTCTCCCCATACAGCAATCGCTTCTTCCTGACCATAATCTGTTTTAAGCACACGAGGCCATTCCGGCCACGGATTTGTTTCCGTACGGGATTCGGGGGGCTTAGGCATCATTTCAAGCTGTGTGACAGAAACAGCACCCTGCCGGATGGCTGTAGCGGCACAATCATTCCCGGTATCACCTCCGCCAATAATAATCACTCTCTTATTTTTTGCTGAAACAGGCGCATCCGCAGGATCTCCGCCATCAAGAAGCGTTTTCGTTGCGGATGTCAGATAATCCACAGCAAAATAAATGCCTTCTGCTTCACGCCCTTCTGCTGGAAGATCACGGGGCTGAGATGCACCACATGCCAGAATTACAGCATCAAATGCTTTTAGAATTTCTTCTGCATTCTGTTCTTTCCCGATATTGACACCTGTCTGAAAAATAATTCCTTCCTGTTCCATCAGCTTCACACGGCGGTCAATCACAGATTTATCCAGCTTCATATTTGGGATGCCATACATCAACAGGCCGCCGATCCTGTCAGAACGTTCAAATACAGTGACAAGATGCCCTCTTTGATTTAGCTGATCTGCGGCAGCTAATCCGGCAGGGCCTGACCCAATTACAGCTACTTTTTTTCCGCTGCGGACAGCAGGCGGTTTAGCCGTCATCAATCCGGATGCATATGCCTGTTCAATAATAAAATTTTCATTATCTCTCGTAGTAACAGGCTTGTCATGCAGATTGCATACACAGGCGGCTTCACATAATGCTGGACATACTCTCGATGTAAATTCGGGGAAATTATTTGTCATTAATAATCTTCTGGCTGCGGTATCAAATTCCCCTCTGTATAACAAATCATTCCATTCCGGGATAACATTCCGGAGAGGACAGCCATAATTTGATTGACAAAATGGCACACCGCAATCCATGCATCTTGCCGCCTGTTTCCGCCGATCGGATTCGGTCAGCGGCGTATGCAATTCATCATAATTTTTGATCCGCTCCAGTGCCGGAACATCTGCATTCTGACAGTGGGTATATTCCAGAAAACCAGTTGCTTTTCCCATGGTAAAAACCTCCTTATTTAGCCGTCAGATAGAATGCTTCAATTTCAGCTTCTTCTGTCTTCATGCCTTTCTCTTCCATTGTCAGGATTGCCTGACGCATCTTTGCATAATCATGCGGCATGATTCTCTTGAATTTTGGCAAATAGCCGGCAAAATCATCCAGAATTTTCTTTCCTTTTGCTGATCCTGTGGCGGCAACATGCTCTTCAATCAGATGTTTCAGCTCCAGAACATCATATTTTTCCGTCACTTCCTGCAAAGAGACCAATTCTTTATTTAATCTCATATACAAATCTCTATCCTCATCCAAGACATAGGCGATTCCGCCGCTCATGCCAGCGGCAAAATTCTTTCCTGTGCGGCCAAGCACAACGACACGCCCACCGGTCATATATTCGCAGCCATGATCCCCAACGCCCTCAACAACTGCCAATGCACCAGAATTCCGCACAGCAAACCGCTCCCCAGCAATGCCATTGATAAACACTTTGCCGCTTGTTGCTCCATATAAGGCCACATTGCCGATAATAATATTTTCTTCTGCCTTGAATGCAGCATTTTCAGGGGGATAAACAATCAGTTGGCCACCGGAAAGGCCTTTTCCGAAATAATCATTGCTGTCTCCGCACAGTTCCAATGTCAGGCCTTTAGGAATAAATGCGCCGAAACTTTGTCCACCGCTTCCGATGCATGTTACATGATACGTATCTTCTTCGAGAGAAGTGCCGAATTTTCTGGTTAATGCTGATCCGAACATTGTCCCAAATGTTCTATCTGTATTTGTCACATGAACTGTGATTTGTTTTTTATGACCTGTTAGCGGCATTTTTTTCAGAAGCACACGCTCATCAAGCGTATTTTCAAGATGGAAATTATAGGCATCTTCCGGACAGAAATGTGAATTTTCTTTCTTATGCAGTAAAGCGGCCAGATCCATCAAATGCGCCCGGCTCTGTTCAGGCTCTTCTTTCATCCGGAGCAGATCTGTCCGGCCAATCAGTTCATCCACTGTTCTGATTCCTAATTTTGCCATATATTCCCGCAATTCCTGTGCGACAAAAGTCAAGAAATTGATCACATATTCCGGCTTGCCGGAAAAACGTTTCCGGAGTTCAGGGTTTTGTGTGGCAATGCCTACAGGACATGTATCCAGATTGCACACTCTCATCATCATGCATCCCATTGTCACAAGCGGTGCAGTTGCAAAGCCATATTCTTCCGCACCCAGCAGAGCCGCAACAAGTACATCACGGCCAGTCATCAGCTTGCCATCCGTCTCGACAACGACACGGGAACGCAGATGATTTAATAATAGCGTCTGATGCGTTTCTGCAACACCTAATTCCCATGGCAATCCGGCATGATGAATAGAAGTTGCTGGAGCAGCACCTGTTCCGCCGTCATAGCCTGAAATTAATACAACCCCTGCACCAGCTTTGGCAACGCCTGCCGCAACTGTGCCAACACCTGCCTCAGATACTAATTTAACAGAAATTCTTGCATGAACATTTGACATTTTGAGATCATAAATCAACTGCGCCAGATCTTCAATAGAATAAATATCATGATGCGGTGGCGGTGAGATCAAGCCGACTCCTGGAGTAGAATGCCGTGTTTTGGCAATCCATGGATATACTTTTCCAGCTGGAAGATGTCCGCCTTCTCCGGGCTTTGCACCCTGTGCGCATTTGATTTGCAATTCCTGCGCACTCACAAGATATTCAGAAGTGACCCCAAATCTTCCGGATGCAACTTGTTTAATGGCTGAACTACAATCATGATCTGTTCCAGCTGTAGCGATACGCTCCGGACTTTCACCGCCTTCTCCGCTGTTGGATTTACCGCCGATCCGGTTCATAGCAATCGCAAGCGTTTCATGTGCTTCCTGTGAAATAGATCCGTAAGACATCGCACCTGTTTTGAATCTTTTTAAAATACTTTCAACAGGCTCGACTTCATCAAGCGAAATGCCCCCATCTTCCGGATAGACAAATTCCAGCATATCCCTCAACTGCATGCTTCTGCCTTCTTCATGAACAGAAGCCGCATATTTCTGATAAATCTCATAATTTCCGGTACGGCTTGCCAACTGTAACAAGTGAATTGTTTCTGGTCTATAAAGATGTTCTTCATGGCCATTTCTTAATTTATGTGTCCCCATGCTGATGACTTCTGTCTCCACACCCAGATCCAGCGGATCAAATGCAGAAGAATGCAGGGCATCCACACGGCTTTCAATCTCTTTGAGTGTGATGCCGCCCACACGGCTGACTGTACCTGTAAAATACTCATCAATCACTTCTTGACTGACACCCACAGCTTCAAATAATTTTGAGCCCTGATATGACTGGATTGTAGAAATCCCCATTTTAGAGGCTATTTTCACAATACCATGCAAGATGCAAGTATCATAATCAGATTCAGCGGCATAATAATCTTTATCCAGTGCGCCGGATTCTGTCAGCTCCCGAATGGTTTCATGTGCCAGATATGGATTCACAGCACTTGCACCATATCCCAATAATGTCGCAAAATGATGCACTTCTCTTGGCTCTGCTGTTTCCAGAATCAAGGCCATGGCTGTCCTTTTTCTGGTTGTCACAAGATGCTGCTGCAATGCCGCAACGGCCAATAGCGATGGAATCGGAACATGATATTCATCAACATCACGATCAGAAAGAATCAGGAAATTTGCCCCATCTCTGTAAGCCTTATCCGCACGGATGAATAAATGACGGATTGCATTTTTCAGAGATGTATTTTTATAATACGTGATCGGAATGACTTCTACTTTCATGCCTGGTTCTTTCATATATTTGATCTTGAGCATATCTGTATCTGTCAAAATAGGATTATCTACCCGAAGTACATGACAGTTAGAAGCTTTTTCTTCCAGCAGATTGCCATCAGATCCGATATACATGCTAGTATCCGTCACAACTTCCTCACGGATGGCATCAAATGGCGGATTTGTGACCTGTGCAAACAACTGACGGAAATAATCAAATAAAGGCGGATTCATGCCGGATAACGAAGGAAGCGGATTATCTGCCCCCATAGAAGCGATTGGCTCGCTTCCTGTTTCCGCCATGGGCAAAATGGAATTTCTGATTTCTTCATAAGTATAGCCGAATGCTTTCTGCATCTGACTCAATTTTTCATGCGTATCATACTCTACATGATGATTAGGAATATGCAGATAGCGCAATCTCACAAGATTCATATCCAGCCATTCCCCATAGGGCTGTTGAGAAGCATAATTATGTTTCAATTCATCATCATCGATCAGCCTTCCCTGTACAGTATCCACTAAAAGCATTTTTCCGGGTCGCAGTCTGTCTTTATGAAGAACATGCTCTGCTGGAAGATCCAGCGTTCCGACTTCGGAAGACAGAATTAAAAAGCCATCATCTGTGATATAATATCTTGATGGGCGGAGACCATTTCTATCCAATACTGCGCCCATCACATCGCCATCAGAAAACAGAATAGAAGCAGGGCCATCCCATGGCTCCATCATAGTAGCATAATACTGATAAAAATCTTTTTTATCCCGACTCATTGTCCGGTTATTCTTCCATGGCTCAGGGATCAGAATCATAACAGCCAGCGGCAACGGCATACCAGACATGACTAAAAATTCAAGCGTATTATCCAGCCTTGCGGAGTCTGATCCGTTTACATCAATAATAGGCAGTAATTTATGCATCTGATCTTTCAGGATCTCACAGTCAATAGATTCTTCTCTTGCAAGCATTTTATCCGCATTTCCAGTGATTGTATTAATTTCACCGTTATGCACGATAAATCTATTAGGGTGTGCTTTCTGCCAGCTTGGTGTTGTATTTGTACTGAATCGGGAATGTACCATTGCAATAGCCGATTCATAAGCTGGATTTTGAAGATCCGGGAAAAACTGTCGTAACTCATTAACCAGGAACATGCCTTTATAAACAATTGTCCGGCTTGACAGGGATACAACATAAGAATTTTCATTGCTTTGTTCAAACACACGCCGGGCAATATATAGCATTCTATCGAAAGCAAGCCCTTTTTCACAAGTTTCAGGACGTTTCACAAATGCCTGCCAGATACTCGGCATACTTTCAAAAGCCATTTCTCCGAGGATGTCCGGCACAGTGGGCACTTCACGCCAGCCCAGAAATGTCATACCTTCTTTCTGCGTGATGATTTCAAATAATTTTTTTGCCTGACGGCGTTTTAATTCATCCTGTGGGAGAAAGAACATTCCAACACCATAATCACGGGCATCTCCCAGAGAAATGCCTAGCTTTTCTGCTTCCTGTGTAAAAAATGCATGACAGATCTGCAATAGAATGCCAACACCGTCACCGGTTTTGCCTTCTGCATCTTTTCCGGCACGGTGTTCCAGATTCTCGACAATATGCAATGCATCCTCTACAACACGCCGGGACGGCATTCCCTTGATATTGACAACAGCACCGATTCCACAGGCATCATGTTCAAATCGAGGATCATAAAGCCCTTGTTTCGGATATGTCTGCATATTCCTGAAATCATTCATCATAAATACCTCCTGAATATAAAAAACAACGCTGAAGCCGTTCCCTTGTGGAAACGGTTTTCAGCGTCATTGCTTACCTAATATTTGATATGCTTATTTTACACCTGTTCAGGAAATTTGTCAAGAAAAACAGATGAAATATTAATAAAATAAAGTTTCTGTGTCTGATTCTTAATAAAACAAAGTATTTTTATCAATCAAAGCTTGTGATCAGTTTTACCACATATTTCATAATCATCAAAGAATCTGTGCTATCTGGTGAGCCGCTTTTATCCACATCAGCATTGATTTGTCCCTGATCGGATAATTCTGCTTTTCCGAAAATGGCCTTATTAATGAGAATAAT
Source organism: Ruminococcus sp. UBA7013 (assembly GCA_002449585.1). Lineage (GTDB taxonomy): Bacteria > Bacillota > Clostridia > Oscillospirales > Ruminococcaceae > UBA3855. The sequence continues at coordinate 9,185 of DJXD01000016.1, forward strand.
ATCCATAATATTGACAGCTCCATCTTCATTGGCATCGCCAGGATTTTTGGAAGATGCAGGCGGATCTGTCTCTTTAGTGGGCTCAGATTCTGTAGCAGGTTCTGTTGTTGGCGCAGTTGTTTCCTCAGTGGATTTTGTCTCAATTTCTACTGGATCTGTTTTTCCGGCAGTATCCAGATTACTGCCTTCACTTGCGGCATAAGATGCATAATATTCTGTTACATTTGTTCCTGTGCCATTCAGGCCTAATACATACTGATGATCCAGACCAATATATTTGCCTGATTCATTCGTCTGCCATAGTGATGGCTCAAATAAAGCATATTTATCTGCATCCCAGTCGATCTGACTGCCTGTATCCGGCTGATACTGGAAACCTGTCCAAAGTCCGCCGGTATCACCGGAATTAGTATTCAGACACCAGAATGTATGATTAATATGATGCGCAATCATATAATCCCGGAGCAGTGTCATCCATTTCTGATTTTTACCTTCATCCATATGGCCGCCCCATTCACCAATCAACAAGGGAGCAATATCTTCCGCATTGATATAAGCCCATGTATCATACCAATAATCATCAAGCAGACTCTGTGTATCAAAATCTTTGTCAAACCATACCTGTTTATAAACAGAAGGGCCATAATCATGAGGAGAATAAACAATCTGGCTTGTACCGCTTTCGGGAACAACGGGATATTTCCGTACACCTCTCAGATTTCCGCCCCACCATGCGCCGATATAAGGCGGATCTGTTTTAGAATCCGGCTGCCCCCAGGTATAAGACTCGCTTTTCAAAGACTGTTCCACACCTTCGATCAGAATCAAAGCATTTGGATTGACATTCAAGATAGAATCAGCGCATTTTTTAGCTGCATAAGACCAGTTATTTTCATCTGTTGAGCCGTCCCATTTTGCAGCTTTTACACCTTCCTGCCCTTTGCCATGCGGTTCATTCTTGAGGTCATAGGCAAGAATGGTATCATCATTGCTGTATTTTTCAGCCAGCCATGTCAAAGATTCAATCCAGAGATCTGTTGTCACCATAACGCCCTCTGCGGTTTCCTTGCCATACCAGAGATTATAATCATGTCCAGAGTTGTCAGAATGTGGGCTGTGTACATCTATGAACGCTTTCAGTCCATATTTTTTGCATTTCTGCATGATCACGTCAAAAATTTCCATGCTATTCTTAATTGATCCGTCTGCATTGCAGAAATCAATATTAATAGAATAATACGGATCATTATTAGCTGAAACGCTTGCCACTGGATTGGGTGTTCCGTTCATCCAAGAAATCAAAAGCTCTGATGAAATCGGAAAACGGATAATATTAATCCCATGATCTGCAATAGATGACAGCATATCATCAATATCCGCACTCCAGAGATAATGCGCACAGTTTTCAGAGCAGTTGAAGCCGAACCAGTTTGCACCTGTAAGCCATACTTCATTTCCGTCTTTGTCATACAGGCGGCTGCCGACTGCATGAAGCCAGTCATCATTATGATCATCCACAGCATTCACAGGGATTGCACCTGCAAAGCCTGCCATCATTCCGGCACAGAGCGCAAGTGCAGATGCGCCTGCTGCCAGCTTTTTAAAAATATACATAAAAAAACCTCCTCTTGCTTTCTGCATAGTTCTGTTTTTATTTTATCTCATTTTTCTGCATTTGTCAATGATTTCTGAAAAAAATGATATTTTTTTAAAACAAATACAGACATCAGCATCAGACAGCACCCCGGAATCATGTTTCCATCCTGTGCAGAAGATACCGCCGTTTCCGGCAGAAATACAGCCAGATCGCCCAAAAATAGATATTTCATGCAAAGAAAACATAATCCATAAGTCAGCCCTGCCATCAGCAGACGATATAGCATAAATTTTCCCCATAATAAATGATTCTCACAGACCGCCGCTATTTGCAGATGTACACACAGCCCCCCAAAGGATAATAATGCCGCTGTTATGGACAAACTTCCATGCCGGGCATATTCGGCCGCATGGCTGATTTCCAGTATACTCCGGATCAGATCGCCCGGATCTGAAAAAATGGCTTCTGCCATGCCCATCACTGCTGAAAATGCAATGATCATAGACATAATTTTTATCATAGCGGCCGCCGCACTTCCTACGCTATCTGTAATGCAAACCGCCAATGCTTTCCAGTGTTGCTCTTCTGATTCCGGAAGGATCATATATCTTATCTTCCACATCCCGATCAGCAATACAGGAATACTCATCATCAGCCATATAAACAAAGCAGTTTGCTGATTTCCGCCCACTGTTGCCAGCAGAAAGCCGAATCCGCACCCCATGCACACACATAGTAATTCCTGTTCCTGCTGTTCAGAAATGCGGCCTTCCTGATATAAATTATGCACCAGCTGTGCGCCTGTCGGATACCCCCCAATCTGTGAAAAGAAAATAATCATCAGCAGAACCGCATCTATTTTCAACCATTTCCGGCAAAATTTCTGAAACGGCTTTGCCAATGCATCCAGCAATCCAGATTGTACACTGAACGCCGCCAGTATTGAAAAAAAATACAGTGATGGCAGAACAGATATCAAACATCGTTTCCCTGCCAGGATAATGGCACTGCTTACTTGTGCATGAAAATAAACTGCTCCGATCAGAAATAAAATCAAACATACGCCCGTCATGATCATTTTCTTTTTATCAGTCATAGCATTCACCCCTAAAGATTATGCAGGAATTTTTCTGCTTATGCGAACATAGACTTGATCAGGAGCGTGATAGCCTTGGGAAAAGGTCTGAAACGAACTGTTCAAGGATGGGTCTATCTTGACACTTATCTGCATATGCACGGCAATGAACAGCTTAGAATAGAAAACTGCCGGCGGATTCTGGAATATAATGAAATTCTTGTCCGTTTGCAGACATTGGACATGATTATAGAAATCTGGGGGACGGATCTCCGTGTATTTGATTATAATGACAGCAGTGTTTCCGTCACCGGAAAAATTTCATCTATACAGCTGACAGAAAAGAGATGATTTCATGCAAATCCGGGAATTCTGTGATGTTCAGGCAAAAGGCCGGAGTCTTTATGTATTTATCAATGCAATCCGGAATCAGCCTATTCAATGCGAAAATCAATACTGTAAAGGAGAAATTTTCTTTTGCCGGGTGCTGAAAAAAGATATTCCAAATCTGGAAAAACTGGCTGCTCAATGCCATGTCACACTAACAGTCACGGAAATCTCCTCCCTGACTGGCAAATTACGAAAATATCGCCATCGGTTTGGGATTCCTTTGGGCATTCTAATCAGCATTGCATTGCTGTTTTATTATTCTAATATTATCACTATGATCGAAATTCAAGGAAATACCACCATTCCGGAAAGCGTGATTCTTGCTCAGCTGGAACAGAATGGCATCCGGACAGGCGCATGGATTGCAGATCTTGACACTGCCAGCTGTGAGACAGATCTCCGTGTGAACATTCCGGGGATCTCATGGGCAGGCATCCGAAATTCCGGAAATCACATGATTGTTCAGATCACAGAGGAAAGACCTGTTCCGGATCTGCTTCATGAGCGGCTTCCCTGTCATATCATTGCTCGATATGATGCGCAGATCACAAACGTTCGTATTTATAGCGGCCAGCTTATGCACCTGCTCCGGGATGGAGTTGCCAAAGGGGAGATTCTTGTCAGCGGAATCATTCATGCAGAAGACGGAAAAATTTATTATCGCCATGCATTGGGAAATATTACCGGCATTTATACACAAAGCATCACACTGACAGAGCCGTTTCAGATTTCACAAACAGATCTGACAGGCAAAACTATCTATCAGAAATGGCTTCAGATTTTTAATTTAAAAATTCCTCTCCGTCTGAGCAAGCCGGATTATGCAGAATTCCGCACGAATGAATATTATACACCATTCTGTTTTCTGAATCATGTACTCCCCTGTGGCATTTTGCATAAAACAACGCAAGAATTACAATCTTCTGTCATCACTCGCACAGAAGAAGAAGCAAAACTTGCATTGCATACTGCTATTATTCGATATGAAAAAAATATGCTTGCTGATGTGGAAATCAAAGATTGTCAAAAATCTTATCATACAGATCAAAACGGCATAACCTGTGATCTAATCTATACCGTAGAGGGCGAAATTGGCATGCCTTCTGAATTTTTCATCCCGGAAACAGAAGCAGAAACAACAAAAGCAGAGCAGTAAAAACCGCTCTGCTTGTTATGATCAATTCTCTAATTACTTAATCGGGAAATCTGCTTCTGTCAGGAGCTTGATAACCAGCTTCATGATATTCAGTGAATCAGTTGCGCTGGGCTTGCCATCCTGATCAACATCAGCATTCTTGAGACCCTGGTCACTCAGTTCTGCCTTGCCATAAATAGCCTTGTTCAGCAGAATGATGTCCATGATGTTTACAGAACCATCGCAGTTTGCATCGCCCCATTTGATTGTGGTGTCATCCGGTGTTGTGGATTCGCCAGCATTCGGGCCTTCATCTTCGAGGAAGGAGGATACCCAAACCAGAGGTGCATTCCAGTTGATTGTGATCTCGTTAACAGACCATGCATCATTCTGGTCATAATAGCACTTCTGCGGTGCAAGTTCGCCAACCTTATAGCCAGCACCCTGAATCATCGGGTCATTCATAGAAGAGTTAGGACCACCAGAGAGGCATCCAGAAGGAGCAGACGGCCAACCAGCTTTCATCTGCGGGCACCAGAATCTATGATGCGGATACTCTGTTGCATATCCCTTTGCGCCCCAACCTGTTACATAGGAATTTTCCATAGCATTTCTACCAAGCAGGTAGTCAAAGGAAGATGCAGCACCATTCAGATATTTCACATCATCAGACAGATCATAAGCAATACCGAGGACAATGGCATTATTAGCAACCATGGAGTTAGAGCCCCATCCGTAAGCCTGCTTCAGATCCATAGTTTCCTCAGATGCTGTATCACCACTGATTCTGTTAACTGTTACAGAGAAGTCCTGACCTTTATAGTTTGTACCATAGCCGGAATTGTCGATCTGTTCCAGATAATAATCAGCAGCAGCCTGAACAGCTTCTTTTACTTTCTTAGCTTCATCAGCAGAAAGTTTATCTGTATTCTGAGCAAGAGACAGTGTACCAAGTGCTTCCAGAGTGCCCCATGTGAAGGATGTCGGGTCACCATTGTTTTCGCCGCCATACAGAGCAGTCGGAACTGTGAATGCACCGCTGTAAGCTCTCATATCTGTGCCATATTCATCCTTGCCGGTTGTGATGAACAGTTCAGTAGAAGCCCAATAGAATTCGTCAGATACACGGGTATCACCATAAGGGCCGCCGCCTTTATTCTGTTCCAGAGGCGCAAACATCGGATCTTCTTTGTAATTGCCATCAGTTTCTTTATAAATATCGCCATACTTGGAAGTATATGCTTTCTTAGCAGCAGCATAAGATTTTTCAGCGAGTTCCTGATAATGTGCAGCCTTTGTAGCATCACTATCTTTCAGCAGACGAGACAGCTGAGCCCATGATGCAGCAGCATTTAGAGTAGCAGCATAAGTAACAGGCTTTACGATACGCTTCGGATTCTTAACTTTCTGAACCTTCTCATCGTCGCCTTCTTCTACATAAGGCATAACGCCGAGGGCAGTCCATTTATAGTCATGAATCTTATGATAAACCATACCATCATCACGAGTCATTTTTTCGAAGAAATCAGCTTCCCACATGAGCTCGTCCAGAATATCAGGAGTACCGTTACCAGTTTCCGGAATCTTTACAGTGCCAGAGCCATCAGCCCACTTATCAGCATTCTTAGTAACAACTGCACGTTCATAAGTATTGGCAAGTGTCCACATAGAAACGCCGCCGTTTACGACATATTTACCATAGTCACCAGCATCATACCAGCCGCCGGAAACGTCGATAGACTGGGAATAATTCGGTTCTTCTGTGTAGATAAATACCCATTCATCAGCTACATAAGCAGTATCCGGGCTATGGCCGGCTTTACGTGCCAGCTTGGAAGCATCGGAATGATTTCTAGAGTCAGAAACATAAGAAGAAGAAATTTCTACACCGGAACGGTTCAGATAATAATAGTTCATAGCATCTGTCAGCAGGCCATCATAAATATTTTTGCCAATGCTGAAAGGCAGAGAAGTTTTGCCGTTTGCTGTTACAGTGTAGCCGTCGCCCTCTGTTGTGAGCTTAGAGAAGTCAATAATCTGAACATATTCCTCAGCAGATGCATCATATTTTGTTTCACTTGCTGTGCCAGAGAATACAACGCTGCCGGAAGCATCCTTTACTTCAAAGGCCTGTGGAGCAGTACCTTCAGCAACTTCCAGAGTAGCCTTCTTTTCCAGATTCGGATAGAATCCGATTTCATTCAGAACCAGATCCAGCTGAGGAGCTTCTTCTTCTTTTACATAGTCATTTTCATCACCAGTCATATCGATCAAAGCGAGGTTATCAAACTTGATGATCGTATCAGCCGGGAACAGACCGCCAGGGATAGAATATTCACCATCGCCGCCAAAGTGGAACGTCCATTCAACGGACTTTTTGCCTTCGGGAGCTTGTGTATTATTAATATCACTCTGATTGATCTGGAATTCATAAGCTTTTGTTACCCATGTTTTCGCAGGAATATCATTAGCCTTCCACTTGTCCCAACCTTCGCCATAGCTGATATTTGCGCCGCCGTTAGATGCAGCTTTCAGAGCAGTTTCTACATCAGCCAGAGATGCACCAGGTGTATAAGTCATACTCAGTTCCTGGCCATTGGAATGCCAATATTCAGCATCATCATTTGCCATGTCGCCGAGTTTTGCGAACAGTTTACCAGCCTGAGTAGCATAAACAGAATAAGTCAGACGATAAGTATGACCATAAGTAATAGACATACCTCTGTGACGGAACTGACAGTCCCATCTGGACTCACCGCCATTGGAAGCACCGCCGGGGTTTTTGATCAGAATAGAATATACACCATCGCTGATTTCAAAAGCCATTTCAGCAGTACCATTTTCGCAGATATGCCACGGAAGACCTGCACCCTCATTGAAAGTACCTTCACCGAGCATTTCACCAGCGGAAGCAGTGATTGCAGCAAAAGAAGCTGCGGAAGCAGAAAGTGCCATTGTCATAGCTGCCAGACTAGCAGTCAGCTTTCTGCCAAATTTTACTTTGCGCATTGGATTTACCCTCCCATTAAAATTATAAAAAATAGATTTAATTCCGCAGCCATTACAGTGCAGACAGCTGCGGCTTCGTTTACAGAAATTTCACATCACTGACACAGTTCCATGAAAATCCTATCAAATTTATTATAGTATATTTACATAAAAAAGTAAAGTGTTTTTTGAAAATTCGGCTTTTTATCTAAACTATATATCATTTTTTTGTGCATTATGACGGAATTAAACAACCGGCAGTTCCGGGATCAGCTTGACGATATATTTCATGATTGCGAGAGAATCCGAAGCATCTATTTTATCATCATGCATAGCATCCGCTTGTTTTTGTGCTTTGTCAGAAAGTTCAGCCTTGCCATAAATCGCTTTATTCAGAAGAATAATATCCATAATATTGACACTGTTATCTTCATTGACATCACCATAGAGCAAATCTGTTTTTTCACTGCTGGGCTGTGTCTCTGTTGGTGTAGGCTGAACATCATCGGGCTTTGTGCCATCCGGTTCTGTACCATAGATCAGTGTATCACCATCATACATAGTAATATAAGGCGTTACGGCTTCCGGAGATTTCAGAAGATCCTGACCACCTTCCTGAAGGCCATTGAATGAATAATCATTTGTGGGATCCCATGCACCAGCAGGAGCGGTATCCGGAATAGCAATTCTGATTTGCGCCTCAGACCGATGTTCAGATTGTCCTGTTGGCATCACAACAGAGCCATCATTGAAGCTTGCCTTGATATAATAAATATTATCTTTATACTGAATTGGCTGGGAAATGCTGAGTGCACCTTCATCCCCTGCGTGTTGATCATAGCCAATTGTTACTTTAATATCATCCACAGAAAGCCCGGCTTCCAGCACTTCGGAGACATCAAAATAATAATTATAAGACAGATCTTTCACAACTCTTGCCGGCCATGCAGTATGATTCATCGCCCACAGCTGAATTTGTGTATAACTTGCCTGATTCTGCTGAATCACTGCGGCAACTTCAAATTCATTCCATTTGGGTGTTTCAGTCGGGGGGAAATCTGCCAGGGGCTGACAGTCATAATCATCAATCATTGCACAAAGCAATGCAGTATAGCCTGCATTATAGTCAATTGCAACTTCTGTATACTGATACTGACCTACTTCATCTGTAAAAGTACCATCTTTGCTAGGGCCGCCTTCCAATGCACCATAGAGCGTATGTGCATATTCTGTTTGCCAGCCTTGTGCATCTTCTTCACTCAGGCCGAGACTCTGCCAATGATCATCATGAATACCGGAAGCTGTTCTATGATGGAATGTCTTGGGATTATTTTCTCCCATACCCTGCACATAACACAGATTCAGATCATTATCACCAAAGCAATAATCAAGCTGTTTCTTTGCCCAATTATTATATTTTTCTGCTTTTGCGGCATCATCTTTAAAAGCCACATCACTTGCCAGTTTAGCCAGCCATGCTGTTGTAGTCACATGACGGAGCGCACCCCATTCCATGAGCCATGCAAGGCCATCAGGCGTATAGGCAACCTGTTTTCCGCCGTATCCATCAATCCAATATTGCAGATGATGATCAATCTGTGTTTTCCATTCTTCTTTTCCGGTATTTTCATAATAAAGCAACGCTGCACCCTGCAATGCATCATCCCAGCAATAGCCCCATGTATATTTCCGTTCTGTAGACTGTGATTCTGTTGCCAGATTCGGAATATATTCATCACACTTGTCAAGATATTTCTGATCCTGTGTTGCACGATATAACCAGTTAGCAGCATAAAACAGATCATCAAAATAATCCGTTGCCGGATAATAACTTTTCTGCACACCCTGATCATCATTACTTCTTGTCTTGTCAGAGAGTTCGAACAGACTTTCTGCATGTTCCAGATAACTTTTTGCAAGTGTCGGATTTTCATCCTTGAATGCAATATATCCAGCAGCCATGGCGGCGGCCATCTGTGAAGTTGTGGAGGTTGCTGTGATCAGATCAAACGGCCGTGCATCATCACCGCTGGTGAGCTTGTATTTTCTCATATAGACCTCAGCACTGCCCCACCATTGATGATCAAATCCGTCACCGATCGTTCCAACAACCGCATCACCCCGGTCACAACCTGCGACATAATCAAGACCCCACTGCAAATTATTCATATAAGTTTCATAAAGCCCTGCTTTTTTGAGCGCATCTTTATACTCAATCACGCCCCAAGCCATAATAGCCGCTGTATAAGCATTTGTCAGTGCAAATTTAAAATGATCTCCGGCATCAAACCAGCCGCCGGGCACTTCATCCGTCAGCATAGAATCATCACGCCATGAAACCTGATTCCAATCCGGAAGTACTCCGGCCTGCTGAACTTCATAGAAAAACATAGATTTCTGGAGTGCCTCAGCATAATTATAATCACCTGCGGCATGAACAGAAACGCTTGTGAATGCCTGCTGTGCTGGTGTGATCAAAGCGGATGCACACATAACCAGACTGGCAATTCCTGCAATTAATTTCTTCATTGGAAATTTCTCCTCTCGAAGTGAACTCTCCCTCGCCTATAGAGACGGGGGCTTCGCA
>DJXD01000124.1 GCA_002449585.1 Ruminococcus sp. UBA7013
TCCTTGCTAACTTTTGTTGAAAAAGCAAAAATGCTGAAAAAATCACTTATGCAGGAATATTTTAAATAAAGGAGACAAACGCATGATTGATGATCTGAAAAACTGTGTGCTCTGTCCCCGGAAATGCCATGCAGATCGAACCAAAAAACCCGGTTTCTGCGGCGGAACAGATCAGCTCCGAGCGGCAAAAGCGGTTCTGCATTTCTGGGAAGAACCCTGTATCAGCGGAATACATGGCTCAGGAGCAGTATTTTTTTCCGGCTGTGCATTGCAATGCTGTTTCTGTCAAAATCAGAAAATTGCAGCCGGAAATTATGGTATCGCTATTACATCTGCCCGATTAGCAGAAATTTTCCTTGAATTACAGGAGCAGGGAGCGCATAATATCAATCTTGTCACAGCTTCTCATGTTCTCCCATGGGTCGTGGAAGCATTGGAAAAAATAAAATCAAAGCTGAATATTCCTGTTGTCTGGAATACAGGGGGCTATGAACAGATGGCAAGCTTGAAAAAATTGGATGGCTTGATTGATATTTATCTTACGGATTTTAAATTTTTTGATCCCAAAACAGCAAAGCATTATGCGCATGCACCTGATTATCCTGAAATTGCAGAATCCGCACTGAGGGAAATGCTCCGGCAGACAGGCAAGCCAGCCTTTCAGGAAGAATTGCTAAAAAAAGGCTGTCTTGTCCGGCATTTGGTCATGCCCGGACATAGGCATGAATCAATTGCATTAGTAAAGCATTTATATGCTTGTTTTGGAAATGATCAGTTTTTATTAAGCCTGATGGCACAATATACGCCCCTTGCGGAATCCGAATTTCCGGAACTTTGCCGCCGAATCACGAAGATGGAATATCATAGTGTTTTGAAAATTTCACAGGAATTAGATTTTTCCGGATATTCGCAGGAAATTTCTTCTGCTATGAGGGAGTATACTCCGGATTTCGATTTGCAGGGGCTGTAAATTATTCATAGATCGTAATAATAAAGCCATCTATATTATTTCCGGAAATATCATAGACAGCATCATCAGAGGGAATTTGAATCTCTGTTTTTTCTCCGGAGGAATTGGCCTGTGTGTAATACATGCCATATGTTTTAGAGCCGTTTGTGATCGTGAGCATGTTTTCCACATGATAGTCTTTGATTTGTTCTATAAATTCTTCCAGACATAGATGATATTTCTGTATATAGGCCGCCGCTGGAAGGCCGACATATCTGAAAATAGCATCCCGGCTTTCCGGAATGGTATTGAAATAAGATTCTTTTCCTTCCGGATAACGAGTGATAAAGCCATAATCTGCGGCATGTTCGGCGATCCAGGCATATTCCCCATCGGGATGATAAGTATGCGAATCTGTTTTTTCAAATATGCCAAGCATCAGCGTTCTGCCTGTTCGGAAATCGGGTGTGATGCCATCTGTCTGATATCCTCGTATCATACGAATCTGATTCAGACCTGTTTCATGATAAAACGTTTCCAGCCATTGATCCATAGCACGTGCGGCCACTCTGTCGAGGCTCACAACCCAATCAGATGCTGTATAAGGGGTAATGCCATTTTTTTTAGAATCCAGCAGACTCTTGATTGTGGTCAAGGTGACATCAGAAGAAGTGCCTGCTTCAATTGCTTTTGTATCAAACAGACAGGGGTATGTATCATTGACAAGAATCAGATTTCCAGAATGGATTTTTGTATTTTCTATCGAAATAGATGGATAATTCCGTAATGTTTCTTCATTCTGAGCCGAATTGATAGAGAGCGGCGGCTGATCTGATTTTGTTTTTTTCTGTTTTGTATAGCTGACAAGTCCGGCGATTACCAGGCTGATAAAAATCAAGGCGATCAATGCGCCAATAATCCGATCATAACGGACAGTGTAATTTCTTTTTTTGTTAGCCATTTTTTTGCGTCCTTTCTGATTTATGACATTATTATAACACAAAAATGACAAACTGTAAACAGGTTTGCATTAAATTTCTGCATGATTGACAAAATACAGAAAAAGACTTATTATAAAATCATAGAAATATCCAGAAAGTGAGGTTTTTTCTTTGCGTAAATTTTCATTTCAATACAAGGCATCAGAAAGATTTTATTATTATCGAGGTCGATTTTTGCATTTATGCATACATGCGCTGCTGCATTTCCGGCTTTTATTTCGATGGGTTGGCTGTGCATTGGTATTAGGGAGTGTGCTAGGGGTGATTGGGGCGGAATTTGTGAAAGCGATCAACTGGAGTACAAAATTCAGAAATACACATCTATGGTGTTATGGGCTTCTTCCGATAGGAGGGCTTCTGATCGTTTTTCTTTACAGGATCATGCATGATAAACATGATAAGGGGACAAATATTATATTAGCATCTTTAAGATCAGAAGCACAGATTCCGGTGCAAGTTGCGCCGCTGATATTTATTTCTACGATCATTACACATTTTTGTGGTGGGAGTGCTGGAAGGGAAGGGGCAGCCTTACAATTGGGGGGGAGTCTTGGAAATACATTTGCTACTCTATTGCATATGCGAGAAAAAGACAAGCATATCTTGATTCTATGCGGCATGAGTGCGGCATTTTCAGCTATTTTCCGTACACCTGTAGCGGCGGCAGTATTTGCCATGGAAGTTGGCTGTGTGGGGACAATGCAATATGCGGCATTAGTGCCATGTGTGGTATCTTCTTTGACAGCTTCTTATATTGCGGCCAAGCTGGGGCTTCCGCAGGAAAAATATGAAATCAGCTCTATCCCGGAGCTATCACCGATCACAGCATTTCAGACATTACTTTTAGGGATCTGTTGTGCGGCACTGAGTATTATTTTCTGTGTGATTCTGCATAGAACAGAGCATTTTATCAAGAAGCATCTGAAAAATCAATATCTGCGCATATTGACAATCAGCATGATTTTGATTTGCATGGGCTTATTATTCCGAACGCAGGATTTTTATGGCACAGGAGCGCATGTGATTGAAAGAGCGATTGAGGGAAAAACAGTATGGTATGCCTGTTTTATCAAGATGATTTTCACAGCTGTGACATTAGGCGGAGGATTCAAGGGCGGAGAAATTGTGCCTTCTTTCTACATAGGCGCAACGGCTGGCTGTTTATTTGGGCAGATCGTGGGCTTATCACCATCATTATGTGCGGCGGCAGGCATGGCGGCATTATTCTGCGGAGTGACAAACTGTCCTTTGACATCTCTGTTGATTTCAGCTGAATTATTCCGGCAGGAATGCATTCCCTATTGTATGCTTGTGCTGGCTGTGAGCTATCTGTTATCGGGCTATTATGGATTATATCGGGAACAGCAGTTTTATTATTCTAAATTCACAGATCATCATATTCATCATAAAACAAGGGAGTAATAGCATGGAGATAAAGGGCATTATTTTTGATATGGACGGGCTAATGCTGGATACTGAAAAATTGCTTGCAAAATACTGGATGCAAGCGGCGCATGAAGCAGGATTCCCTATGAAACTGGAGCATGTATTAGAAATCCGAAGCTTATCAGCGATCTATGCAAAGCCAAAATTACAGAATATTTTTGGAATGGATTTTGATTATGAAGCCATTCGTTCCAGAAGAAGGGAATTGACTGCACAGCATTTAAATCAATATGGCATTGAGAAAAAGCCGGGATTGGATGCATTATTAATCTATCTGCATGAGCATCAATATTCTATTGCTGTTGCAACAGCTACAGATCGTCAGAGAACAGAGCAATATTTGCATCAGATCGGCGTATATGCTTATTTTGATATTTTCATCTGTGGGGATATGGTTACAAAAGGCAAGCCAGACCCTGAAATTTATCTGACAGCTTCTCATGCATTAAATTTATTACCAAGGGAATGCATGGCTCTGGAAGATTCTCCCAATGGAATTTTATCTGCATATCATGCCGGGTGCAAAGCCGTTATGATTCCGGATCTGTCTCAACCTGATGAAGATTTGAAAAAATATCTATATGCCTGTGTGCCTGCATTGGATGATGTAATTAATTTATTAGAAGGAGGAATTTCATGATTCATAAATTTAATAATTTTGAGATCCCAGGGGTATATTATTTTGAAGCAAAGAATTATTTCACCGGAAGCCGGAAAAATATGAATTATAAGATTGTTTCTGATGGCAAGGAAATGACCGTCACTATCTGGCATGGTTTTATTTGTTCTGATCTGGCTGAACCGGAAGAAAAAAATCTGTTTCCCATCACAGAAGAGGGGCATAAAGCTATGATCAACTGGCTGGAAGAACTTTATCAGAAAGAATCACAGCAATGAAAGATATTAGATTTTTAACAGGTGAATTTGTTATCTGGAAAGGGGAAATTTACAGAATCAAAAGCTATCAGAATGAATATGCGCTCTTTGCGGTCAAAGATACTGGCCTGAATCATCCGCTTTCCAGAATCCCCCGTCCTGATGTAGAAGATTATTATACACAGTTTGCTTTCTGTGATTACAAGAATATTCGTTATCAGGCTAATCAGATTCGTCTGGATGAATGTTATTTTTCCAGCCTGCATGAACAAAAATTATTGCATCAGCCTTTGTCTGCGATTAATGAAATCTGGATCAAACAATTTCATTTTGATGTACAGCATCATGCACGGCTTGCTACAAAAATAGAAACTATTTGGCTGAATCCGATTTGTCAGGAAAAACCTAGTCAGCAAAAATTCTATATCGAAAAAATGGCAAATGGCAATTTGATGACAAGCCATTTGGAAGAAGAACTCAGTCTGAAAAAAACAACAGAGCTATTAAAAATTTATTATTCTGATAGAATTCAGATTAATATCACAGAAATGGCATTCTGGGACACATATATACAGAATTTCCAGATTGATCATCATGTATTCCGCATGACTTTGGATTATGGAATAATTGACATCAGCCCTAAAACACAAAACGGAAATAGTTATATTCAGGAAATTGTAAAATATTTTAACAAAGCATTGAATTCTCCGCTTTTTTAAGCGGTGGGATCGGAAAGAATTGGTATCTTCCACTGACATGAAGTCAAGCCACTTGACAGTTTTCCATTGTTATGGTATACTATACTATAGATAGTTCGCATCTTGATAAAAGTAAAAATAGCAGGTTATGCTGACAAATCATTCAGCACATAAAATTTTTAGTGCCCGTTACATGCGAACTTTGATAGAAGTCGTCGAAGCTCATGAATGACAAAATTGTGCTTTTTCGTGGATTGAAACAATAATTTTGCATAAAACGCTTGCAATTTCCTGCAAAATACTGTATAATAAAATTAATGCTTCTCAAAGCAAATATATTCAAAAGGAGTTTTTCCCCATGTACAAAGATTTAATTGATACCATCGGCTATGTGGAAAGCGTTGATCCTGAAGTTGGCGCAGCAATGCAGAAAGAGCTTGCCCGTCAGAAAAGAAATCTGGAACTGATCGCCAGCGAAAATATCGTTTCTCCCGCAGTCATGGCCGCTATGGGTTCTGTTCTCACAAACAAATATGCAGAAGGTTATCCTGGTAAGCGTTATTATGGCGGCTGTGAATGCGTTGATATTGTGGAACAAATCGCTATTGATAGAGCCTGCAAACTGTTCGGCGCAAAATTCGCCAATGTACAGCCCCATTCCGGCGCACAGGCCAATACTGCCGTTTATGTCGCAGTCCTCAAGCCCGGTGATACTGTCCTTGGTATGAGTCTCGCTGATGGCGGTCATCTGACACATGGTTCACCTGCCAATATTTCCGGTAAATATTTCAATTTCGTATCTTATGGCCTGAATGATGAAACAGAAACCATCAATTATGATGATGTCCAGAAACTCGCCGAAGAATCACAGCCGAAATTGATCGTTGCCGGTGCATCTGCTTATCCCAGAGCCATTGATTTTAAACGCCTGTCTGAAATTGCCAAATCCGTTGGCGCACTGCTGATGGTGGATATGGCACATATCGCTGGACTGGTTGCCGCTGGTCAGCATGAATCCCCTGTTCCTTATGCGGATATTACTACCACAACTACCCATAAAACATTAAGAGGCCCTCGTGGTGGTCTGATTCTCACAAATGATGAAGCACTTGCTAAGAAAATCAATTCTGCAATCTTCCCCGGCACACAGGGAGGCCCTCTGATGCATGTCATTGCCGCAAAAGCTGTATGCTTTGGAGAAGCACTCAAACCGGAATTCAAAGATTATCAGAAACGCATTGTTGAAAATGCAAAGGCATTGGCAGAGGGTCTTGTAAAAAGAGGATTCAATCTGGTATCCGGCGGAACAGATAATCATCTGATGCTTGTGGATCTTCGTCCTTTCGGCATCACCGGAAAAGAACTCGAACACAGACTTGATGAAGTGTATATTACTGTTAATAAAAATGCCATTCATAATGATCCGGAAAAGCCTTTTGTGACCAGCGGCATCAGAATCGGAACGCCTGCCGTCACGACCAGAGGGCTTGGCGTGGAAGAAATGGATAAGATTGCAGAATATATCTATCTGTGCGCAACAGACTTTGAAAATAAGGCTGATGAAATCCGTGCAGGTGTAACAGAAATCTGTAATAAATTCCCGCTTTATGAATAATCAAAACTGCTGTCCGTCTGATATTTCCGGCGGACAGCAAAATTTAACAATCATAGCTGAATTTGACTGAAGGAGGATTTTCATGCAACTTTTTGTAATCCCCGCTTCTCTTAATCAGAAAGGTAATCTTGTTACCGGCAGACTTGGCAAGGCGGACGGTACGCCGCTTTTTTACAAGGATAAGCCGATTATCTTCACATTTGATCTTGACACTAAGGCAGATATTCTAATTCCGGAAAGTCTGGAATCAATTTATTCGCTCATTGAGGATGCCGTGGTACGGTATTTTTTGAGCAAATAATGAAAACAATAGCAGAGGTGAAATATCATGAGCGTAAGTTCTAAAGGCAAACGAAAAATTACTGTTTGTAATAAAATTTACTTATGGAAGGTTGCTTTAGATGATGAAAGTGGATACTATGCTTTGAATATAGTATCCGATGATAAATACTTGATCATATCTTGTCCGTTACAGACAAAAACCTCTTATGTTATCAGTAAAGGAAGAGTATTCCAGACAAAAGATACTACAGGTATATGGAAAAGATATTTATTACCATTTAATGTTCCAGATACTATTACACCAAAATTCGTTGAACAATTGATAGTTTGGTCTACTCATGATATAGATTCGATTCAGATAAATAGGAATGAAGTTCCTGTTTAATTAATAATGACTGTATTCTATTTTGAGAATGGAACGGCAACGATCTATTCATTCACGAATGAGCCGAGGGTGATTACATTATAATCATTAAATGATTTATTTATATTGGAATTGGTAAGGGATGAATCATGAATACAAAACAAACAATATGGATTTATGCAATTTCTACACTTATTCTATTGATTGATTACGTTCTTATGGGTTTTGGCATAGAGTATGGTTTAATGATGATGGTATTGTTTTCATTCCCTGTTATTGGAATTTGTGCGTTGTTAGTTCTAATATGTGTGATGCTTTGGAAAAAAGCGGTACATCTCTCAAAAGATGATATATTTTTCTTCGTGGTGTATAATACAGCAATTCCTTATGGAGTATTAGCAACAGTACTGCTAATAATTATGCTGTTCCACGTGTTTTTCTGACAGGGGAATGACAATGAAAAAGAAATATGCCATATTCTGGGTTTTGCTATGCATAGAATTTTTGGGCTGTTGGAGAACAACGAATATTTTTTTCGGAAATGGCTGGCTGACTGCTTTGCTCATGATGATTGGAAATTTTGTGTTCGTTAAGCTATGCCGTCAGAAATTTTTAGAATGGTTCGAATTACAGGAAGATGAAACATTTGCAATAGAAAAAGGAGTTCTTTCAGTAACAGCTTTACAAATCGTATTGTTTTTAGCATTTACTATATGGTTGCAGTATTCTATATAAGTATAACAAATTCTGATTTATTTTAGAAAAATTAATAATTAGATATAGGCGGACTGTGTTCGCTTTTGATTTCATTAAGAAGGTGATGCCATGGCACTCAGAAAGAAAAAACAACAGCAGTCTGATGATGAAAAAGTACAGGAATTATTAAAATCTTGGAATATTCAGTTCCCGGAAACTTCTGCAAAAGATTTCCCGTCAGCAGATTTCCCTGTATCAGAGAAAAAAACGCCTAATCCTGAAAAAGTGAATCTTATCAAATCAGAACCGCCTGTCATCCCCCCTGATCAGAAAGCTACAGCACAATCATTCAGAGAACAAATGCCAGAACCTAAAAAAGTCAATCTTATCAAATCAGAAAAATCTGCTGTGATCCCAAAAAAGAAAACCGCTCCAAATCAGAAACCCTCTGCACAAGATCTGGATCGGTTATTCAAGAAACAGGCGATTCAATATATGCATGGTACTGTCCGTATGTATTCATTAGAAGCGGCCGTTTTGCTTCTTCTGATCACTCTTCCCGGTTTTCTTGCAATCTTTTATCAGCTTGAATTTATCACCGTTCTTTGCTGTGCGGCCATATTTTTTATTATCTGGTATATGACAAGATGGAAGCTCACTTTTGAAGGTTCTACAAATTGGTTGACTTATGAGACACTTTTTCATGAAGAAATCCAATTTCATGCTTCTCAGATCCAAAGCGTCCAATCTGTGAAAATTGCTGGAGGATTCGCACAAAAATTGATTCTCACTGTCTACGGCGAACAGATTAAAATCAGCCTTGGGACAATGCATATTCATGTATCTAAAAATGGATATACACAAGAACTCGTAGGCGGATATTATAACGTTGGCAAACTCAAAGAATATTTAAATTTCTATCAGGATTTGCATGGAAAATTCAGCTATCAGCAGTTTCAAGATGCTGATAGAAAATTTGCATTCACCCAAAGTGATGCTGTAAGAACTTTGATGAATCATGAAAAAAAGCCTGTTAAAAATGCTTCTGCCAAGGAAGAACTTTTTAAAATGCTGTCTGATTATCAAGATCAAATTGATAAAGATAAAAAGAGGTGATTTACATGCCCCTGGCTGATCAGATCCGTCCCCATTCCCTTGATGATGTTGTTGGCCAAAAACATTTATTAGCTCCCGGCAGACCTTTGCGGCGGATTATCGAAAGCGGAAAAATCCCGAATATGATCTTTTACGGATCTTCCGGAATCGGGAAAACTACTGTTGCCAAAATCATAGCCGATCAAACGCATATGACATTGCATATTCTGAATGGCACACAGGCCGGTGTTTCAGATATTAAATCTGTTATTGCTGATGTGGGAACGTTTGCAGGTATGAACGGCATTTTATTATATCTTGATGAAATTCAGTATCTGAATAAAAAACAGCAGCAAAGTTTGCTGTCTTATATTGAAAATGGCGATATTACGCTGATTGCATCCACGACAGAAAATCCCTATTTTTCTGTTTATAATGCCGTGATTAGCCGCTGTACTGTATTTGAATTCAAGCCTATCACACCAGATGAAATGCAGAAAGCCGTTGAAAGAGCCTTTCAGAATGCTTCTGACAAAAATCTGATTCTTGATGATGGTGTTATTGCACATATCGCACATGGAAGCGGCGGAGATGTTAGAAAAGCAATCAATGCAGTAGAATTATGTGTCTTATCTGCTGAACATACACAGCAGGGCGATAAAATCACACTGGATTCTGCTGAACTCCTCACCCAGAAAAGCAATATGAAATATGATCGTGACGGCGATTCTCATTATGATATTTTATCTGCCTTACAAAAATCTATCAGAGGGAGTGACGAAAATGCAGCCTTGCATTATACGGCAAGACTGCTCCGGGCTGGTGATTTGATTTCATTAACAAGAAGATTATTGGTGATCGCTTCGGAAGATATTGGCCTTGCCTATCCGCAGGCCGTCCCGATCGTGAAAGCCTGTGTTGATAATGCTTTGCAATTAGGCCTTCCAGAGGCCAGAATTCCCATTGCAGAAGCGGTTATTTTATTAGCGACTGCTCCCAAATCTAATAGTGCTTATCTTGCTATAGATGCCGCTTTGCATGATCTGGATGATTATGGAGCATTGGATTTTCCACGGCATTTGCAAAATCAGCATTTTGATGGCGCAGGCGCACAGATCCGGGGACAACAGTATTTATATCCCCATGATTATCCGGATCATTATGTGAAACAGCAGTATCTTCCGGATGAAATCAAAGATCATGTTTATTATCAATTTGGTAATAATAAACAAGAACAGGCGGCTTTTCAATATCGCCGAAAGATAACGGAGGGAAAATGATATGATTCTTTATCAAAAATATCCATATAAGGAAATTCATGCGAAAATAATAAAAATTATTGATAAAAGAGAGCACATTGAAGAATATCAAAATTATGCTCCCCAGTACAGATATGAATGTTATGAACAAATGCGGGGCAGATATGGCGTACAGGAGCGCATAGCTTTGAAGCGTGAAATGGAGGAGGATTTTTCTATTAAAAAAGACATGTATGGCGATTATTATAGAGATTCTCTCAGATGGAGAAATAATTATACAATAGAAGCAGAATATGTTATCAAAGGCAAAGCTTACAGAAACATAATTTCTCTGAAAGAATATTCTGAATGCCTGAAAGAAAATCAGCGTGTGAAAATCTGTTATGATCGGAATGATCCATCAAATGCATTTTGTCTGGATGATGCAAAAACCATTGATGAATATTTCAGAACTTTGGTTTTCTCTGCCTTTTCTTTGGCTTTCGCAATTGGCATGCTGATTCTTACAATGCATATGTCTTCTTAATTTTAAAAGCATCATTTTTTCAGTTCTATCAATTCTGAACATCTCATGTGTTATAATCATATTATGATATAGAACAATAGGAGGTTTTCTCATGCATCAGAATGAAGTTGCGGAAAGCGTGATTCAATATCTGGGCTATCCTTTCAGGATGCTGAATATCATGCCTGAAAAAATTACCAGCTTTTACAGAAAAATCTATGCCAAAGGACAGAAAAAAGGCTTTATGCCTGTATTGGTCAATGCGGATCAGGTGCTGGAAGATTTTCTTGATATTGATGATGATGCCGTCTATTCCCCTCACAAAACACTGCTTAATCTTACAGATGGAAAGCAATTTCTGCAACATGCCTTGCAACAGCTTTCTGATTATGATGAAGCAGCAGAAAATTTTTCTCAGATGGAAGAAATGCCTGATATTAGTCAAAATGCATTTCATGCATTATACAGCCATGAAGGCAGAATTGTTCTGTTTGAACTCCCGACGGTGAATCCTTGGGAAGTGCCTGCCTATGTGCCATTTAGCGGCTTTCATGATTGTCCCAATCCCGAAGAAATGACATCGGTCTGCAAATACTGGTTTGATGAGTATCATGCTGTTCCTGCCGCCATTACACATGATACACTGGAGTTTCTGCTTCCTGAGCCTGTTCCCCCGGAAAAAGCTTTGATGCTGGCAAAAG
The DNA here is from genome assembly GCA_002449585.1 of Ruminococcus sp. UBA7013. Taxonomy (GTDB): domain Bacteria; phylum Bacillota; class Clostridia; order Oscillospirales; family Ruminococcaceae; genus UBA3855. Next base: position 11,488 of record DJXD01000124.1, read on the forward strand.
AACAATATGCTTTCTGCCCTGATATTTGTGATATGGGAATCCCTCTGGCCATGATAGCCGAAATGCTGAAACGCTCTACTGTATGGCAATTCTGGTGGAGCTAAAAACAAAACTCCCGGTTTGCGGAAAAGCACCGGGAGCATTTTTTATTCGATTGTGAATCACACACCCATACCGGGCATGATGGAGACTAAATTGTGCATTGGTCACACGGCCTTTCTGCTACGGTTTTTTCAGGATTTTCTTCACAGCAATTTTCATGATGAATCACGTCTTTCATGTAAATATTCAGAACTCAAAAAACTCCATCCATGGGATTGTACCTCGATTCCGGTCATATTCCAACTGGCTAGATATATACAGTTCCGCCGCCATGAGTTACGCCTTAGCAGATAAATTCTGATTTGCCGGCACTGAAACTCAAATAGCATATCAGAATCAGACAACTTTCCGACTGCATCGCAGAATTGAAAATGGTAAAGAACCTTCGGGGATAAAGCAAGGGGACATCAAGCAAATTATCAACCCGATCACTTAACTGCGACGGACGAAACCGCCTGCTGCTGTGACTCTGTAATTTCCATGGGTTTCGCCTCCCTGACAGAATTCCTGCACTTCCGTGAAAGCTGGTTTTAGAATCAGATACCAAGCTTGTCAGCAGGAGCTTCTGTAGATTTGTTTCCGCTTCCGGGAAACATAAGATTTAGATCAATGGATTGCAATCCTTTATCTTGATATTATTATAGCACAAGCTTTAGAAAAAGTCAATAGTTTTTTTCAAAAAAATTTTGAAATTCTGATATTTGTGACAAATATCAGAATTTGGCTTTCTGGTTTATGCAGATTGCACAAAAACCGCCGGAACAGATGCCCGGCGGTTCATCATTAATCATTGCTAATGGTTTTGATTCCGGCAGTTAATCCGGCAATTCCCTGAATTTCACTCGGAATGATAATTTTTGTTGCTTTGCCATCAGCGGCTTTTGCAAAGGCTTCCATTGCTTTGAGACGGAGAACGGCTTCATTCGGATTCGCTTGATTCAGCTTTTCCAGACTTTCGGCAAGGGCTTGCTGTACGAGTGCGATGGCTTCCGCTTCGCCCTGTGCTTCGAGGATTTTCTGTTCTTTCACAGCATCCGCACGCAGAATCATAGCTTCTTTTTCGGCTTCTGCTTTCAGGATTTCAGCACGTTTATCGGCTTCTGCACGGAGAATCTTGGATTCTTTTTCAGCTTCTGCAACGAGCACCTGAGATTTCTTTTCCCCTTCTGCCTGAAGGATTTTCTCACGGCGTTCACGTTCTGCCTTCATCTGCTTTTCCATAGATTCCTGAATTTCACGGGGCGGAAGAATATTTTTCAGCTCCACACGAATCACTTTGATTCCCCATCTGTCCGTTTCATCATCCAGAATAGCAGTAATTTTTGTATTGATCGTATCACGGGAAGTCAGAGTAGAGTCAAGTTCCATTTCGCCGATGATATTTCTAAGTGTTGTTGCGGTAAAGTTTTCAATTGCCATCATCGGATTTTCAACGCCATAAGTATATTTTTTAGCATCTGTTACCTGAAAGAAAACGACAGTATCAATCTGCATGGTAACATTATCTTTTGTGATCACCTGCTGAGGCTTGAAATCCACAACACGCTCTTTCAGAGATACTTTTTTAGCGACTCTGTCCATGAATGGAAGCAGGAAATGAGGGCCTGTTGCCCATTCTGTTTTGAATGTTCCCAGACGTTCAATCACGAAAACATGTGCCTGTGGTACAATCTTGATACAGCTGACCAAAATCACCAATACTACAATAATCAGAAAAATAATTCCTCCCATTAGAAACCCTCCTTTAGATAGGCATTTTCAGCCTGACTGACATAAGCGGTTGTGCCGGAAATTTTCTCGACACAGACATTTGTACCAACGGGGAACTGATTGCCGTCAAAAGATCTGGCTTTCCAGTTCACGCCGCCGATTTTCACACGGCCGGTATTATTTTCATTGCTGATAGCTTCTGTTACAACTGCGATTTTTCCAATTTCACTTTCTGTATTTGTCGGAAGTACATCTTTGACACGCATTTTTTTAATCAAAGGTCTTGTTACGGCAAGTAGCAGAGCAGAAACGAGTGTAAAAACAATCAGTTGTCCCGGCATAGCAAGCCCCAGCATAGAAGCAATAATTGCAGCAGCAGCACCTGCCGCAAACCAGATAGTTACCAGCTGTAATGTCACAGCTTCAGCAATCACCGCCAGGATAAGGACACCTGCCCATAAAATCACGCCTGTTGTCATAATAACCGCTCCTTTCTTTGTAAATCTGATTTACAGAATGGCTTAAAAAAATTTAAAATTCTCCTGACAAAGATATTATATCACAGATTTCTGATTTTGTCAATGGGTTTTCATCAAAAAAGTAAATATTTTTTACACACTGTGAAAAAAACAGAAAAAAGCCGGAAAAATGATTGACGTAAAAGAATTTTTGTGCTATAATAGATTGAGTATTCTATATTTATTAGATAAGATAAGAACTATGGGAGGCAATAACGTGTTTCAGATCGTAAAGAAAAAAATCTTGAATCCATCAGTTACGCTGATGGAGTTTGACGCACCTTTGATTGCGGCAAAAGTAAAAGCAGGACAGTTTGTGATTTTCCGTGTGGATGAACAGGGAGAGCGTGTTCCTCTGACCGTTGCAGATAGCAATCCGGAAAAAGGTACAATTACTCTGATTTTTCAGATCGTCGGCCGCTCTACTAAAAAGCTCAATGCGCTGGAAGAAGGAGACAGCATTCCGGATCTTGTAGGCCCTCTTGGTCTGCCAACAGAACTCCCTGAACATGCTGAAAAAATTTGCGTGATCGGCGGCGGTGTCGGCTGTGCAATTGCCTATCCTCAGGCAAAAGCTTTTTATCAATCCGGCCTGCATGTGGATGTCATTGCTGGTTTCCGCTCTAAAGAAATTGTGATTCTGGAAAAAGAATTTCAAAAAAATTGTGATGAACTGATTCTATGTACAGATGATGGAAGCTATGGTATGAAAGGTTTTGTCACTAATGCTTTGCAGGAAAGAATTCAACAGGGACATCAATATGATGTTGTGGTAGCAATCGGCCCTATTCCCATGATGAAATTTGTCTGTGAACTGACAAAAAAATATCAGATTCCTACGATTGTTTCGCTTGATCCTATCATGGTAGATGGTACAGGCATGTGCGGCGGCTGCCGTGTGACAGTCGGCGGAAAAATTCGATATGCCTGTGTAGAAGGCCCTGACTTTGATGGCCATCAAGTTGATTTTGATGAACTGATGCATAGAAATACTACATTCCGTGAGCGTGAAGCAGAATGCCGTATGATGGCTATCGCTGATCGGCTTTAAATTTTGAAAGAGGTGAAATCCATGCCGAATATGTCACAGACAAAAGTCCCTGTTCCGGAACAGAAACCGGAAATCCGGGCAAAAAATTTTCAGGAAGTTTCCCTTGGCTATACTGTAGAAATGGCACAGGAGGAAGCCACAAGATGCCTGAACTGCAAACATAGACCTTGTGTATCTGGCTGTCCTGTTAATATTCAGATTCCGGATTTTATTAAAAAAATCACAGAACAGGATTATGACGGCGCATATGAAATCATTCATCAAACGAGCAGTCTTCCGGCTGTTTGTGGGCGAGTATGTCCGCAAGAACGGCAATGTGAAAGTAAATGCGTACGAGGAAAAAATGGTGAACCTGTTGGAATTGGCCGTCTGGAGCGTTTTGCAGCAGATTGGCATATGCATCATAGTGATAAACCTATGCAGAAGCCAGAAGCAAACGGGCATAAAATTGCTGTTGTTGGCGGAGGGCCTGCCGGGTTGACCTGTGCCGGAGATCTTGCAAAACGAGGTTATGAAGTCACTATTTTTGAAGCTTTTCATGTGGCTGGTGGTGTCCTGATGTATGGCATCCCGGAATTCCGTCTGCCGAAAGCCATTGTTCAGAAAGAAGTGGATCATCTTAAACAGCTTGGTGTTAAAATCATGACCAATATGGTCATTGGTAAAATTTTTTCTATTGATGAACTGATTGCCCAAGGCTTTGAAGCAGTCTTTGTAGGATCAGGCGCAGGCCTGCCTAGATTTATGGGCATTGAAGGGGAATCTTTAATTGGTGTCTGCTCTGCAAATGAATATTTGACAAGAATTAATTTGATGAAAGGGTATCTGGAAGGCTATGACACACCTGTGCTGAAATCAAAATGCGCAGCAGTATGCGGCGGCGGAAATGTGGCTATGGATGCCGCCAGAAGTGCGCTCCGCATGGGTGCGGAACATGTTTATATCATATACAGACGTTCTGAAAATGAAATGCCGGCTCGGCGTGAAGAAATTCATCATGCCAAAGAAGAGGGCGTAGAATTCCTAACTTTGCAGAATCCTGTCAAAATTCTTGGTGATGAAAATGGGCGTGTCCGTGCGGCAGTATGCCAGCGCATGGAGCTGGGTGAGCCTGATGCCAGCGGCAGACGAAGCCCTATTCCTGTAGAAAATTCAGAATATGAATTGCCAGTGGATACCGTCATCATGGCAATTGGTACTTCTCCCAATCCATTGATCCGCACCACAACCAAAGGGCTTGAAGCTAATCGGCATGGTTGCCTGATTGTAGATGAACATATGATGACAACCAAAACCGGTGTTTATGCTGGTGGTGATGCTGTTACTGGTGCGGCAACCGTCATTCTTGCTATGGGTGCAGGGAAATCTGCTGCGCAGTCGATTCATGAATATATTCAAAAGCAATACTAAAAATTTACAGGAGGCGGATTTATGAAATTAAAATCATTTCTCAAAAAATTGGCTGTGCTGATGAGTGCCGGAATGGTTTATACTATGAGTACTATTACAACATATGCCGCAGATACAGCTGCATCAGAAGAAGAAGTTTCTGGAGTGGGAATGTTAATTTCCACATTGGTATTTCCCATTCTGGTATTGATCTTCTTGTATTTCATCATGATCAAGCCTCAGCAGAAACAGGAAAAAGAAATTCTTGATATGCAGAAAAATCTTCAGATTGGTGATGAAGTGATTACCGCAGGCGGAATTGTAGGCTTTGTACTCAAGATTGAAGAGAATACACAGACTGTTGTGCTGGAAACCGGCAGTGACAGACTGAAAATTCGTGTTTTGCAAAACAAGATCATGAAAAATGTCACGGCAGAAGAAGCCGCTGCTGCTGAAAAAGCAAAGGCCGATAAGGCAAAAGCGAATAAAAGCATCAGCGTTGGAAAGCCTAAAGATGAATAATTATGCTCCTGAAATACATACATTGTCACAGGGGTGACTGTGTATGTTATGGAAATCAGTAACAGGCTGTTATCTGCGTTCTGTTCTGGAAGGAGTGCTTTTCCTAGGAGCTGGCGGCCTTTTGTGTGCCGGATGCTGTCTGTCCGTCAGTATTCCGGAACAAATCATGATCATACTCATGCATATACTTTGGAGCATCAGTGCTTTTTATGCTGGAAAACGAGCAGGACTCCGACAACGAAAGCATGGTCTGGGAACAGGTTTGATCTGTAGTGTGTTATTATGCATGTTATTATCAATTGGCTGTCTGCTCATGCAGGAAATTTTATCAGCCAGATTGCTGATTCGTTGTTTCTGTATTTTGCTCTCAGGCATGGCGGGCGGCGTTGTTGGTGTCAATACCCGGCTCAGAAAACCGCCATATTTTTGAAAAGGTGGGATATTATGAAAAAATCAATACTTGCCATAACAGCCGTCAGTTTTCTGCTGAGCGGCTGCGGTACTGCTGTAGATCAAGAACCCGAACTGCATATTGCTACCATTCCGGCACAGCCTGATGCCCCTGTGAGTTCCGTATCTGTACCCCCCACAGAAGAAACACAGCCAGAAGTTTCGGCTGAGCATAAACCTCCGGAATCTACTACAGAAATGATATCAGCTACAGATACTACAGATACGGCTTCTTATGAGGCCGCCATGTTCGACCGTGCTGTCTTTGCCGCTGTTATGGATCCCCTGACAGATGTACCCGGAATGTATCTTCTGAATGATATTGATGGCGATGGCATGACAGAATTTCTCCTTGCTGTTCCTGTCAGTGATACACAAAGCTGGAATATCATTCTTGAGAGTCCAGGTTCTGCTGGTGTTTATTATTATCAGGCAACCGGGCTGATCAATGATTATTTTGTCATAGATCCGGAAGATGGTCAGGGGCGTATTAATGAAAATAATCATAGTGATACAGGAGAAATTATTTCCAGCGAATATTTCCGATGGACAGGCACAGCTCTGGAGCTAACTTCTCAGCTTTATGGCGGAAGCTGTTACTGGAATTATCAGGGAACTTCTTCATCTGATTTTCTAGCAAAAGCGGCGGCAATGCAAAGCGTTCAGAATGAAGAAATTTTTAATCTTGTCTTTTCCGGAACGCCTGAACAAATAGCAAACTCTTTTCATGAATATCTTTCTGGTTATTTCAAGCAGGTAAAACCTCCTGTCGCCGCAGATATTGATGGAAATGGTTCAATAGAACAGGTAATTGTGATCCAGAATCTTACAAAACGATGGGCTTCTAATATCATCAGTCTGTATGATCAAGACGAAACAATGAATACAGATCCTCTTGCAAATGTGCATACCACTTGCTTTGTATTGGATGATATCGGCAACGGCATGACAAGACTTCGGCCGGCAAATTTTGATAGAAAATATACATTTGCTGCTGCTGGAGGGAGATTGTTTGCGTATGATGATACGAATACTATGCAGACAATTGAATATTCTACAGAAAATGCCGCTCCCGGTAAACAATTTATGTCAATCATGTGGGGATAATAGAAAAAATGTTGTTTTCCTCTTGCATTATGAAAACAAATATGCTATAATATAAAAAAAGGGCGGCCGTCTCCGTCCCAGCAAGAAAGGAGGAACTCCGGATGAAACATATCATGACGATCAATAAGGCAAACCTGGTTCAAAGCGCAAAGAAAGGCGGCTGTGGCAACTGTCAGGCTTCTTGTCAATCTGCATGCAAAACTTCCTGCACAGTAGCAAATCAGAAGTGCGAGAAAGAGGAAAAGTAATTCCTTCCTGGAATGACGACCCTGCTCCGTGCAGGGCGTTTTTCTGTTTCTGAAAAATCAACGGAAAGGCTTGAATGAATATGATACATAAATATAAACTGAATGGGCTGTATATCGTTCTGGATGTCAACAGCGGCGGTGTGCATGTTGTCGATCAGCTGACTTTTGATCTTCTGGATTATGCCGCCCCTCCTTTTGCAGAAGAATGTCCTCCGGAAATTCTGGATGCCCTTGGTCAGGCATATACAGCACAGGATCTCAAAGACTGCTATGCCGAATTGAAAGAATTATATCAGCAGAAAATATTATTCTCTCAGGATGAATATGAAAAATATGCCCGGTTTGCCGCCCCCGCTCCGATCAAAGCAATGTGCTTGCATATTTCTCATGATTGCAATATGAGGTGTAAATATTGTTTCGCTTCTACTGGGGATTTCGGTACAGGCCGAAAGCTCATGCCTGTCGAAACCGGAAAACTTGCAATTGATTTCCTTCTGGAACATTCAAAAGATAGAAAATTTTTGGAACTGGATTTCTTTGGCGGCGAACCGCTTATGAATTTCAATGCTGTGAAAGAAGTCGTGAAATATGCCCGTGAACGGGAAAAAGAATATGGAAAAACATTTCGATTCACGCTCACAACAAATGGCATTCTCCTGAATGATGAATCTATTGATTTTATCAATGCCGAAATGTCTAATATTGTCCTCTCTATTGATGGCAGAAAAGAAATCAATGATAGAATGCGCCCCGTTGTCAGTCAAAAGGGAAGCTATGATATTATTTTACCCAAATTCAAAAAATTAGTCAGCCAACGTGATAAAAATTTAGATTATTATGTCCGGGGGACATTTACAAAATATAATCTTGATTTTTCAGAAGATGTTTTTAGCCTGTATGAAGCTGGCTTTGATCAGATCTCTGTAGAGCCCGTTGTATGTGACAGCAAATATTCATATGCACTCACAGAGGAAGATCTCCCCGCCATTTTTGCCGAATATGAACGCCTTGCCCTCCGCCTGCTTGAAAATGATAGAGCCGGAAAGCATTTTAATTTCTTTCACTTCATGATTGATCTTGATGCAGGCCCTTGTGCGATCAAACGCCTGAAAGGGTGCGGATGCGGAAATGAATATGTTGCCATCACACCAGATGGGGATATTTATCCCTGTCATCAGTTTGTTGGCATAGAAGAATATAAAATGGGCAATCTGGAAGAGGGCACTTTCAATGAAGATATGAAATATGAATTCTCTCAGTCACATATCTATCATAAGCCCAAATGCCGTGACTGCTGGGCAAAATTCTATTGCAGCGGCGGCTGTAATGCTAATAATTATCAATATCAGGGCGATATTCTGGAATCACATACGCTTTCATGTGAACTTGAAAAAAAGCGGCTGGAATGCGCTATCATGATGCAGGTTGTCAAAAAAATAGAAGGCCAGCCGGAAACCGCTGTTTCCACGGCGTTCAAACATTGCTGATTAAAAAAACCGGGCTGATTCAGTCCGGTTTCTTTTTTGATCTGATTACTATCATCAGCAGTGTTGTCAGGCTGAAAAAGCTGATGCATATCTCATATGTTCTTGTGCGAGAATCACCATAGCATAAATCATATCTATGTGGATCATGCAGACGCAGATCATTCCAGTAAATCAGGCGTATCCCTAAAATAGAAATGATCAGCACATGAATCAGATATAACTGCATTTGATAAGATTTTTGTGTCAGCAGGGAAGAAAGCCAGATCATCAGAGCCAATCTAGTCAAAAGACTGACAAAAAAATGATAAATATCAATTTCATAGATCTGACTCGGAATGATGGGATCACTGAAACGCCAATTAGTCCATAAATTCAGTTAAAGCAATAATAGAAAATAAAATCAGGATTTCAGTAAATTTTATATAAATCAAGTTATCTTTTGTCATGATTTGTACTCTTGGCAGGATGAAAATATTTTTCTACTAATGGCCGGAAGCCTTTATTTTCCCGGTATTGATTGCCGAACTGCCCTGAATTATTCGCCTCGATCATGCACCAGCCTCCCGGCATGTATGCAAAATCCCATGCAATATAGGGAATTTCCGGAACAATTTTAGCCGCTTCCCCTGCCAAAGCAAGCAGATTTTCCCAATCCGGAACACGAAATCCAATGATTTTCTGATTGGTATCTGGATGAAATAAATAAGTCTCTCCGTTTTTATTCATGCCTGCCGTGCAGACAATCCCTGTCTGAATATCCACAGCCGCACCAATGCCCCCACTTCCCGCATTATCCACAACAGATTGCCCTGCACCCATCCGCAGACAGCAGAATAAATAAATTACTTCTGATCCGGTATAGTAAGTAGCTAGCCGGATTGTATTCACAGATGCTGGATGAAAAGCGGCCATTTCTTCCGCTTGCTGAATGATTTCCTCTATAACATAGTTTCCCTTTTTGATGAGATCTGAAAAATATGCCCGTAAATCAGGAATTTCTGAAAAACAGATTTTAGAAATGCCTTTTCCTGAATAGCCATCAAATGGCTTTAAGATCGCTTGCTCATGGCGTTTTACAAATGAAAAAAATAATGCATCATCTGTTTTTGGTGTTAATAAAAGCACTTCTCTGTGATAATATTTCCCAAATATCTGAAATGTTTGATATTTATTCCTGAATATCTGTTTCTTTTCAGAATTTTCATCGTTGACCAATGTATGACAAATTTTTGCTCTTTCATATTCGCCTATGAATTCTTTTTTGCCTTTATGATTTAGATTCTGAAAATGAAATAGAAAATATTCATGATATTGCACTTGATAATAATATCTGTGATATAAAACAGATAATTTTCGCTTTTGCCGTTCCTGTTTTGTGAGATCAGGTTCAAAATTTTGTATGATCCTGTCAAGACAAGCATCTTTTTCAGGATGTGCCTGATGTTGTAAATATTGATAAACAGCATAAACACCGGATAAAATCCGGCTTTTAGGAAATAAATTCTTGATCGCATCTTTCTGCGATACAGACATAAAATTCACCCTTTCTGATCCACAGGGCGGAAATACGTTTCAATCATGGTTCTATACCCTCTGTTTTCCCGGTATTGATTGCCGAACTGTCCTGCTCCATTTGCTTCCACCATGCACCAGCCTTCGGGAGTGAGGGCGAAATCCCATGCAATATAAGGGCATTCGGGAATTGCTTTTGCCAGCTGTTCCACGATAGCAAGCAATTCTTTCCAATGCGGAATACAAAACCCTATAATTTGCTGATGGGTATCCGGATGGCATAAATATGTTTTGCCTTTTTTATTCATGCCAGCAGTTATGACAATGCCATTGGAAACATCTACAGCCGCACCAATGCCGCCGCTTCCGGTATTATCCACAACAGCATCACCCACACCCATCCGGAAACAGCTGAATAATGGAATCACTATTTTTCCGTCATAATAAGATCCCAGCCGGATCGTATTGACAGAAGACGGATGAAAAACAGCCATTTCTTCTGCTTGCAAAATGCATTCTTCTAAAACAGCTTCTTTTTTTTCAGAAATGATTTTTATCAGCCATTGGCTCAGATTTTCGATTTCTTTCATCCGGATCAGCTGAATATGTTTGCCAAGTGATCCATTTGCTGGTTTTAACAATGCTGTATCATGTGTAGCGGCAAAAGATTCCAGTTCAGAAAGATCTGTATTTTCATCAAGAAACAGGATTTTCCGGTGATAGAATGCATGAAAGCGTTCATAAGTCAGATATTTATTCTTGAAAAAATTTCTGACATAGTTCATATCTTCCGTCCGGATGAGCTGCCTGCAAATTTTTTTTCGTTCCAGATCACCAATAAATTCTTTTTTGCCTTTATGATTCAGCTTGTCAAAATGAAATAAAAAATATTCATAAAAAGAAACTTGATAATAATATCTGTGATACAGAAGAATCAATTTCATCCTGCATGATTGTGCCGGAGTCAGCCCCGACACAAAATCAGATAAAGTAGATTCCAGTTCTTTTTTCAGACTAATATCTGCTGAAAGCTGTATATATTTTTTTATCGCATAAAGATTTGATAAAAATCGGCTTCCAGCAAGCTGATTTTCTAGTTTACGTTTCAAGGCGATAATCCTGTCAAAGCTGATCTGCCATTCTGAAAATCAGATCTTGTGTTTTCTCCCAGCCAAGACAAGGATCTGTGATTGATTTGCCATAAATGCCTTCCCCGACTTTCTGCGCACCATCTTCCAAATAGCTTTCAATCATGAAGCCTTTCACCATTTTTTTGATTTCTGTATTATGGCGGCAGCTATGCAAAACTTCATTGACAATGCGAGGCTGTTCCAGATAGCATTTATTCGAATTGCAATGATTAGTATCTATAATAACAGCAGGATTTTTCAGCTTCTTTTCTTCATAATGATGATATGTTAATAATAAATCTTCATAATGATAATTCGGCTGGGATTCCCCATGTTTATTGACAAAACCTCTCAGAATAGCATGTGTCAGGGGATTGCCTGTCGTTTTCACTTCCCATCCACGATATAAAAAAGTATGATTTGATTGTGCTGCATAGATGGAATTAAACATCACAGATAAATCACCGCTGGTGGGATTTTTCATTCCTGCGGGAATATCCATGCCGCTGACAGTCAGCCTATGTTGTTGATCTTCTACACTCCGTGCGCCAACAGCGACATAAGACAAAAGATCTGATAAATATCTGTAATTTTCCGGATACAGCATTTCATCTGCACAGGTAAAGCCCGTTTCTTCAATCGCACGTCTATGCAGTTTCCGAATAGAAATCAATCCTTCCAGCATGTCCTCTGCTTTGGTAGGATCTGGCTGATGCACCATCCCTTTATAGCCTGTGCCATTGGTACGGGGCTTATTGGTATAAATCCGGGGAATAATCAAAATTTTCTCTTTCACTTTTTCTTGCACATCTGCTAATTTGTGAATATATTCCATAACAGCATCTTCCCGATCAGCAGAACAAGGGCCAATAATCAGCAATAATTTGTCAGATTGGCCAGTAAAAATTTTTGCGGCTTCTTCATCACGTTTTCTTTTCCGTTCTTCAAATGCCACAGAAAGCGGATATTCTTTTTTGATTTCCTGCGGAACAGGCAATTTTCTAATAAATTCCATTGACATAAATTTCACACTCCTGAAAAAATGATACTATTTTTTATTATACACATTTTTACGTTCTTTGTCAAGAGGGTGAAAAATCAGAAAAAATTTTTCATTCTCAACATACTCTTTTTTTCTGATTGACAGCATTTTGTTTTTCTCTGAGAATATTTCAGCAATATAGTTATAAAGCATAGACTGCTTTATTTTGTCAGTCATGATCAGACACTATATATTGTATTTTAGAACGTTTGTTCTTTCCATTTTGATCTTATCAAAAATATGGGTATTCTTTGCGGAAAATCAAAAAACAACGGCATACTGATGCAAAATTAATAAAATTAAGTCTCTTATATTGTGCATATTGCACACTTGACTTTTATATCATTATGCTGTATACTAGTAAATAGCACTTTAAAGGCTATACCAGATATTGTATCTGAAAAAATCGTCAAAAAGGAGTTTTTTTCACATGCTGATGTATATTATGAAACGTGACGGGAGAAAAGTTCCGTTTAATATTGAAAAAATCGCTAATGCCGTATTTAAAGCAGCCAAAGCTGTAGGCGGAACAGATTATGAAGAATCTGCCACAATCGCTGAGCAGGTTTCTCAGTTATGTGATCAGCAGTATGGGGAAACCGTTCCCACCGTAGAACAGATTCAAGATTTAGTTGAAAAAGTTCTCATAGAAAAAGGACATGCACAGACAGCAAAAGCCTATATTCTTTATCGTTATGAGCGTACCCGGCAAAGAGAAATGAAAACCAATCTCATGGGAACACTCAAAGAACTGACGTTTCATTCTGCAAAAGAAAGCGACATTAAGCGTGAAAATGCCAATATTGACGGCGATACCGCTATGGGTACAATGTTGAAATATGGCAGCGTTTCAGCCAAAGAATTCTATCAGCTGTATGTGCTGAAACCAGAACATGCAAAAGCTCACGCTGAGGGAGATATTCATATTCATGATCTGGATTTCTTGACATTAACAACAACCTGCTGTCAGATTGATTTGATTAAATTATTTCAAAATGGCTTTTCTACAGGGCATGGATTCCTGAGAGAGCCGAATGATATTGCAAGCTATTCTGCATTGGCCTGTATTGCCATTCAGTCTAATCAGAATGATCAGCATGGCGGCCAGAGTGTTCCGAATTTTGATTATGCAATGTCCGGGGGCATTATCAAGACTTATGCCGCAAGATATAGACAAAATCTGATCCGTGCGCTGGAATTGCTGACAGATTGTGAAAATCCATCAGAATTAGTGCAGACTATGACAGAAATTTTAAAAGCTGAAAATCTGATTCCTGTGCTTGCCAATGATAATGGCTATGAAGAAAAAGCAAAAGCTTATCTTGAAAAAATAATTTCACCTGAATTAATTGATAAAATTTTGAAATTTACTGCAAAGCATGCATGGCAGGAAACCGACAGAGCCACTTATCAGGCAATGGAAGCCCTTGTTCATAACCTCAATACCATGAATAGCCGTGCAGGCGCACAAACCCCCTTTTCTTCTATCAATTATGGAACAGATACCTCCCCTGAGGGGCGTATGGTGATTAAAAATATTCTCCTCGCTAATGAGGCCGGCCTTGGCAATGGTGAAACACCTATCTTTCCGATTCATATTTTCAAAATCAAAGAAGGCATTAATTATAATCCGGAAGATCCTAATTATGATTTATTCAAACTCGCCTGCCGTGTATCTGCAAAAAGATTATTCCCGAATTTTTCGTTTATAGATGCCCCCTATAATCTCCAGTATTATAAGCCCGGTGATTATCGCACAGAAATCGCTTATATGGGTTGCCGTACGAGAGTAATTGGAAATATTTATGATCCTTCCCGTGAAATCGTTACAGGCCGGGGCAATCTGAGCTTTACTTCTATCAATCTCCCAAGACTTGCCATCGAAGCGAATCAAAATTTAGATCAGTTTTTCGAAAATCTGGATGCTATCATGAATCTTGCCATTGATCAGCTTAAACACAGATTTGAAATTCAATGTCAGAAAAAAGTCAGAAATTTCCCGTTCCTGATGGGGCAGGGTGTCTGGATTGATTCTGAAAAGCTCAGTCCTGATGATAGCGTTTCAGAAGTATTGAAACATGGTACTCTGTCCGTTGGCTTTATCGGACTGGCTGAAACACTCAAAGCCCTTACCGGCAAGCATCATGGCGAATGTGAAGAATCTCGTGAATTGGGCTTACAGATCATCACACGCATGAGAAAACGCCTTGATGAAGAAGCTAAAAACACCGGCTTGAATTTTTCCCTCCTCGCTACCCCCGCAGAAGGCCTTTCCGGCAGATTCGTCCGCATGGATGCTAAAAAATATGGTATTATCCCCGGTGTCACAGATAGGAGTTATTATACAAATTCTTTCCATGTGCCCGTTTATTATCCGATCAGCGCATTTGAAAAAATCCAGATCGAAGCACCTTATCATGCATTGACCAATGCAGGGCATATCAGCTATGTAGAATTAGATGGCGATCCGCTTCAGAATCTGCCCGCTTTTGAGAAAATTATCAGATGCATGAAAGAGTCCGGCATTGGCTACGGTTCTATCAATCATCCTGTTGATCGTGATCCTGTATGCGGCTATACTGGTATTATCGGCGATGTATGCCCGAAATGTGGCCGCCCTGAAAAAGATCATCATAATATCGGCTTTGAACGCATCAGAAGAATCACAGGCTATCTTGTCGGCACACTCGATAGATTCAATGATGCAAAACGGAGTGAAGTAGAAGACCGGGTTAAGCATAATGTTTCAGAGGAGTGATCCCCATGGACAGAAAACAGCAGATTCAATATTCTTATCATGCACTCGGCGGAAATATGGCCAATTTCTATGACGGATTAATCACCTATTCCACGCCAATCGGAAAAATCATGAATCAGATCATGTGGGGCTTTGATGAAGCCACAACTTCCAAATGGATCAATTATGCATTATCAGGCATCCCGGAACATTTTTCCGGGAAGCTCCTGGAAGTGCCTGTTGGAACTGGCGTTCTGACTATGCCATTATACAAAACCCTCCCTGATGCGGATATTACTTGTCTGGATTATTCTGCTGATATGATGGCCAACGCCCAGAAACGTGCCGATCTTATGCAGATCAGCAATATTGCTTTTCATCAGGGGGATGTTGGAAATCTGCCGTTTCCAGATGAAAGCTTTGATATTGTCCTGTCATTGAATGGCTTTCATGCATTCCCCGATAAAAATAAAGCCTTTGCCGAAACTTACAGAGTTCTCAAAAAAGGCGGTATGTTCTGCGGATGCTTCTATATTCAGGGGGAAAAACAGAGAACAGATCTCAGTGTGAAATATTTATTAGTTCCCAACAAAGCCTTTACTCCCCCATTTGATACAAAACAATCTTTACAGATGCGCCTTGAAAACATGTATTCTCATGTGAAATTCACAAGCGTCTATGCAGAGGGTATCTTTAAATGCAGAAAATAAACAGCAGTCCGGAGCTTTCCGGACTTTGCTTTACAGGAGGAAACAATATGAAAAAATATGTCACTCTTGGTGAAATCTGCAAAAGCAGAAGCTCCAATATCATGCAAAAAGATATTGCATGTAGTCAAGGTTCATATGCCATATATGGCGCAAGTGGATATATCAAAAATATTGATTTTTACCATCTGGAAGATCCCTATATTGCTGTTGTAAAAGATGGCGCAGGTGTAGGCCGTTTAATGCTTTTACCTGAAAAGACTTCTGTGATAGGGACAATGCAATATATTATTCCGGATGCTTCTATTGATATGGAATATCTTTATTATGCAATGATGGCTATGAATCTCTCGAAATATGCAACAGGCTCAACGATTCCACATATTTATTTCAGGGATTATCAGAAAGAAAAACTTCCTTTGCCATTGCCGGAAGAACAGCGGAGGATAGCCGCTATCTTTCATGATATTACCCATGCAATTGATCTTTGCAATGCTATTCTTGATAAGCTGGATTTGCTTATCAAATCACGGTTTATTGAAATGTTTGGCGACCCTGAAACAAATCCTTATAATTTTTCAAAAGTGAATATGGCACAAATCATTAGTGATAAAATTTGCAATGGATTTTTTGCAAAAAGAAAAGAATATTGTATGGATGGAAATATCAGTGTTTTGGGCGTTGCAAATGTAGTAAATCGTATGTATTCTAATATTAAAAACCTACCTAAAACAAATGGAACGATTTCAGATATAAAAAAATATAGTGTTAAGTATGGTGATATGCTGTTCTGCCGTTCTTCACTCGTAGCCGAAGGGATAGGAAAAGCGTCTATTGTACCTAAAAATGTACCAAATAATATATTATTTGAGTGTCATGTCATAAGAGTTCCATTAGATTTAAACAAATGCAATCCAGAATTTATGCAGGTACAATCAACTACAAATTCATTCCGAAGTCAAATTATTTCAAAATCTAAAACTGCAACAATGACGACAATTAGTCAAGATGGAATATTAAAAACAAATATTATTCTTCCCCCTCTCGAATTACAAACCCAATTCGCCGAGTTTGTCCAGAGTGTGGATAAATCTAAATTGAAAGTAAAACAAGTACTTGAGAAAACAGAAACGCTAAAAAAATCACTTATGCAGAAATATTTTGCATAATATCCGGCTGATAGCTGAAAGGAGAAATTTTTATGCAGTTAAGAGTTTCAGGAATTGTGAATGATTCTATTGTAGATGGCCCTGGTATCCGCCTGACAATCTTTGTACAGGGATGCCCCCATCATTGCCCCGGATGCCAGAACCCCCAAACACATGCCTTTCAGGGCGGCAAACTCATGAGTACAGGAGAGATTCTCTCAAAGATCCGGAAGAATCCGCTTCTTGATGGTGTAACATTCAGCGGCGGTGAGCCTTTCTGTCAGGCCGAAGCTTTGGCCGAACTCGGCAGAGAAATCAAGAAATTAAATCTTAATATCATGACATATACCGGCTTTGAACTGGAATATTTGATCAAAAATCAGGATGATAAAAATCATTATGCAGATCTGCTGTCTGTGACGGATTGGCTTGTGGATGGAGAATTTATTGAATCACAAAAGAGCCTGAATTTATTATTCCGTGGGAGTGCCAATCAAAGAATTCTTGATATTTCTCAGAGTATGCGCCAGCATAAGCCTGTGATTACCAATTTCGGAACAAGTTATATTTGATTCCTGATAAATGAATAATTTGTGAATTAAAATAAAAATAATGAGAATATTTAAAAATTATCAGCTTTTTTACCAAAAGCTGATATTTTTTATTCAGGAGTACAGGAAAAGTCAGTTTTAGAATAGAAAAAGTCATTGCATTTTTATAAAATCTCAGGTAAAATATACAATAAAGACATGATTCGTTCATAATTTTAAAGGAGGTTATTTCATGAAATCATTACGCAAACGATTATTAGGCGCAATGCTTGCCTGTGCTTTGCTGCTTCCGTCTGTTCCGGCAGGCATTACCCAGAAAATGACAGCATCCGCTGCTACAGCGAATTGGAAATTTGATTTCGGCGGTGCAGGTTGTTCTTCTGGTTATACAGAAGTCAAAGCTTCGACAGGATATAATAAATCTACTGGCTATGGCTTCGCTCAGACCGGAAATGTTTCTGATGTCAATGCCGGCGGAAGCGGTGCGGGAAGTGATGCCGTTTCTTTTAATTCTGATGATGCTGGAAATACGTTTAATGTGGATCTGCCCAATGGCCTTTATGAAGTCAAGGTAACTGTTGGCAATGCCCCTCGGTGTTCGATCAAGATGGAAGGAATGCTCCAAATGATGAATCTGACTCGGCTCAATGCTACGGAAACCGTTCAGATCCCTGTCACAGATGGACAATTGAATATTCAGGCAGTCACAGGCATTACTAACGGTCAGCGGTCAATCTCTGCTATTGAGATCAAACAGCTGAATACAACAGGTGTGATGAATCCGCATCTCTGGATTTGCGGAGATTCTACCGTTGCAAATTATTATAATCAGGATGATACAGCTCAGCATGGATGGGGGCAGCTGATCGGGAATTATTTGAAAGGAACAGCTCTTGAAAATCATGTGATCCGTAATATGGCAACATCGGGGCAATATGCAAAAGGATTTGTAGACGGCGGCCAATTTGATGCAATCGAAGCTTATGGAAAAGAAGGAGATTGCTATATTATTTCTATCGGTATTAATGATACAAATTATTCCAATGCTGATGAATATTATAATGTCGTGACGGATATGGTCAAACGTGCCAAGGCTAAGGGCATGAAAGTGATTTTAGTCAAACAGCAAGGAAGGCGTGGAGATCTGACACGTTCTAAGCTTCTCTCAGGGCGTTGGTTTGGCGGTCAGCTGGATCAGATCGGAACAGAACAGAATGTGACTGTTCTTGATTTGTTTACCCCATGGCAGGAATTTGGTCTTTCTGTAGGATATGACGGCATGGCTGAATATTATGCTGCAAATGATGATCTGCATCAAAGTATCAAAGGTTCATCCAAATTGGCGGAAATCATGGGCGGATTGCTCAAAGATGTTGATTTCTTAGAAGAAGGCGCAGAAATCACATCAGAGCCATTCATGCTTAGAAATGGCAATTCCGGGCAGTATCTCACTGTTGATGGTGATGCAAAAGATGGAACAAATGTAGCACAGAGTGTGAACCCTGGTATTAATAATAAATCCGCTGTATGGAAAGCCGTACCCGCAGAGAATGGGTATTATCATATTTATAGCTGTGCAGGAGATGGCTCAAAGCTTTTGGATCTTAGCTATGGTAATACTAAAAATGGTACAAATATCGGCATTTGGGGCGATACTGTCAATGATGCCCAGTTATTTAAATTTATCAAGCAGGAAAACGGCAGTTATATTATCACAACGAAAAATACAAAAGATAAGAGTGCAGTAGAAATTATTAATGCTTCTCAGGATAATAAGGCCAATGTACAGGAATGGGAACGCAATGGACATGCCTGTCAGACATGGTTTATTGATAATGTCAAGATTTCTGAAACAGAAACAGGTCATCTCGGAGATGTGAATGGAGACGGCAAAATTAATATCTATGATCAGATTTTGCTGAAAAAGCAGATCAGAAATCAGACTTTGACGCATCAATCAAGACTTGTTTCTGATCTAAATGGTGATGTCAATATTGATGCAAAAGATGTAAAACTATTGACAGATTTTCTCCATGGGAAGGGCATGGAAAACACGCAAACCGGAAAGAGTGTTTATTATGCCATAGATGCCGCCTATACAAGAGGCTACCGGGAAGATACTAATCTTGGATTTGCATCAGATGCCTATCTGAATCTTGATAATACTGTTGGGAGTTTTGTAGAATTCACCGTAAATGCTCCCAAAGCAGGCAATTATCTCTGTACATTCCATGTTGCAAATGGCAGTGCTAATAATCGTCAAATGAAAGTAGAAGTGAATGATAATACAAATTACTGGCTTCAGGATTTTCTATCAACATCCACCTGGACAAATTGGGAAGAAAGAGCGATTGTACTCCCACTCAATAAAGGATCAAATATGATCAGGCTGACATCTACCACAGCAGAAGGAGGGCCTAATATTGATTATCTGCGGACGGAATGGACAGATGAACCCATTGCAGAAATCTATATTGAACCCGAACCAGAGCCAGAGCCGGAACTCCAGAAACAAACTATTTATATTGCCGGAGATTCTACCGTACAAAGCTATAGAGCCAGCTATGCACCTCAGCAGGGGTGGGGCTATTATCTCGGCGGATATTTTACAGATAATATTGTTGTTGCTAATCATTCCATTGCTGGCAGAAGTTCCAAGAGCTTTTATGATCAAGGCAGACTGCAAACCATTCTGGATGCCATGAATCCGGGCGATTATTTGATGGTTCAGTTTGCAATTAATGATTCCGCCGCAAGCAATGCCGAACGCTATGCCCCAGTGTGCGGAAATGTGGATCATCCAACAGAAGGCTCTTATGAATGGTATATTGAAAAATATATTGAAGGCGCACAGGCAAAGGGCGGAACACCGATTCTTGTGACTACCGTCATTGGCCTGAAAGCCTATGCAAATGGGAAATTTGTAAATAGTTATACTAATTATTGCGATGCTTGCAAAGATATGGCAAAGAAATATAATATCCCCTGCATTGATCTCAATACATTGATGGTAAATCATTATAATACTATTGGCTATGATGCCGCTTATCAATATCATCTGATCGGCGCAGTAGAAGGCTCTACAGATATGACACATTTCACAGAAACCGGTGCAAATGCTGTTGCCGGACTTGTGGCAAATGCGATAAAAGGGCTGAATCTAGATATTTCTGCTCAGGTAAAATAAATTGATCAAAAATTGCCCGGCTGGTTGGCCGGGCATTTGTGATTTATACATTGTCGATTTTGGTAAGCAGGAATCTTTCATCATCTTCATTGAGCTGAACGCCATTCAGCATTTTCAAAGTCACTTGTTTGGCTTTGATATATTTATGAGGTTCATAGTAATAATCATTTACAGCTTCAATAATGCTGATGATTTCATAAAGCTTTGCAGTATCATACCAAGGATGATATCTTTGATCACAGATCCAGCCGATGGCAAGAATACAGCAAACAAGCTCCTCACTGCCCAGATTTCTTGATAAAATCGCATCACAAAGCAATGAAGCAATATTCTGTTCTTTCTCTTCCGAAATCAGTTCAGGGGGACAGCTGCTTTTCATCAATGCCATGCCGATAGCATGGGAACTGGCCTGAATATGGCTCTTTGTTTTGTTATTTACTTTTCTGACATCTTCTTTCAGGACAGAAAGAATCATGTCGATATTGGCATGTCTTCTCCCAAAAGTAAACATGCATGCATGAAGATAACGAGCATCTTTCTGATGCAGGGTAGCAATCCGGGCAAGCTGGGAAGGATTGGCGCAGATGCTGAGGGCATGAATGGCCTGAATATTAGTATTGACCGAAGAGCCAGTAGTTTTGCCAAACCCTGAAATGACACCGCTGATCTGTCCCATGCAGATTTTAGAAAGCCTGTCAAGCTGAGAAGCATTCCATTCTGTGCCGATTTTCCGGGCAATTGTGAAAAATCGTTCTCTTGTTTTATCCGGATAATTAGATTCTAATACTTTCAGGATTTCATCAGCAAAGTCAGCTTTATTCTTTGCGGAACAGATGGCTTTCACACTGACCTCGATTCTCTGCCGGACGCTATTTTTATTATTATTCCGATTATTTTCATTATTGCACAGCTGGAGCAGACTGGAAACATAATTTTTAGGATTTAATACATTTTGGGCACGAGTGACAAGCTTGATCTTGGTTTCAGAACTGGTAGATTTATCAATCGAAATTTCTGTCTGGCATTTTTCCAGAATAAAATTGCCTTCTAAATCAGAGCTTGTCCATGCTTGAATAGAAATCACTTTATTTCTTCCCATATAAATTTGAAAAGAGACATATGCGCCATTTTTATAAGATTTATTGAATGTAATATTGCCGGAAGAAATTTTCCTGTAAGTATTATCCAGATTTCGGCTCTGGATAGGAATCGAAACTTTTGGCTGACCTGGATTGATATAAAATCCTCTCATGATTTCAGATTTATATGGAAGTGCGGCACTGCTGGGGATGATTTCCTGTACTGCACCATGACTCAGGCCAATATATAAGGCATCATTAAGAATATTACTGCCCCATTCAATCGCCGGTGGTCTGACAAAATTCGATGTACGAGAGGGAGACGGCTTTTTTTCATAATCCGTCCGGATCGTGCTTTCTCCGTGCTCTGTTTTCATATCATCCTCCAGCAGACTGCCGTATTTATTAAGATAATAATGATAAACAGCCGCACCCCTTGCAACAGCAAGATCCGGATCAAGCGCAACTATCGGATCAAAGCCGAAAAATTTTTTCAGCCGATCAATGATCATGTAGAATTTAGACATACCACCGTTTACAATTACTTCATCTACTGTGATATGATCTGTGCCGAGCTTCTGAGCCGCTTTCTGGAGAACGTCCAGAATCGGATAGATAATATTTTTCGTTTTTTCAGCAGGAATATTTTCCAGATGATGATAATCATCAAATGCAAGATCTTCCCCCATAAAGACGGATAAAATTTCTTCAATCTGTTCTTTTGTGAAATCATCGCCGTAAGAATAGCCAATTCCTCCCATGTTGCCGCCTACGGGGAATGTCTCTTCTTCTTCCTCCCAGTCATTCCAGCCAGAAACGGCATCAGGGTCATAATCCTGACCATATTTTTCATTCAGCTCTAGTTTGAGATTTTCTGCATAGACACGGAATTGTGCCATAATAACCTCTTCTTCTTTCCGGAGCTTCTGCACGACTTCTTTGCTGTTCTGATATTGTCTCAAATAATGCTGATACATGACTTTGGCAATTTCATTATCAAAATCATCTCCCCCCAAAAGGGTATAGCGATTTGTGGCAATCTCATCTACTTTGAGAATATCTTCCATACCTTCCCGACGCTGAATTTCATGCATGGTGATATCCAGTGTTCCGCCGCCAAGATCAAAAACCAGAACACGCTTTTTAGAACTTAGATCAATAATATGACTGGAAATTTCTCCGTTATGGATCTGATTAATCAGATCATAAATCACGGCATTGGGTTCAGAAAGCAGAATGGGCTTTTCACTTCCATCAGCATTTTTTACATGTATTCCGGCGAGTGCGGCCGCATCTCTGGTTGCTTGACACATAGAGGGATCAAAATTAGCAGGTACAGTAATAATAGCATCTTCGATATGATAGCGTGTCATGCGAGAGGCTTCTTTGATCAGATGGCTAAGAATCCGGGAAGCGATTTCGGCCGGTGTTTTATCCGGAATATCCGGGGAAAGTCCCTGCGCAAGTGGTTCACCCATCTGGCTTTTAATCGATTTGGAAACCAGATGCGGCCGAAGCGGATATTGTCTCTTTGCAAAATCGCCTACAATCGGCTCATAGTTCTTTTCCTGACGATAATAAATACAGGAAGGAAGCGTAGATTTTCGTTCATTGCTCAGCTTGTTTTCTCCGGTGACACTGTAAATATCACAAGGCCGGGGCACATCCAGCACTTTGCTGACAATATTTCCATTCGGCTTTTCATTGATAATGGCAATAACGGAGTTTGTCGTTCCAAGATCAATGCCGACATATAAAGCATCTGATTTCAGCATTCATTTTCCTCCTTTACACGAGGTCTGGAAATCTGGATTTCTTTATCTTTATAAATCCAGCCCGGAGAAATCACACGGACAATTTTCTTTTCTTCCGGAGAACTGAACGGAGAGCCTTCATAATTGCAAAATTCAATATCGGCCGCTGTCACTTCTTCCAGTGCATCCACTTTCATGATCGGATCAATATGATTATCTTTTACAAATTGAATCAGCTTTTTGACCATGATAATCAAGCCATTGATTTCAAGCGGAAGTTCATAATTCTGTTTGCGAAGTTCTGCAATGCCACGACGACTGAGCAGAAGTTCATCTAGAATAAATCCATATTTTTCAGAATTCAGTCTTGCAAAAAAATCTGTCATTTCGCTGATTTTGCTGGCTTCGAGCTGTTCATCAAATTCATCCTGCAAATCTTTGAGCATGAGATCCGTTCTTTCTAATTTATGCTCCAGACGGTTGATCATGCGTTCTGCTTCTTCCAGTGAAATGCTCAGTTCTTTCCGGCTTCTGACTTTGCCTGAATCCATGCTATAGCCATAAACATCGCATAATATATCTGAAATATCATCTACAATGGCTTTTGAGAGTGTATCTCCCAGATACTGCATATTTTCTTTATCATTCAAAGCATTCATTTCGGGATATTTTTCATAGATCATAACAGCAATGATCCGATCCCATGATTTATGACCTCCGCATTTTTGACCCAGTTCTTTCCGTTTTCTTTCATATCGCTGAAATGCTTTTTCATCTCCCTGTGCAGCTGCGCCGAAATTTCTTGCAACATCATAGGCCAGACGAAACAGATCTTTTCTTTCATGAGGATTGGCCAGCCGTCTTCCACGGAAAAGGGCAATCACATCATCTCCGAACAGATCATAGCCATATTCATGATTCAGAATTCTGGCGCATTTTGTCGGAGAAATTTCAAAATCCGTATACACCACAGCGAAAATTCTGTTTTCCAAAATAATAGAATTTACGGCTTTTACCCCAGCACGTTTTTTCCTGTTAAGCATTGCTTCATGAATGCTTTCCAGTACTTTTTGAAATTTAGGATGCGTCCTATTTGTTCCATTTGCCATAATTATACATTCTCCTTTGATTATAATTGATAAATTTCTGATTCTTCCGCAAAAATGCACTGTGTACGACATTCACCATCAAGCAGCAATTCCTGTTCAATCGTGTCATCAAAGACATTCATCGGCGGAGCACAATGCACCAGAATCGCCTGCGCCGGATTGATGCGCTTGATTAATTTTTTCATCTGTGCAAAATCTTCATGCAATGAAAAATCAATCATTCTGTTTTCATGATATAAAAACTGCCAGTTTGAAGAAGCTTCTGCTGTCAGGTAAATATGCGGCTGTTCCGGCATATCATCCCCCATAATATAATTATCTATATTATTCATCACAGGAATAGAAAGCCGTTCCATTTTTTCCACAATCTTCATGACAGAAGCGTCGATATAAATCGGCACATGTTCCTGATTTACCATGTTCAGCATACTCAGAAATTCGATCCCTTTGCTAAGCTGTCCGGTACTGCACAGAATGGATCTGCCTGTATTTCTGACAAATTGAATCACATCCAGTGCTTTTTGCTCCAGTTCATTGCCAGCATTTCGGATATAATGCGGATGTTTGGCATGTAATCCGCACATGATCAGCGTATCAATCCGGATATTTTCCGGAAGGAGACAGCCCTCTGTTAATGCTGTTCGATCCAGGGAATAATCACCAGTATACAGAATATTTCTGCCGTGATACTGAAACAGCATCATCATTGCGCCGGGAATATGGCCTGCCGGAAAAAACTGCACCTGATAATTTTCAAACTGCAATGTTTTCATATAACTGACAGGGGTGATTCTGGAAAACAGATTCTGAATTGCAAGCCGTTTTTGTTCTCCATGACGGGAATCAGAAAAAGCCGCTCGATCATATAGCTGATATTCTGAAAGCAATGCAGTGATTTCTGTCATATAGACATTTGCATGACCTGCTTCCTGCATGACATAAGGCAATGCGCCGACATGATCCGTATGTGCATGAGAAATATAAATCTGATTGAGCTGACTCATGCTTTGCATGAATGAAGTTCTGAGAAGTGCATAAAAATCAGGAGAAAAAACGATTTGATTATTTTTTCCTGTACCTGCATCTAATAAAAGATTCATATTTCCAAGCCGGAGATAATAACAGCTTGCGCCAACACGCTGCGCCCCTCCCAAAGCCATGAAAAATATTTTATCAGTCAAAATTATCCCTCCTTCATCTGTATAAATTATAATTTTAATTATAGCACGAAAAAAATAAAAAGTCAAGCATATTTTTGTCATAATTGCCGAATCGAAAAATAAAGAAAACTGCTGTATCAAAATGACTGATACAGCAGTCTTGTTCATATGCATAAAATTACATCATGTTACCAAAATTTCTGTGTCCGTTCCGATTTCCGCCACCCGGCATATTTCCTCCGGGCATTCCTCCACCGAATCCGCCGCCGCCGGGCATCATAGATTGTGGAATTTCAGAAACCTGTTCCCCATTGATGATGATCGTACCGCCATTATATTCAGCAGACATGTCATAATCAAAAGAAGAAGTTGGGGCTGTGATATTAATATTGCCGTTATTTACATAGATATAGCCATTAGAATCAATTGCATCAGTATCTCCCTGCCCCATGATCACAGTTGTATCACCGCCATTGAATTCAATCGTGACTGTATAAGCATTGCTTTTTTTAGTAGCATTGATACCATCATCAGAGGCCTGAATATCAATTGTACCGCCATTAATTTGAATATAAGTAGCTTCCATTCCTTCGGCAGAGGTGATATTGAAGTTTCCGCCATCAATCTGTAAAATACTTGTTGCTTGAATGCCATTACTAGCGGAATTGATTGTAAATGTACCATCAGCGATATAAATAAAGCCTTCGGATTCATCATTTTCACAATGCAGAGCATCTTTATTTGTATTAATCGTGAAAGTACCGCCACAGATTAAAATAGAATCATTTGCCTCTATTGCATCGGATGCAGAATTGATTGTATAATTTCCGCCGGTAAATTTCAGATCATCTTTACAAGAAATCCCATTTCCAGCAGAAGAAATAATATTCAGCGTTCCAAGGCCATTGCATACAAGATCTTCTTTTGCATAAATAACAGCATCGGTATTTGTTTCACCATCAGCAGTGAAGTTTCCGGAAACGGTCAACGTATTTTCGCTATTGGTAGTTGTGATAAATACTTTATCAGCAGAGATAGCATAAATAACGGGGAAATTTGCATTTGTAACATTCAGGCCATCGAGAACAAGCTGAATTTTTGATTCTTTATCGGCTTCAATTCGAATAGTACAATCTTCTGCTGTACCGCTGATGACATAAACACCAGCTTCTGTGATCGAAATGGTATTATGATCAGAAACAGTGAGATAGTTTGCTTCTGTGAGATCGGCTGTTTGCTGGAGATCACGAGAAGAGAAGAAATCCGTTGTATCCAGTATTCCATTTGTATTGCTGATATAAGATGCAGTGACCACAGAGGGGCTTTCTGTTGGGGAGGGGATTTCGGCTGTTTCGGAAGCTTCTGTAGAAATTTCATCAGCTATTTCTGTTGTTTCTTCTGTAGGAGTGGTATTAATATCAAATGTGATAGTTTCTCTGGCAGGTGCTTCAGAGATTTCTTCAGTAGAAACGGTAGTTTCTTCGGCAGATGTTTCTGTATCAGCGGATACTGCTGGAATTTCAGCGGTCATGCTTTCCGTCATATCTGTGGAAACGGAATTGCATCCGGTTGCCATAATCGCAAATATTGCGCTCAGTATCATCATCATCATAGTATTTTTTTTCATAAAATCGCTTCCTTTCAGGTTTGTTATGAATTTGTTTCATTATCTGTATTATACGCTGCGAGTTTGAAAAAAATAAAATAGAAATGTGAAAGAATTTAGAAAAGTCAGTGTGAAAATGATGTGATGCAGGAATTACTAATAGTCAATCTGTTTTATAACTTGACAAAATTTTAACCAAACATGGAATCCCCCGTTTCTTTAAGTGGTGGACATCATCAAACGGAAGTAGGAGCGGGACATGAAGTCAATCTACTTGACATTTTTCCATTGTTATGCTATATTATAGATAGTGCGCATCTTAATAAGAGTAAAAAGCAGGTTGTGCTGACAAATCATTCAGCACATAAAATTTTTAGTGTCCGTTACATGCGAACTTTGACAGAAGTCGCCGAAGCTCGTGAATGACAAAATTATGCTTTGACGTGGATTGAAACAAAACTATGCTACAATCAAAAAAGAACATTATTTTAGAAAGGTGATGAAAATGGCTCTCAGAATGAAATCCTGCCCATTCTGTGGGGGAGATGCTTATCTTGCTGATACATGGAATGGTCAAGTTGCAGTAAAATGCTCTTCCTGCGGATGCAGTACATTGTATTTTAAACAAAAAGAAACCGCTATTCATATATGGAATCATCGGTCAGAAAATGGCAATAAAAAACAGAAATCAGATCAAGATCTGCAATCATCAGAGTTGCCAAATGGAGTATATTATGGAAAGTGAGTTTGTTATGAACCATCAGGAAATTATTTTTTTAGATATAGAAGTAGATCCGAATACAAAAAAAGTTTTGGATTATGGTGCTGTGACAGAATCCGGCAAAATGCTGCATACACAGAATGTCAGTGAATTTGATGAGTTTATACAGGAATATTCCTGTTTCTGCGGACATAATATTCTGAATCATGATCTGCATTATATTCATCATCCTGATCAGATCGCCGTGATTGATACATTGACGCTTTCACCATTATTATTTCCGGATCATCAGCATCATGCGCTTTTGAAAGATGATAAACTTCAGACGGAGGAATTAAATAATCCCCTGAATGATGCCAAAAAAGCAAAACAGCTTTTTTTTGAAGAAGTCAATGCCTTTCAGGAACTGGATGAAAAACTGAAAAAAATTTATGTCAGCTTATTATCAACAAAAGAGGAATTTAGATATTTCTGGAAATATTTTGCTATTTCTCCGGAAAGTGATGTGATTTTGCAAATCCAGACATATTTTCATAATCAAATCTGCGAAAATGCAGATATTGCAACTATCATACAGGAAAATCCAATTGCATTGGCTTATTGTCTGGCATTGATTCATTCTGTTACAGAATCTGATAAATATGCTATTATTCCGCATTGGGTACATAGAAATTATCCTGAAACAGAATCAATCATGAAACAGTTAAGAAGCCAGCCTTGCGGAAATTGCCCTTATTGCCGGGAAAAGCTGAATGCAAAGACGTATCTGAAACGGATATTTGCTTATGATGCATTTCGGACATATCATGATGAACCTTTGCAGGAAAATGCTGTTAATGCGGCGGTTCAGAATCAATCTTTATTAGCTGTTTTTCCCACAGGCGGGGGAAAATCATTGACGTTTCAGCTTCCGGCACTCATGGCCGGAGAGCTTTCCAGAGCTTTGACGGTTGTGATTTCTCCGTTGCAATCACTCATGAAAGACCAAGTTGATAATCTACAAAAACATAATATTACCGAAGCCGTTACTATTAATGGCTTACTCAGCCCCATCGAACGGGCAAATGCGCTGGAACAGGTGGCAAATGGCATAGCCTCTATTATTTATATTTCCCCGGAGTCTTTGCGCTCCAGAACGATTGAAAGATTATTTTTATCCAGAAATATTGCCAGATTTGTAATCGATGAAGCACATTGTTTTTCCGCATGGGGGCAGGATTTCCGGGTGGATTATCTATATATTGGCGATTTCATCAGAGAATTGCAGGAAAAAAAGGGAAATGGCTGTCAGATTCCTGTTTCCTGCTTTACAGCAACCGCAAAACAAAAAGTCATTAGTGATATTAAAGATTATTTCAAGAAAAAATTAAATCTGGAATTACAGCTTTTTGCTACAGATTCTGCACGTCAAAATCTGCGTTATCAAGTTTTGCATATGGATTCTAGTGATCAGAAATATATCACAATGCGAAATCTGATTGAAATGAAAAAATGCCCCACAATTGTCTATGTCTCCAGAACAAAGCGAACTTATGAACTGTCTGAAAAACTTTGTCAGGATGGCATCAAGGCAAGGCCATTTAATGGAAAAATGGAAAGTGCTATCAAGCAGGAAAATCAGAATGCTTTTATCAATGATGAAATTCAGGTGATCGTTGCAACGTCAGCCTTTGGGATGGGCGTGGATAAATCTAATGTGGAACTTGTCATTCATTATGATATTTCAGATTCGCTTGAAAATTATGTTCAGGAAGCAGGCCGTGCCGGACGGGATCAGAATTTGCAAGCAGAGTGCTATGTGCTATATCATGACAGTGATCTTGATAAGCATTTTATGCTTCTGAATCAGACAAAGTTAAGTATCAGTGAAATTCAGCAAGTATGGGCAGCTATCAAGAATATGACAAAAGAAAAAACGCTGTACTGTTCACCGCTGGAAATCGCCCGTCAGGCTGGCTGGGATGATAGCAGTTCAGATATGGAAACAAGAGTGAAATCAGCCATACAAGCTTTAGAAAATGCCGGATATATCAAACGAGGGAAAAATGTCCCTAGAGTCTATGCAACCAGCATTCTGATTCCCAATATGGCAGAAGCCGCACAGAGAATTGATGTTTCTGAAAAATTTATAGATGATAACGAACGCCAGACCGCTAAGCGAATTATCAAATCTCTGATTTCCAGCCGTAGCATTGCCAATGCAGGAAATGCAGATGCAGAATCCCGTGTGGATTATCTGGCTGATGTGCTCGGACTGGAAAAAAAGCAGATCATCCGAATGATTCAAATGCTTCGGGAGGAGCATATTCTTGCTGATGCAAAAGATCTGACTGCTTATATCAAACGAAATGAACAGAAAAATAAATCTTTGAAAATTCTGCAAAATTACATTGCTCTGGAAACATTCCTGCTGACGATTTTCCCCGAAGAAAATGCTGTTTTCAATCTGAAAGAACTGAATGAAAATGCCCTTTCTCATGAAGTGAAAAAATCCACTGTCAAAGCCATTCAGACTATTTTCTATTACTGGACAATCCGGGGCTATATCCTGAAAAATCAAGATGCGGTATCAAACCGGATTTCTATTTATCCTCAAAAAGAAGCGGCTATTGTCAGAAAGAAAAGAATGCTGTGTTTCTCCGTCGCAGAATTTATCATTACATTTTTATTCATCAGAAGTCAGGAAATGCAATCAGATCGGGAAGAAATACGGGTTTTATTTTCTGTTTTGGAATTACAGGATGCCTATAATCAAAATCATCCGGAACAGATTCAGGCCGATGATGTAGAAGAAGCTTTATTATATTTATCAAAAATCGGATCTATGAAATTAGAAGGCGGATTTTTGGTTTTTTATGGCGGCATTGAAATTCAAAGGCTGGAACTGGATAATAGAATTAAATATAAAAAAGAAGATTATGCACAGCTGAATGAATTTTATCGGCAGCGCATTCAGCAGATTCATATTGTTGGTGAATATGCCAATATGATGACAAAAGATTATCAGCAAGCTTTACAGTTTGTCAATGATTATTTCCAGATGGATTATAAAAAATTTATTCACAAGTATTTTGCAGGAGACAGAGAAAAAGAAATTGAGCTAAATATGACACCTGCAAAATATCATCAGCTGTTTGATGGTCTTTCAGAATCGCAAAGAAAAATTATTGAAGATAATACATCCCCCTGCATTGTCGTATCTGCCGCTCCCGGA
Organism: Ruminococcus sp. UBA7013; assembly: GCA_002449585.1. Lineage (GTDB taxonomy): Bacteria > Bacillota > Clostridia > Oscillospirales > Ruminococcaceae > UBA3855. The sequence goes on from DJXD01000124.1 coordinate 42,729, forward strand.
AGCGGAAAAACAAAAGTATTGGTGCATAAATTAGCTTCTCTGCTATTGCTGGAAGATGTCAAGCATGAACAGCTTTTGATGCTCACATTTTCCAGAGCCGCCGCTACAGAATTCAGAAACCGCCTGAAAGAATTAATTGGAAACGCTGTGCCATTTGTAGAAATCAAGACATTTCATTCTTATTGCTTTGATTTGCTTGGAAAAATCGGCAGTCTTCAGGAATCTGATAATATTGTCAAGAATGCCGCTCAGCTTATAAAAGATGGAGAAGTAGAACCCGGCAGAATTGCTAAAACCGTTCTTGTGATTGATGAAGCACAGGACATGGATCAACATGAATTTGCCTTGATCGAAGCTTTGATAGAACGAAATGAAGATATGCATGTGATCGCTGTCGGGGATGATGATCAAAATATTTATCAATTCCGGGGGTCAGATTCTAAATATTTTTATTCTCTGATAGAAAAATATCATGCTGTGCAATATGATTTACTGGAAAATTACCGCAGTGATCGCAATATTATTGCATTTGCAAATACATTTTCTGCAACACTGACACAACGTATGAAGACACTGCCTGTCCGTGCTGTGAAAGAACAGAAAGGGACTGTGAAATTAATTCAACATGAAAGTCAGAATTTAGAATCTGCTGTTGTGGCGGATATGCTCGAATCCAGAAAGGGAACAACCTGCATTTTGACAGGAACAAATGATCAAGCTTTGTGTATTATGGCGATTCTGATGCAGAAAAATATCCCTGCAAAATTAATTCAAAACAATGACGGCTTTGATATTTATCATATCGCTGAAATCAGATATTTTCTGAAATTACTGGATCAGAATAGATCCACTTCTGCTATTATTTCAAAAACGCTTTGGAATTTTGCAAAAGAAGAACTGAAAAAACGCTATTCCAAAAGCGAAATTCTGCCCTTAATTCTGGAGATTCTCGAAACATTTGAACAGGCAAATGAAAGATATTATGCTTCTGATCTGGCCTGTTTTCTGCATGAATCTAAACTGGAAGATTTTTATCACTCCGATCAGGGAATTGTGATTGTCTCCACAATGCATAAGGCAAAAGGCCGGGAATTTGACAGCGTTTATATCATGCTGAATCATTATCAAATGCATGATGATGAAGAAAAAAGAACGCTCTATGTTGCCATGACCAGAGCAAAAGAAAATCTGCATATTCATTATAATTATCATCTTCTGGATGATTTCATTTCTGAAACTATCGAATTTTATCAGGATATGACAGATTATCAGAAACCAGAGTTTTTAACAATGCAGCTTTCTATGCGTGATGTATTTCTGAATTTCTTTAAAGATAAAAAATCAAAGATCTTATCCCTGCAAAGCGGTTTTCAGCTTGCTTGGCAGGAAAAACAGCTTGGAATTTATTCTAATCAGCAATTTGTTCCCTTACTTCAATTTTCTAGTCAATGTTACAGGAAAATACAAGATCTGATTCATCAGGGATATTCCCCTTTCTGTGCAAAAACGCATTTTATTATTGCATGGAAAGGAAAAGAAGATACACAAGAATCTGCTGTTCTTCTTCCAGATCTGTATTTCAAACGGGATGATACTTTGGAAAAAGCTTGACAAATTCCCAGAATTGTAATATAATTAAGAAAAGCAATTCTGAAAGGAGTTAATTTCATGTCTATTCCGAATGATCCCATGATTTTACTCAGTTATATCAATACACAATTGAGAGATTTTTATCCGTCTTTGGAAGAATTTTGTAAATCCAATCAGTGTGATATGCAGGAAATTATAAAAAAGCTTGCCGGGATTGGCTATATCTATGATGAAAGTCAAAACCGCTTTTGCTAAGCCAATTCTGACAAGCACACAAGCCCCTGCACCCCGGAAAAAGATCACATTGATCAAAGGGCTGATGATAACAGGATTTATTATTTATTGCTTTTCTGTATTATATCTCGTCATTCTGGAGCGATGGCTACATGGAAGAACTTCTTTCTTCCATTATGAAATAGAAGGCCTTTCCCGACTCGCACAGATGCAGATGCATTTTCAGCCTGTGCCATTCTATACAATTCAGAAATATCTCAACCGACTTGATCCCGGTAATCCGCTCCGGCGTTTCGCTGTGCTGAATCTTGCCGGAAATCTGGCTCTGTTCTTCCCGATGGGCTTTTTCCTTCCTTATTTCTGGAAAGCACAGAAAAATCCGTTCTGTTTTCTTCTGACAATGACTGTCATGATCTCCGCCGTGGAAATCACACAGCTTTTCACTATGCTGGGGGCTTGTGATATTGATGATCTGATTCTGAATCTTATCGGTGCAACGGTCGGCTTCCTGATATTTCATATCATGTATTTTATCGAAAGGAAATTATTTCATGCAGGCTATCAAGATCATCTGCCGGATTGAGCAGGATAGATTTCATCAGGAAATACAGAACCCGTTAGCAGATGCAGAAATGCAGAAATATGCATTGCTATTTCTCAATGCCTTTTCCCCGGAACATCTGCTCAGAAAACTGGCTGAACAGACGGGGCAAAATGCTGTTCTAGTGTTCCGCACATCTGACACACAGATGAAGCGGTTTTATGAAGCATTCCATTTATCCAAGATTAGCAAGAAACCCCCCCCTTCTAAAGCCGGGGATGAATTGCGTCCCCCTCTTGACAACTACTGAAAAATATGGTATACTAGAATTGCATCTTGACAATGGTAAAAATAGGGGGTTGTGCTGACCAATCATTCAGCACATAAAATTTTTAGTGTCAGTTAGACTTTCTGAAAAAAAGTAGTCAGGATAACTAACAAAA
>DJXD01000119.1 GCA_002449585.1 Ruminococcus sp. UBA7013
CTTTCAATTCATCAATTTCATAGAAGCCCTGTGCATTGACCTTGTACCCAATTGGAGGAGTACCGCCTAAATGTCTGCATTGTTTCGCACATTCCAATAATCCGGCTCTTGTATTTTTAGAAAGCGTTTCGGAAAAATCTTCTGCAACGGCTGCCTTGATTGTTGTTAAAAGTTTGCTTGTTTCTGTAGCCGTATCAATGCCATCAACCACAGAAATCAATCTGATGCCATTTTCAGCGAACCACTCCAAATCAGAAAGCTGATTTTTAGCATTTCTGTGAAGTCTGTCGATAGCTCTTACAATAATGATTTTCGCCTCTACATTGCCGTTTTTAATATCATCCATCATTCTTTGATAATCCGGTCTGTTGGTATTCCTTCCGGTTTTCGCCATATCAATGTAATAGTTTTCAATCTCCATTTCATGAGAGGAAACATAATTTTCGATTGTAGTCGTTTGAGCTGCTACACTGTTTCCCTCATCCTGATTATGGGAGCTGTATCTGATATATGCCAATACTTTCACTTTTTTCTCCAATATAACCTCACCGATTCCTTTCAATTATTTGTAATTGTTGCTTTTGGTGTGATTCTATTATAGCAGATATTGGAGACAAATGCACTGAAAAAATTGAATTGTTTTTTTAGTCGCATTTGCAGAAATGTACTGCCGTGCTTTAGGATTACACGGCAGTACTGGACTTTACATATTTTCTTTATATTCTTCTATTAAAATTTTAATTAGAACATCAGCGGCAAGATTCAGAATTTCACTTTCTTTCTGTTCATTTTCGGCGGTAAAGTTTTCACATTCACAGCCGTTATAGTAGAAATGCTTTTCCGCAAGTTGCAACCTTGTTATCTTTAACCTTGTAATTTCCGTCATGAATGATAGCCTCCTCATTGTTCGTAATATCGAGCGTTTGACCAGTTATCACTTCATAAATTGAATGCTTCTTCACATTCGAGAAAGTTTCGGCTTGTTCTAATCCAAAGGCTTCATTTACCTTTGCAACGTTGAACTGATAGGCATAGCAGGAAATGCCGTCTATGTTCAATTTCGACTTGATTCTGTCCTTGGATTGCCTGATTAAATATTTTTCTTTCTCCAGATGCTTGATAGCTCCTTTCATATCGGAGATACCGCACTTTTCGAGAATTTCTTCAAAGGTAATTTCATTGATAGCGACTTTGAGAGGTTTACCGTTTTGGGTTGTAGTCCATTTAATTCCTTGGAGCTGTGGATGACAGGTGATATAGTTAAATATTGCCTGAATGGTATTTTTTCCGATTTGGGAAGATTCCGAAAGTTTGTTATGAACTTCAACGCAAATATTCTGCAATGCTTCAACGTCAACCAAAATGCCGATATTCTGCAAAATATATGCCGTTTGGAGTATCAAAGTATAATTCAAAATCAGTCTATCAGTGAGAGAACATTTTTCAAGTTTTGGGTTCTCTGCAATTGCCTGTTTGATTATTTCGTAATTGGCAAGGGCTTTTTTAGAATCGGAGTTTATGAGATATTCAGAAATCAATTTTCCAACAATGCCGTAATTTGTTCCGGCAAAGGTTTTAATCTCATCAGCGTGTTTGCTGTTTTTCGTGTAGGTGTAATCATCCAGATTGATGATTCTCACACCAAGCCCCAAATTGTCATGTTTCGCAATATCCACAATATGTGTTTCAGAACTGAAAAGGCAGGTACACAGCCATTTATCACGTTCTTTTAATTGACTTTGCTGGTCGAGCCTGAGTTTGCTTTTTCCTTCCACAAATGCGTAAACAAAGTTGCCTTTATCCATGTTATTGCTGATTGTTGATTCATCATAGCAAAGCGGAACACCCTGATGTCTTCCCAACATATGAATCAATGCGTTTGATGTGCCGTAAAAGCCGGAATATACTGTTTCATCCTCTGGGGAGCTGTAGAGGGATGCTGCAAGCTGTAACGCCGTTGTTTTACCTGTTGAGGACGTTCCAACAAGTGATACTCCAAACGGAGCAACGGGAACTTTTTCAGTCATGCTGAGATAGGCAAGCAGTGTGGAAGAAGCAGAAGCACACAGAACAAACTGTAATGCAGGAGATTTCTTTATCAATTTATTTAATTGATTGATATATTCCGTTTCAGAGGAAAGTGAAAGCTGATACTGCAATAATGGCGGTTCTGTATTCGTTCCAGACCATGTAAGCTGATTCTCTTTCATTTTCCATCCAAGTATCATTTTTGCATCCTGTGGCTCAAATTTACCCAATAGCCACTGTAAATGCTGAGATAATATTTCATGATTCCTGTTCTGCACAGAAACGGCAATTCCCTTGTTGAATAAGTCGGTATAAATTTTATTCGTCAAAAATGATTCAAATGGGATTCTGCAAGTTTTTCCGCCGGAATCCAATTCAGCGTAGTAGCTGTTTTTATCATCAATTACAACGGCTTTAATCTGGAACGGGTCACAAACCCATTCAGCAAAAGCACCGGATTTTTTCTGACATACGTTCACAAAGCCAGCGGAAG
>DJXD01000125.1 GCA_002449585.1 Ruminococcus sp. UBA7013
TTTTTCAAAACTTTTTCAATTTTTTCTGATCTGTGATCTCATCTCCATGGCTCATGACTCCCGTCCGGCTCACAGCGACTTATTTATTATATCACATTTCAGATCATTTGTCAAGCCTTTTTTCAAACTTTTTCAAATCTTTTTTCTGATTTGTGGGCTGTGGGCTTTCGTCCGACAGCTTTATTATTATATCACAAAAATTCCAGTTTGTCAAGTAAAAGAATTTCCATATTTTTATCAAGAATTTGTGCAAAGCAAACAAAAAGGAACGGCATCATTATTCCGTTCCTTAATGTCAAAAAATTCTAATCAAAATTTGCAATCAGCTTGATAATATATTTCATGATCATAAGCGAATCTGTAGCATCCGGCTTTTCATCATGATTCACATCAGCAGCTTTGAGCTGATCCTCTGACAGATCCGCTTTCCCATAGATTGCCTTATTTACAAGAATCACATCCATGATATTCACTGTTCCATCCTGATTGACATCACCAGGGGTGAAAGCGGAGGTATCCGGTATAACGGTAATCTGATAAATCAGATTTCTGCCATCTTCCAGCATGGCGGCAACGGTTGTTTCACCGGACTTGATAGCAGTCAAGACACCATCAGCCGAAACGCTGGCAATTGTAGGATCAGAAGAAATCCATGTCACAGAACCGGTATAATTTGTAACAGATAGCTGCATTTTCTGGCCTTGCTTGACTTCGGCGGCGAGATTCTGGACTTCCGGGGGATCTGTCACGATGATATTGCATATACAGGAAACATCACCGATCACGGCCGAGATTTCCGCCGTCCCGGTAGAAAGAGCCGTCACAACGCCATTTTCATCAATTTCAACAATTTGAGGATCAGAAACGCTCCAGACGGTTGGGACGCTGACAGCATTCCCAGAATTTTGGGAATATGTCATCAGCTGTTTTTTAGTGCCTGCTGATAGGGAAATTTCTGTTTCAGAAAGATAATAATCATAATTGACTTCGACATTGATATTTAATTTTGCTTCTCCGCATGTGGCCGTAATGACAGCAGAGCCATTTCCTATAGAAGTGACAATACCATTTTCAACCGTAGCAACAGACGGATCACTGGAACTCCAGAGGATTTCCCCGTCATAATTCAAAGATAATTCTGATTGCTGATGATATTCTGTCATATGAAGTGTTTCAGCGGCAGTCACTGGATCTTGTTTTTCCGGATTGGCGTTGACGGTCACAGTACAGGAGGCAGAGACATCTCCAGCGGTGGCAGTAATCACAGCAGATCCGGCAGAAATAGCAGTAATCACGCCATTTTCATCCACAGTAGCAACAGCAGTATCTGAACTATTCCATTCAGCGATTGGATTCATCTGATTTCCCGTAGCATCAGAATACAGGAAAATTTGCTGCATTTCTTGGGCTGTGAGGGTAATTTCCGCATCACTGAGGGTATAATGATAAGATACCTGCACAGGCATCTCTGCACGGCGGTCAGCACTGATGGCATAAATTACAGCAGAGCCATTTCCGACAGCTGTCACAGTGCCTTGATCAACGGTGACAACATTGGGATCACTGGAAAGCCAAGTAATTTCCCCTTCATAATTAATAGAAAGTGTTGCCTGCTGGGAATAATCTGTCAGATAAAGAATTTCTTTTGAGATTTCTGGCGCAGATCCAGCCGCCATGGCAGGAATTGCTGTATAATTGGCCGTCATCAGGAGCGCAAGCAATGCCCCAGATAATGAATAAGATTTCAAAAAAAGCATCTCCTTTTTTTAGATTTATCTTGATTGTAACATGTGAACTTTCCCTCGCCTAAAGAGGTGGGGGCTTCATAAATTGGTATTTCAGTTTCCACCTTTTCAGGCAACCCTTATTCTTACAGGCGTATCCACTTCGCCACTACTGTATAGGATTGTTAAGTCCACAACACTACTTTTTTTCATGATATTCAATGCACCGTTAATATCTGCATTGAGCAATGTTCCGTCAGCAGTTCTGTATAATCCTCGCTGCACTCGTTTTCCGCTGAAACTGTAAAACTTCGGATTGTCTGCATTATAGACAGGAATGATGTCTTTATCCCAAAAAGATGCTTTTGTTGCAATCCACGCCAAAGCATAATTTTGTCATTCACGAGCTTCGGCGACTTCTGTCAAAAGTTCGCATTCCATGGACACTAAAAATTGAAGTATAACTTTCTTCCTGCTTTACAAAAACAATACTGTTCAGTTTACAAAGATATTCCAGTTTTGAACGTAGTTTTCCATATGGAATATTTACAAAGTTCTGATTGTTATGCTTGTTCATGTTAGAACTACGCTGAAATATTTCATTATAGCCAATGACAAGCGTTTCAATATCATGAGCAATGCAATAATCAATAATTTTCTTTGCAGTTTTACTCATATAGTCACTGACTTATCTGTTCCTTTTGTCAGCTAAGATTTTCTGACGTTTTTTGGATAAATATCCATTTGTCAAGAAAAAGACCCCTGTAAAAACAGGGGTTTCTGATTAATAATTCTTAATAGTATCAGCACTGAAAAAGCTGTCACTCTCAGTATAATAATCATTCGATTCCAATGAATTCATATCTTCATCATCAACTTCCGGCAATCTTGCACCACAAACACCGCAGAATTGAAATTTTTCATTTACTTCTGCATCGCATTTCGGACAGATCTTATAACCCCGGATAGAGTTTAATTCAAATCTCATCTGTTTAATTCTGCGTCTTCTCTGGTCAACGTCATCACACAGAGCTTTCAGCACAGCAGGATCTTCATCGGGGTTTTTGTAATACTTTTTTCCGATGTCAGCAAATACTTCTACAATACGCTCTTCTTCATATAAAATTTTACGCTTGAGGTTATTGACTTCGGAAGCATTTTTTGCTTTATCACTCATATCACGGCTTGCACCGGTCAGAACATCCATAAAGCCCATATTTCTCACTCCTAAACTGAAATTTCAGATTCTGCATCTCCGGCAGGAATCTATTTTTGATTAATTCTATTTTATCACAAATCATAATAGTTGTCAAGAGATTTTGACAAAATTTTATGATCTGAACAATTTGTCATTTTACGGCAATCAAGATTCACAAAGGGCTTATGAAAAAAACGTCATTATTTAGGCATTACACCAAAAATGATAACAATTTATTGAAATTTTTCTGGAAATGCATTATAATAACAGATAACAAACGAAAGGAGTTTATTTATGAAACATTATCTCAGAGCTTTGACCGCCGGAATTTTATCTGCTATGCTGATTCAGGCTGTACCAGCACATGCGTCAGAAACAACTCTGCTCCGCCCCTCGGATTATATCTCTTATGATAACATTGGAAATCCTGTTTGCTATGTGGATCATGTATTGCAAAAAGGAAAATTTAGCCTTTCGGCCAATTATCAGATTGGTGATATTATCGGAGACGGAGAAATTAATTCAAAAGATGCTTCTGCAATTTTAATGGCTGCTACAAAAGCCAGCGTTTCTGGAAAGAGTGAAGTATTTCAGGCTGTGCTTGGCTATAGCGAAGAACAAGCTATGAAAATTGCAGATATTAACGAAGATGGTTATGTAAATGCTATAGATGCCGCTATGCTGTTGTCTTATGCCGCTTCTGCTGGTACGGGTGTCAAGATTCCCATGGGCTTTGGCTGGTATTATGCCGACGAAGATGGCATTTTAAGAAACGGATTAATTTTTGATAAAGAAAATCAGAAAGTATATTATGCCGGAGATAATTATCAGCTTGTCACAGGATGGGTCAGTCTTGCCGGACATCAGTATTATTTTGATGAAATAGGCGAAGGCGTTCTCAATGGCTGGAAAACAGCTGATGATGGTAAAGAATATTACTTTGCTGATGGCATCAAACAGGAAAACGGCTGGATTACCACCGCAGATGGAAAATATTATCTGAACGCTGACGGAACAAAATATACAGGCGTTTTAGAAGAAAATGGCAATGTATATGAATTCGATGCAGATGGCCGCCTGATTCAGGATGATCCTGTTATTAATTATGATTTCAATATTCCGGATGATATTCGCTCTGCACTGGATAATGCAGAAAGAAACCCTGGTATCCGTCAGATTCCGGTTTATGATCGTCAATATCCATCCAAAGGCGAGCCGATTGAATTTACCATCCGGCTTTCTGATAAAGATTATCAGATTATTGAAGCATTCGCCGCTGAACATTTTACCCCTCAGATGACAATGTCAGAACGGCTCTATGTCACATGGGAATGGATTCACTATAATGTCACTTATGCAAAAAGCTCTTCTCAGTGGAATCAGATCGAAAGCCTGTCTTATCCGGATGCAATCTTTAATCATAAACTTGGCCAGTGTGTGCAATATAATGGCGCAATGGCCGCAGTACTCGCCTATTATGGCTATGATGTCTACATGGTGAAAGGCTGGACAAATCCGCCTAAGAATACAACTCAGCATTATTGGACGGAAGTGATGCTCAACGGAACACGCTATTATGTCGAAACCGGAAACTATGGGAAAAACGGAAGCTATTGGAAATACTTCTTTGAAGATGCCAATAATGTAGATTATACCAGAAAATAAAAAAGCCCCCTGTTGCGCAACAGGGGGTATTTTTCAGGCAGATTCCTGAATAATATACATGACAGCGGACGCAATATGACAGAAAAATACCAGCATCAGAACGGGCGCAGTCAAAGCAATTCTAATTCCTCTTTCGGCCTGTTCAGGTGTTGACCGGGGAAACCGTTCCCGTACCGCCATACGAATCAGCAGAATCAGCCCGGCGATGACCATGAGCATATAAAACACATTGAAAATATCGCCTGCCAGCTCCCAATGATAATTATCACAGAGATCAAAAAATTCTGCACAGCCATTTACTGCCATATGTGCAATCATAGACGGGATCAGGGAATTATGCTTGATTGTAATATATCCGAAAAAGCATCCTGCCGCAAACGCTAGTATAAACTGCGCAATATTTTCATGCCAGATTCCGAAAAAAAAGGCACTCAGAATAATCCCGAATCGCTGACCGCTCCGACAGAAATTTTTCATCACAAACCCTCGGACTAATAATTCTTCCGTAATGGGTGCAACAATAACACTATAAATAATACTTATGATCACAGATTTAATATCTTGTGAAGGACTCAGATCTGGTTGATAGGCACTCACGCCCACGCCTTCTAATAAATCTGTAATCCATACAGACAAATACCCTGTTGCTGTCTGAATCAACAAAGCAATGGCAATATACTGCAAAGCAAGCCCAGGTGTAAAATTCTTTGTTTGAAACAGCGTTGAAATTGGTATTTTTGTAGCTTTGCATCCCAGCCAGACCACCAACAGACTGCATGGCGCAATTGCCAGCATCGTAATCACCATATACGAAGACGTATTTTCAAAATAATCCATCACTAATTTATCATAATTCACAGGAAGCTCTCCGCCGGAAGCGATCGTATCTATCATCCTCTGTAATAAAATATAACCTTCCATCAGAAAAAATGCCAATAGATTCATCAAAATAAAATGCATCAGCAGAAAGCCACCAACAATATTTTCATATTTTCGGATATTCTGCCTTTCACGCACATTGGGAAACAGAGGAATCTGACAGCCTTCTATCCGGATCTGCGGCACAATTTCGCCGTAATCAGAATTATACTCTCGGAATTCCGTTTCATTCCGGAACGGATTTTTCGGGTCAATCATGCCCGTTTCTTCTTCATACATGTAATCACCCTTTCTTTGACTTATTTTTATAATAACACAAATTCCGCATTTTGTAAACAGGTTTCTGAAAATTTTTTCAGAACTGACAAAAAAATATAGACAAAACCGTGAAAATATGTTATAATATTTGTAAGCACTTTTTACAAATCCTATTTTAGAAAGGAGTCTTTTTTTCATGCGGCATGAGAAGTCCTGCGGCGCAATTGTCTACCGCAGATTTCACGGAAACATTGAAATTCTTCTGATCCGGCATCTGAACAGCGGCCACTGGTCATTTCCTAAGGGACATATGGAATCTGGTGAAACAGAAATGGAAACCGCTGTCCGGGAAGTACGGGAGGAAACTTCCATTGATGTCCGGATTGATCCGACTTTCCGGGAAACTGTTTCTTATTCGCCGAAGCGTGATACCCAGAAAATTGTTGTCTATTTCATCGGCTTTGCCAGGAATTATAATTTCACGCCTCAGGCAGGGGAAATTTCAGAAGTTCGCTGGGTAGATATTGGCTATGCCTCCCGGATTCTGACTTATGAAAACGACAGAAATATTGTCATAAAAGCCAAAAATGCCATAAAAAGCGGCAGTGTCTTTTTCTGAGACACTGCCGTTTTCCTGATCAGAGATCATATCCTTCTGCACGGAGACGGTCAATCAGTTCGCCGAGAATCTGTGCATTCGTTGCGGAAACAGAGTGCAGAAGAAGAATCTCTCCGCCATGTGCGGCATTAACCAGCTTTTCGAGAGACTGTGCCGGATCGGGCTGTTTATCTGTCAGCCAATCCACATGTGCACCGCTCCAAAAGATCGTTTTATAGCCAAGAGACTGCGCTATTTGTAAGGCCTGTTCAGAATATTCTCCGCACGGGCAGCGGAAATACTGCATTTCATAATCATAATTCTGCATGACATATTCATGCAAACTCATCAATTCTTTACGGGCTTCTGTAGCATTCAAAAGCGGCAGACTGGCATGTGTCATTCCATGATTGCCGATCATATGCCCCTCTGCTATCATACGCCGGACAAGATCAGATTCTTTTTTTGCATAATCGCCTGTCAGGAAAAAGACAGCTGTAACATTCTTTTCTTTGAGCGTATCCAAAATCTGAGCCGTATATCCATTTTCATAGCCTTGATCAAAAGTGATGATAATTCTATTTCTGTCTGGTGTTGTGGCATAGGCATCATATTTTCCATACTGTGCATCAAAATCAAGCGCACCGATGGGGATATTTTCAGCATTGACCTGTGTTCCCTGTCCATAACCGATGGCATTCCCGGCAGCATAAACCGGGAGACTTCCGGCGGTCAGCAGGATACCGGACAGCAGGCCGGCAAGCATTTTTTTCATGTTGAAAAATCTCACTTTCTGAAAAATGTCCGCAAATCTGCGGCAGGGTTAGTATATGCCGGACGGGCAGAAATATGCCCCATGCAGAGCACAGGGCATAAAAATCAGTCTTTGAGATAAGATTTCACCAAGATCTGAAGCAGTTCATCCCGGTCAATATGGCGGATCAGATTGCGGGCATTATTATGTGTTGTTATGTAAGTCGGATCTTCTGACAGGATATAGCCAACAATTTGATTGATCGGGTTATAGCCTTTCTGCACCAGTGCATCATAGACAATAGAAAGGGTCTGTTTCAGCTCCAGTTCTCTGTCATCGCACATGGAAAAAGTCATGGTTTTATCAAGATCGGGTGTATTGCTCATGAAGATCAGCCTCCTTTAGATTATTATAACTAATTTATCAAAATTTCGCAATAGATTCAGGAAAAATTGTAAATACTTTCGCTGTTCTGCAATTTTTCCACAGCAGATTTTTGTACAGTCTGACGAAAAAAGGAGACTGCCGCTCAGCGGCGGGAATCCGGAGAACGGCAGTCCCGGTTTTAATCTAGGGCAGAATCTGTTCTTTTTACAAAAGAATTACAGTCTACACATTCTGGAACAGTCGGATCAGCTTCATGTGTGCCTACATGAATGCAGTCCAGACAGCAATAATCTTCTGTCACAAGATTATTTTTACACTGAGAAACGGTACATTTGATATTCATATTTTTCTTCATGTTCATCACAAACACTCCTGTTTTTAGAATCATTCCGGAACAATAGCAGTATACCCGTTCCTTTCAGAATTATTCATCATCCGTCAATGACATGATAACCTGCTTCTGTAATTGCTTGTTTTACAGCTGTCAGATCTTTGAGATCCGCATTCAAATGCAGAACTGCCTGATTTTTCTCATGATCCGGAATTGCTTCTGCAATTTCAGGAAACGCTTCCAGACATTTTTTGACAGCGGCCTCACAATGCGGACACATCATTCCGCTAATGGATAAAATCATTTCTTTCATCAAATTAACCCCCTTCAGATTTTGGAATATGTCTTTCCAGCATGTCAAACAATTCTGTTTCCGACAATGCACCGATATGTTGATAAGCAAGTCCACCATCTGGATCAATCAGAACTGTCACCGGAATCGACAAGATAGAATAGGCTTTTGCACCGCTTCCCTGTGTATCAAAATACAATGGAAAAGAATAATTATTTTCCTGAATAAATGTTTCCGCTTTTCCGATTGTATCTCGTCTCCCGTCCGTTTCGTTCACGATCAGAAATACAGCATCTTGTTGATATTCTGCATAAGCTTTTTCAAAATAAGGCAGTTCCTCCCGGCAGGGAGGACACCATGTTGCCCAAAAATTGACTAATATCGGCTTTCCGACAAAATCAGCAAGCCGGACTTCTTCACCATCCTGATTTAGCATGACAAAATCTGGTGCAGGCGGATTCTGGATACTTGTCTCCGGAATGGTTTCCGGAAGCGTTTCCGGTACAAATTCAGCTGTTTCATTCTGACGCATGGATGTATATGCCGCACTTGCCCCAGCCAGCAACACTGCTAAACTTATGGCTGAAATAATCAGTCCGGTTTTTTTTCCCATTTTCTCACCTCATCTTGTTATGCCATCTTTCACTTTTTATTGTTTCAATCCACGCCAAAGCATAATTTTGTCATTCACGAGCTTCGGCGACTTCTGTCAAAAGTTCGCATTCCATGAACATTAAAAATTAAACTTGTTAAACAAATATTCCTGTCATTGTCAACAGTCCCATTAGAATCAGCGCAATACCAGAGATCTGATTCAAAAGTGCATAATGTTTCTGAATAATAGCAAATGCCTGTGTCAATTGCTGAATCAATATAGCTGAAATCAAAAACGGAAGTCCCAGCCCAAGAGAATACAGAATCAGCAGAAGCAGACCTTTCCCGGCACTGGCCGAAACAGATGCCAGCATCAGCGCAGAACCTAGAAATGTTCCAATGCATGGAGTTAGACTGAATGCATAGATCAATCCAAAAAGAAAAGCTGAAAATAAACCTGTGATCTTTACCGCTCCAGCATATCCTTTCAGAAAAGAAAATTCAAAAAAGCCAAGACAGCGCATTCCCATCAAAATCATCATGCCGCCACAGAACAGATTTACCACTATTCTATGATCATTCAGCAGACTGCCCAGCGTTCCCACAAAGATACCCATGACAGAAAAAACCAGTGTGAACCCCAGCACAAACATGACTGCATTCGCCAATGTATGAGAACGACGGTTTTGTCCCCCTGAAAAATAAAAAAGATAGGCAGGAAGCAATGGTAGCATACATGGTGATAAAAATGAAACAATGCCTTCCAAGAATGTAATCAAATACTGCATAGCAATATTATATCACAAAAATCAGTACTTGTCAAATCAAAAAAGAAACTGCTTGCTGACAATGTTTATCATAGCAGGCAGTTTCTTGTAAATCAGGCTGTTTTTTTGTCAAAGCCTTTCATAAAAATTGGGATCAGCATACCACCCAGAGCATTGCCCAGAACGATCGTCAAAAGATATCCTAATCCAGAAAAAAACATTTCCGGGGTATCAATTGCGGCAAAAAAATAAAAACAATCCGCAACAGAATGATTAAATCCACAGAAAATAAAAACCATAATCGGCAATACTGTGCCAAATATAAAAGACATATCTCTATTTTCTGATTTACATCGATTTCCATTATCAACGGCGACAAACATCAAAATACCGCAGAAAAACCCAAGAATCAACCGGCCTGTAAAAGAATCTCCCATTTTCGTATTCATTGCTTTAAGGGCATTTTCATGAACCAGCAGACCGGTTCTTGTCAATCGGATCAATATCGCAGTCAATCCTGTTCCGAGCACATTGCCCAGCAAAGTCGTACCCACTTCTTTGATATAATCCAGTTTTCTATCGGGAATATAGCCTACTTTTCCAGTATATAAAGCAAAGCCATATCTTAAAATCGTAAATAATCCCAAACTGAACAGAAAGCCACCAAGATATTTATTTTCAACAGCAAGATACACTGTTCCACCGATCCCAATCATAATACCGGATAATACAGCTTTCGTCAGGATGCTTTTAAAAGATTCACTCATGATCAAAATCCTCCTACACGTTTGCTATTATAACACATTGATATATTTTTGTCAATATTTTCTGTAAGCCTAGCTAACAAAAAATATTTTCAGAAACTACTTGCAATCTTTCAGAAATTATGATAAAATAAATAAAAAGAAAGAAAGGAAAATTAAATATGACGAAAAAATCGAAAAAACTGGTAATATTATTATCAGGTTTTCTCACAGGCATTTCTGCGGGTGCGCTTCCGGCCTATGCTGCAAATCCTGATGTTTCTATTTCAATTGACCAGGTATCTGTTCCCCGGAATCATCTGGCTGATGCGGATTATGAAGTACCTGTATTTGTCCGCCTGGAACAAAATGTCAATCTTAACGCCTTCGAATTTGGAATTGATGTAGATAGTCAATGTCGATTTACACCTATGAACAGGAGTGATTATTCTTCTGCTTCTTATGGTGAACCTCTGCATTTGAATGTATCTTTTACAGATCCTAATATTGCAGGATATTGTTGGGTAACATGGGCGCAAAGTACACCATTTTATCGGGAGGAGGCTTCCAATCTGCTGTTGCTGCTGGTGAAAATTCCGCAGTCTGCAAAACCGGGAGATGTTTATCCTATTTATTACTTATCTCAAGACCCTAATCAGACGACAAAATCACATATCTGGTATAATCATGGACTGAATACGGATTATGTTGTTTCTGGAAATGTGGTTTGGAAAGATGGTTCTATTACGATCGAAGAAGATCAATTTACATCTATGAAAGGAGATGTCAATACAGATGGATATGTGAATATTATGGATGTGATTTATATTAACAAAGCAATTTATGGAAAAGCTTCATTAAATTCTGAACAGCTTCATGCATCGGATATTAATGAAAATGGTTTTCCAGATGCAACAGATTCACTTTCTATCATGAAGCATATTTTAAAACTGGAATTGATCTCCTAAAAAAAGTCCGGCAGAACGCCGGGCTTTTTTTAAGAAATAGCTTCTTGAATGGATTGGATAATATCAGGAAAATACCAGTCATCATTTTCACGGTCATAAAGGCCATAGCTTCCCGTGCCATTCGTCACATTGTTATCCCATACAAAACAGGGAATTCCTCTTTCAGCCGCCGCAGAGATATAATACTCATAATAAGCTGCACGATCTTTCAGATTATTTTTATTTTCTGCGCCAAATTCCCCGATGATGACAGGAACACCCTGACTGACAAATGTATCATAAAGATAATCAAACTGCTGATCTAATTCTGCTTTTGCCGCATCATCAAAAGCGGTTTCTTTTGGAAATTCAGAATTTGTAAATTTCCATGGTGCATAGTTATGAATAGATATAATTAGATTATTATCATCCGGCATGACAAGGCCATTGATGGCATTTTCTGTGATAGAAGCGGCATGTGTTGTAATAATCAGCGTACGCAGCTCATTATTACCTCCACTCGCCCGAACCGTATCCACAAATTTCTGCAATAAATGATTAATCACGTCATGTTCTTCTGGTGTGCCGCCTGTCCATTCGGAAGGACTGCCGACAACACGAGGTTCATTCAAACCTTCAAATAATAATTTTGTATCATAATTCTGGAAGCGTTCCGCAATCTGTGACCAGATCTTGACATATTTTTGTGTCACAGCTTCCTCATCTTCATAAGTAGGATTCAGCCAAGTATAATCATCATGATGCATATTCAGAATCGTATATAATCCATTATCCATTGCATAATCCACAACCTGCTGGACACGATTCAGCCATGTTGTATTAATATTGCCTTCTTCATCAATATGATCTGACCAAGAGACAGGAATTCTGATTGCATTGAATCCTACTGCTTTGACAGAATCAATCATTTGCTTTGTGGTTTTGGGATTATTCCAAGCGGTTTCAAATTCGGGGACTGTCCATGTTACATTATAGCAGTCCAGTGTGTTGCCGAGATTCCATCCGACTTTGATATTTTCAACGATATTCCGGGCATCATCACTCTGATGAATAACATGAATTTCTGCATCATCCGGCAGACGATTGGGATCAAGGCGGCCTTCTGAGCCATAGCTATAGCTGACAGATACAGAATTCAGCTGAATATTACTGCATTCGCTCCAAAAATAATCAAATTCCAGTTCTGCATTTTTGGGAACTTGTTTTTTTATTTTTTCAGGGATGAGCCATGTCAATGACAAAGAACTATCATTTGTGAACTGGGAAACGGTTTCACTCTGATACCAATCATTGCTTGTCTGAATGCCAAAACCGGCATTGATTTTTCCAAGCGGCGCATCTGCGCTGATATTAAATTGAATTACCTGAGGGGTATACCCATCATCAAGAATTTCAGAAAGTGGAATTTTCACAGATTTATTTTCCTCCTGATTATAATTCAAAGAAGCATCAACAGAAATTTCTGCCGTATCATCTACGGGCAGGGTTACACTACGGGTATAATTGCAGGTGACATATTTTAATTCTACATTTTCTGTATCACCCCACCAGTATCCAATCTGAACCGTACCGGAAGCATTGATATATTCCTGAATTTCTTCCGGGAGATTCCAAGTCACTTTTACATAATGTCCATCAGCGGAGGCTGTAAAATCAGCAGACTGATACCAATATTCATTTGTAGCGGCGGCGCAATCTTCCGTAACAGAAATACCGCATCCGCCCTGATATGTTCCGATATTGGCAGAAGCTTCAAATTCAAAAACAAATGATTGAATGCTATCACCATCAGCAATAAAATCTGACAGCGGCAGGGGATAATTTTTATTTGTTTCATGATTCAGCACAGCACCAGAGACGGCTTTTTGTGTTCCGGAATGGATTGTAAAAGATTCTTTTGGGCTGACATGTTCTGTAGGGGGTTCTGTTGCCTGGGCAGGGATCGTTTCCACTATTTTTTTCTGAGTAGTAGCGGGTGGATCATCATCCTGATAAATGATAGAACTTGTTTCAGAAACGGTGTTATCTGTTCTAGATTTACAGGCAGTCATGCTCATGCATCCGAATACAACAGCAAGCATCAGTGCAACAAGACGGCCTGACCGATATTTTTTCATCAATAGGCGGCAGATGCCGCTCCCTCCTTTCATTGCCATCTTTTTTTTATTATAACACATCCTGCCACACAAATCTATAAAATTCTGAAAACAAATTGCATAAAAAACAGGGGCTGAATTTAGTCAAAATGCAGAATTTCATGAAAGCGGCGTTTTTTTCAAAAAAATCAGTGATTTTTTGTTCAAAATATGCTATAATAAATGCATGGCCTAATTCTAAAAAAACATAATTCAAATACAGCCGGTTCTTTCAGGAATCAGGCTGATTTTAAAAGGAGCGTTGATATACATGAATCATCCTATTATTACAATTGAAAGAGAATATGGAAGCGGCGGCAGTGTCATCGGGAAGCAAGTTGCGGAACAACTGGGAATACCGTTTTATAATCATGAAATTCTGGAAATGGCAGCGGAAAGATTAGGCGTTCCGGTGACTAAGCTGGAAGGAGCAGAAGAATCTTCTCCAAAAAGTTTTTTATATACTCTGTTACTGAATTCTAATCCAGCTCGTACCATGGAGGATAATCTTCCTGTGTCTGATAAGCTGTATATCACAGAAACACAGATTATTCAGGAACTGGCCGAACAGGGCAGCTGTGTGATTGTTGGCCGCTGTGGAAACTGGATTCTTCGTGAAAATCCTCATAAATTCAGCATTTTTGCCTATGCATCTAAATCTTTCAGATTGCAGTATGCACAGCAAGCTTATCATGTTCCAGAAAAAGAAATTGGTGTCGTACTCCCTAAAATCGACAGCCGCCGGGAAAAATTTTATAATATTAATACAGGCGGCAACTGGCATGATAAAAATAATTATATCTTGTGTCTGAATACCGGCAAACTCGGAATTGAAAATTCTGTCAGTCTGGTTGTCAATGCCGTTCAACTGATGCCAGAGCCGGAATTGGTCTGAAATCTTCCGTCACCTGAATCAGATTTGTGCATATTCTATTAAAAAGGAGTGATGCACATGAAAAAAACGATCCTCGTAGCTGGTGGGGATCTCAGATATGGCTATGCTGCTCAGGCACTCGCAGAAAAATTTGATGTCTTTGCTGTCGGTCTTGCCAGACAAAGCCTTTCTGAAAAAATTCGCCTGATTGAATCCCCTGCCGAAATTCCTACCTGTGATATTCTCATTCTTCCCATGCCTGTTTCAGATGATGGTGTACTCGTCAATGCTCCCTTCAGTCAAAATAATCTGTCATTGAATTTCCTGACAGCAAAATTAAAATCCGATGGGCTTGCATTCGGCGGAAAGTTCGGAAAAGCACAAAAGCTCTTTGATGAGGCTAATATTGAAACAATTGATTACTTAGCCCGTGAAGAGATGAGCACAAGAAATGCTGTTCCTACTGCTGAAGGTGCAGTTCAGCTCATGCTGGAAGAAATGCCCCGGACGATCTACGGCAGCCGCATTCTGATTCTTGGATTTGGAAGAATCGGAAAATATCTTGCCCCTTTGCTATATGCAATGGGCGCAGATGTGACCGTTGCCGCAAGAGATGTTGTCAAACGTGCACAGGCCGAAATGACCGGATGCAAAAGCATTGCATTCACAGAACTTGAATCCTATGCCGGAGAATTTGATGTCATCTGCAATACCGTTCCGGCACAGGTCATAACAGAAAATATACTTGAAAAAATCAGTCCGGATGCATTGATCCTGGATCTGGCTTCGAGACCCGGCGGCGTAGACTGGGAAGCCGCTCAAACATTAGGAAAACGTGTTGTATGGGCATTATCACTGCCCGGAAAAACTGCCCCCGTCACAGCAGGAGAAATTATTGCCACAACCATCCTGCATATTCTGGAAGAAAGGGGCGCAGATTATGCATGATTTCAGAAATCTGAAAATTGGCTTTGCTATGACCGGATCTTTCTGCACCTTCCGGCAGGCTCTGGAACAGGCAGAATATCTTGTTTCCTGCGGTGCAGAGCTGATTCCGATCATGTCTGAACATGCCGCCACTATCTCCACAAGATTCGGCACGGCGCAGGAACAGCGTGAAAAGCTGGAACAGATCTGTGGCAAAAAAGTGATCTGCACGATTGCAGACGCTGAACCGATAGGCCCTCACCAGCTGACGGATATTATGCTTGTAGAGCCATGTACTTCTAATACTGCCGCTAAATTGGCATGGAGCGTGACAGATACCCCTGTCACAATGGCTGTCAAATCTCATCTAAGAGGTCAGAAACCCGTTGTGCTTGCCATTGCCTCCAATGATGCTCTTGCCGGAAGCCTGAAAAATCTGGGAATGCTTGCGAATGCAAAGCAATATTATTTTGTACCTCTAGCCCAAGATAATCCGGAGAAAAAGCCCTCTTCTCTGGTAGCAGATTTTTCTAAAACTGCGGATACTATTATAGCCGCATTACAAGGAAATCAGATTCAGCCCTTCTTTTTCTGAAAAAACTGCCGCATGACTGCGGCAATTTTTTTCTGATATTATGCAATTACAGGATGATCCACTGGAATATGCAGAAGATCATGCTGAATTCTACCCTCCAACATATTGATCACTTTTTCCAAAGAATATAAATGCCAGATTTCGCTGGCTGCACAGCATTTATCTGCAATTGTGATGATATAGCTTTCTTTATACTTTGGCAGCGGAAAACATAACGGAAACATATGCTTCCGGATAATATCACGCTCGATCTTATTTAATACAAATTCTTTTTCTGCATTATGCAGGGCGACAATCGGATGCATCAGTGTGTGAAATTTGCAGGCAGATGCTTTATCATGCCAGTCATACAGAAAGAAATCATGAAGCAGACAGCCACGCACCAGACTTTTTTTATCAATCTGCTCTATATGCAATACTTGTGCTACTCGCAGTGCCATGTATGCCACACAGATCGAATGAATATAGCAATTTGTTGTCCCATGCTGCATAAAATTTCGTTCTGACTGCATTTTCGAAGAACAGAGAATATCTTCCCCATAATGCAGCACCTGCTCCGTCAGTTGTTTATCAGCTTTGATATACCACATAACAGACAGTCCTTTCTTTTCAGATTATTTTTATTATACTACAGAATCAAGCACTTGTCAAGGAATTATCAAAAATCTGCACTGTGATATTTTTGCCCGGTATACTGCATGGCAATTCTGCATTCAGGGCGCAGATCAAACAGATATAGCATGATCAAGAAAAAATATTCAAGCGGCTTCATCAGCAAATAAATCATATCTGCGCAGATCGGCGTTTTAATATATTTCGATATTGGATAGCCATAAGTATCATAAAAATTGCGGATTTTTTTATGAAGCCGGGGCGTTTTATCAATAAGCAAATCTTCGAATGCATTCGCAATGCATAACTGTCTGTTGACAACAATCTGTTTTCCATTCCGGATGCCCATCCTGAGAGGCTTGACAATTTTCTTATGACCACCAGCGGCAACGGTACAGAGATAATGTCCATCATATTCATCCGGGGGCGGGGGGATCTGCTGTGAAAAAGTCCAATCTGCTGTCATGGTAAATGCCTTAATGATACTATCTGCACCCTGTCCGGTCAGGATCAGAATGATCAGTAAAATTCCCACAATTGGCAGAAACATGATAATTCCGGCAAACATCCAGCGGCTTTTAGTATTCAATATACGATAAATAAAGGCATTCAGGCCATGTGAGGGAAGCTGATCATCAAAGCGAAATACATTTAATTGAAAATCAATTTCATCAGAGACCGCACGGACGGAAAGAAGCAGGATATTCAAAAGAAAAATCCATATCGGCCACATCAGAAAAAAATTAATGGCGGTCTGCAACAGAAATAACATGCTCAGCAGATTGGCGGTGCATGTTCCGGCGATGAGTATCACGCTTATCAAAGGGGGCTTGCGTTTTCCCATCAGGCATTGAAGAAAACAAAGACAAAGTATTGATAGCATAGCCATCACCCAGAACCATGTTCCGAATTCTCCTGAAATGATGACATGAAACAGGCCATCAAAGGGCATTCCTCCGGTTACGATCGCTTCATAATATTCATAATCGGTAACTTCTCCGAACGTGTAAGCCCAGAAGATAGAAAACACAATGCCGAGAATGATCGTTATGATACAGCGGCGTTTTTGTTTTCCTTTCTGCTGATCGGTAAGATCATCCCATTTCCGGAATAATGCGATCAAATTTCCTATTGTGAGGACAATCGGGAGAATCACAAAGGGAGCTAATATCAAAATCATGATTAAATATTCACTCAGATAACCAGATTCCAAAACTGACACTTCCTTTCACTATGTTATATTGATTATAGCATATTATTTTCTGTTTGTCAATCGTTTTTTATCGAAAAACAATATTTTTAATTACAAAAAAATCCGCTCTGATGGGAGACACCAGAGCAGATAAGATTTTTTCTTTTGCGGATTAATACATACCACCGGCAGGCATCGGAGGAGCTGGCGGTTCAGGTTCTTTAATATCAGCAACAAGGCTTTCTGTTGTCAGAACCATTCCAGCAACAGATGCAGCATTCTGGAGTGCGCTTCTTGTTACCTTAGTCGGATCAACAATTCCGGCCGGGATCATATCAACATAAGTTTCATTATAAGCATCAAAGCCATATCCGACTTTTTCAGAACTGATGATCTTATCAATGATAACACTGCCTTCCAGACCAGCATTCAAAGCAATCTGACGGAGCGGAGCTTCCAGAGCCTTACCTACGATCTGTGCACCGGTTTTTTCATCGCCTTCGAGCGTATCAATCAGGGCATTGACTGCCGGAATTGCATTGATCAGGGCTGTGCCGCCGCCTGCTACGATACCTTCCTCAACAGCGGCCTTTGTAGCGGCAAGAGCATCTTCAATTCTGAGCTTCTTTTCTTTCATTTCGATTTCAGTAGCTGCACCGACTTTGATCACAGCCACGCCGCCGGACAGTTTTGCAAGTCTTTCCTGGAGCTTTTCTTTATCGAAATCAGAAGTTGCGAGTTCGATCTGATTCTTGATCTGTGCTTTTCTATCAGCAATGGCTTCCGGATTGCCTGCACCATCAACAATGATTGTATTTTCTTTCTGGATTTTTACCTGACGAGCACGGCCGAGCTGTGAAATCTGAGTATCTTTCAATTCAAGGCCTAATTCTTCTGTGATCACTTCAGCACCAGTCAGAATAGCAATATCTTTCAGCATTTCTTTTCTTCTATCGCCATAGCCCGGAGCTTTAACAGCGGCACACTTGAAAACGCCTCTCAGATTATTCAGAATGATTGTTGTCAGGGCTTCGCCTTCAATATCTTCTGCAATGATCACGAGTTTCTTACCGGACTGCACCAGCTGCTCCAGCAGGGGAAGGATTTCCTGAATATTGCCAATCTTCTTATCTGTAATCAGGATAAACGGATCATCATAAACAGCTTCCATTTTTTCGGTATCTGTTACCATATAGGGAGAAATATAGCCTTTATCAAACTGCATACCTTCCACAACTTCAGAATAGGTATCTGCTGTTTTGCTTTCTTCGATTGTGATGACACCGTCAGAACTTACTTTATTCATTGCATCAGCGATCAGCTGACCAACACTTTCATCAGCAGAGGAAACTGTGCCGACTCTTGCAATATCATCTGAACCCTCAACAGGCTTGGAATTTGCCTTAATATTTTCAACAGCGGCATCCACAGCCTTGGCAATGCCTTTTTTCAGAATCATGGGATTTGCACCAGCAGCAATATTTTTCATACCTTCACTGACAATAGCTTGTGCCAGCAAAGTAGCTGTTGTTGTACCGTCACCAGCTGCATCATTTGTTTTTGTAGCAACTTCTTTCACAAGCTGTGCGCCCATATTTTCAAAAGCGTCTTCCAGTTCAATATCTTTTGCAATGGTAACACCGTCATTTGTGATCAGGGGCGCACCGAATTTTTTATCCAGAACGACATTTCTACCTTTAGGCCCTAATGTAATCTTAACGGTATTGGCCAGCTTATCAATACCGGCCTGGAGTGCTTTTCTGGCATCTTCGCCATATTTAATATCTTTTGCCATATTGATCTCTCCTGTCTGTAATTATTCTACAATTGCGAGAATGTCGTCTTGTCTGAGGATGGTATATTCCACACCGTCAATCTTGACTTCTGTACCGGCATATTTGCTGATCAGTACTTTGTCACCGACTTTGACATTCATCGGAACGAACTTGCCATTATCATCATATTTGCCTTCACCTACAGCAGTGACTTCTGCAACCTGGGGTTTTTCTTTTGCATTACCGGCAAGAATGATGCCGCTCTTCGTAGTTTCCTCGGCCTCTGTCATCTTGATAACAACTCTGTCGGCCAGCGGTTTGATAGTCATGAGAAATTCCTCCTTCTGTGATTCTGATGATTTCAGTTTTAGCACTCTCTCTCTTCGAGTGCTAATTCTATTTTACCAGCTTTGCAGAAAAAATCAAGTCTATTTTGCAAAAATCCGCTTTTTGCATAAATTTCATTTCCAGATGTTGAATTTTCAGTTATATTTTTACATAAAATCAAAACAGCTGTTTTGATAAGTTTAAAATTTATTCATGATTTATTCATGAAAAATTCATACAATTCACAGATAAATCATGTATAATTATGATAGAGTTTTTTTACTTCAGAACAAGAAAGGGGTTTTTGATTATGGCCTTAGAGAAAGTATTAGTTGTAGATGATGATCAAAATATTTGTGAACTGCTGAGAATGTATCTTGAAAAAGAAGGATATCATGTCATTATCTCCAATGACGGAAAAGAAGCAGTGAATAAATTCCGGGCACTGAATCCGGATATTGTTCTTCTGGATATTATGCTTCCCTCCATAGATGGCCGTCAGGTATGCCGGGAGATCAGAAAAGATTCCAATGTACCAATTATTATGATTTCTGCCAAAAATGAAACGTTTGATAAAGTCCTTGGCTTGGAACTGGGCGCAGATGATTATATTGCAAAGCCGTTCGATGCTAAGGAAGTAATTGCAAGAATCAAGGCAATTGCCAGAAGAATGGGGACAAATACCACAGAACCCGAAACAAGGGAAGTCCGTTATGATAAATTAGTTGTCAATATGACACGCTATGAACTCCGGGTCAATGATAAAGTACTGGATACTCCCCCTAAAGAATTGGAATTATTATTCTATCTGGCATCTAATCCCAATCATGTGTATACACGGGATCAGCTGCTGGATGAAGTCTGGGGTTTTGAATATTATGGCGATTCCAGAACAATTGATGTTCATATCAAGAGACTGCGTGAAAAGCTGGCAGATGTCTCCCCCCACTGGGCTTTAAAAACTGTCTGGGGTGTGGGCTATAAATTCG
Source organism: Ruminococcus sp. UBA7013 (assembly GCA_002449585.1). Taxonomy (GTDB): domain Bacteria; phylum Bacillota; class Clostridia; order Oscillospirales; family Ruminococcaceae; genus UBA3855. The sequence continues at coordinate 20,585 of DJXD01000125.1, forward strand.
AAGCGGATGAAGAATCTTAAATGGGCAAATTATTTTCCAATCAAAAAAACAGCCCGGTTTCTCAAAGCTATTTCCGCCTTTCCGGGCTTTTGCTCCTGTTCGGCATCCTGCTGACAGGTGTTATCATGATTTGCAGCGCAGTCGCTTCTTATCGGGATACGATTGAGGTATCTATCCGTCAGAACTGTGATGCATTGATTACAAATATTTCAGAAGCCTATACAGATCCGGAATTTATGCCAAATGAAGAAATCCGGAAGCTTGTCAGAACAGCAGAATGTGAATATCATTATACGATTTTTCTCTATGACGAAGAAGGAAAAGAATTATATCCCGGTGAAAGCGGAGAAACAGAAATCCTAACGCCGTCTGTGCGTTCTTATCTGCACACAGATGATGATTTTATCCAGCTGGGCTATTATACATCTGCGGCAGAAGCCGCACAATATTGCTGTGCCCTGCGCTTTTATCTGGAATCTGAAAATGATAATGTCACACAGTATTATCTTGCCGCCGTCAGTGATGCCAGCATGGTACAGGCTTATACTGCCATGCTGACCAGAAATCTGATTCTTTGCCTGCTCGCTGCAACATTGATTTTCATGATCCTGTTCCGGCTTGGTGCTTCCCGTCTTGATAGTCAGCTTGATGAAATTACACACGTGACAAAACAATATGCCGAAGGTGATTTTTCTGCCCGTGTCACCCTGCCCGAACATGCTAATTTATATGCATTAGGCAATACCCTCAACCGTATGGCCGAAGTCATTGAACAGAATGAAAATACCCGCCGGAATTTTGTCGCCAATGTCTCTCATGAACTGCGTACCCCTATGACAACGATCAGCGGTTTTGCAGATGGCATTCTTGATGGAACAATCCCGAAAGAACAGCATAAAAAATATCTTCGCATTATATCAGAAGAAATCCATCGGCTGAAAACGCTTGTGCAATCTATGCTGAATCTCACCAAATTTGAAGCTGGTGAGATGCAGATTCATCTTTCTTCTGTTGATATTGCACAGCTTTTGATCCGTACCGTACTGATGTTTGAAAAACGGATCACTGATAAGCATGTTGATGTGGAAGGGCTGGAAGATCTTTCACTGATCATAACAGCAGACGAGGATCTCATGTTTCAGGTATTATATAATCTAATCGAAAACGCTGTAAAATTTGTAAATGAAAATGGTGTGATCAGCTTTTCTGTATATGAAGAAAATAAGACAGCACATATCTGCATCAAGAACACCGGGGAAGGGCTGGCAGATGATGAACTTCCCAAAATTTTTGACAGGTTCTATAAGACAGATGAATCCCGAAGCAAAGATAAAACTGGTTTGGGACTGGGATTATCTATATCAAGAAAGATTGTTCATCTGCATCAGGGTCATATTGTTGTCAAGAGCGTAAAAGGGGAATACACATCTTTTGAAATTCAGATTCCTGTCAAAGGGAATGCGCTGAACTAAGAATATATGATTTATCAACCGGGAAAGGATGAGCCTTATAAAAAAAATTACAAATTCTATCATTGCGTTTGTTTTTTGCATAAGCATGAATATGACCGGCTGCGGTGATCTGGATTCACTGGATTCTATTAATGATTCAGAAAATTCTTCATCAAGCAAAGATGATTTATTTGGGGACAGTAGTTCAAAAGAACCTGCAAATGTCTCCCCTCCAGAAAAGCCATCAGGGGAAACTATCAGAATTGCTGAACCTATCTCTCAGCCAGATTTTACAATAGATGCCAACAGTCTGCTGATTCAGGAATTTCATACTTTTGCACAAATGGATTTCTCCTATGATGAGCCTTCTCAGAGCGGTGAATATCATGTATATAACTATACCATCGAGACAGATGACCGGGACAGCGTTATCACAGCATATCAGAAATATATTGATACTTTGGCTGAACAGCCTAATCTAAATCACACAGAAAATTATTTCACGCAATGTCACAGCTGAAAATCCTGATATTGATGATACTATAGAACTCAATGTCGGTGAACAGATACAGCTCAGCTGTGCAAAAGAATATTTTCCTAATTATGAACAGTTCGAATGGCATGTGATACAAGGCAGTGAATATATTGATATTATCGATGGCGATAATTTAGAAAAATGCACAATATCCGAAAAGGCAAAAGGAACTGCACAAGTGCAGGTTACTTATAAATGGGGCGTAGATGGCATAAATGTTCTGACAGGAAATTTGGCTTATGAACATTATGAACGCACCCAAACTTATGAAATTATTGTAAAATAAACAGAAAGTGAGGAATTATGCAGGATTATCATGATTTTTATGACCCTCCGGAAAAAGAAACAGAATCTCCGGAAGAGCCTTTTTATCCAGAAGAACCTAAGCCCGTTTATCCACCTGTTCCCACTCCTGAACCAATTCCCATGAATCAGAAAATTCTTGTCATGTCTTGCGTTTCAGCCGGGATGATTTTTATTCTCTGTATTTATTGCATTGTTTCGGATCTCATGCAGGGCGCATTGCATTATACATCTTCTACCGCACAGAATATTGTAAATATTCAGGTACAGGAAAAACCGGATCTTGATCCGGAAGATGAAAATGTGACAGCTGATAAAGAATATACTGTCCGGGGCGTGGCTGAACTGGTCAAGCCTTCGATTGTAGAAGTTTATGTATATCAAAAAAATGCACTCAGTGGAACAGGATCAGGAATTATTATCACAGAAGATGGGTATATTATCACCAATGCACATGTTGTGCAGGGGGATGATTTTAAAGTTTCTCTGGATGATGAAACAGAATATACAGCCCAGCTCATTGGCAGTGATAATAAAACAGATCTTGCTGTCTTGAAAATTTCCGGCAGTCATTTTCCTCCGGCCATTCTTGGAGATTCAGATCAGGTTTATGTTGGGGAAAATGTGGTTGCAATCGGCAATCCGGCAGGCCTCGCCAATACGGTGACAAAAGGCATTGTTTCCGCCATTAACAGGCAAGTAAGAGCAGAAAGCACAGGCTTCATGATGGATTGTATCCAGACAGATGCGGCTATCAGTCCCGGCAATTCCGGAGGGGCACTGGTCAATATGTATGGTCAAGTAATTGGTATTACTTCATCAAAATATGCATCCGCCTATGAATCTACTTATGAAGGGCTAGGCTTTGCGATTACGATCAATCAGGCCAGACCGATTATTCAAGATCTTATTGAAAAAGGCTATGTTTCCGGCCGTTTCCGTATTGGTATTACTTTCATGTCAGCAGATAATGAATATGCTGCACAAGAATTCCAGAATAAATTTCATGAAGAAATGCCGGAAGAGCTGAAAAAATCTCTATGGATCAGCAATATCAGTGAAGATTGTGATATTGCAAATACAGATTTGCAAGCAGATGATTTTATTTTAACTATGAATGATCAACCTGTTTCAGATTATGATTCTGTTCTTGCTGTGCTGGATGGATGCAAGGGTGGGGATACGGTAACTGCTGGCTGTGCCAGATTTGAAAAAGGTGAACTTGCCTATTTTACAATTACATTTCAGCTTGAAGAAGATACCTCCGGCAATTTCTGATAGAATCAGCCCTGCCGGGGGCTGTTCTTTTTCTACAAAAATTGCTCTGAATTTCAGGAATTTTTTTCTGTTTTTATTGACTTTTTTCCTGAAAAGCTGTATAATAGATGTAAGCTAGTTTTGTGTGTACTGCGGCAGAACATACAAAATTTTTCATGACAGGAGGGCAGCACTTTGCCGCAAGTGCGAAAGAATGCATCATAATAAAAATCTGATTTTATGGCTGGAGCTTCTCTTTGCTCTGCTTTCCATCTGGGTGTTGATGATGGTTTCGTCCTATCCACATTATGCCATGATGGCATTGAGAATTTATATTCTCAGCATGATTATACTGACCGTTTCTCTTGTGTTATCTGTTCGCTATTATCAAAGCCAGCATAGTACAGTGGATCTTGACAGAATTCTTGATATGGTAGAACGCATTGACGAACCTGCATTTATCTGGTCAGATGATCTGTCTATGATGTATGGCAACCGGGCAATGTATGAGCTGCTTGGCGTGACAGATCCGGACAAAGAAAGCAGCGATATTATGCTGAATAAATTTTTTCATAGTATTGGGATCAGTCCGAAAGAAGCGGCTGAAATCATGAGCAGTGAAATGCTTCGGAGCGGTTTGCAGGTTTCTGAAAATAAAAAGCGATTTATTAACTGGTCAACTTCGCCTATGATGGAAAGCGCAACATCTTCTTTATATTTTTCCATTGGATTTGAAACAACAGAATTGGAAGAAGCAAAACAGACATTAACAGAAAATGCGCAGATCCTTGCGACTTCTGAAACACGCTATGCACTGTCTATGAAGCTTTCCGGTGTGGGCTTTCTGCTTTGCGAAAGCATTCATGATGAATATTATGTTTCAGAAGAAGCTAAAAAATTTCTTGGCATTGAGACAGATCATATCACATTCAATGACTTCCGTAAAAAGCTTTATCCGGAAGATAGATTTAAATTTGAAGATTATTTAAATCAGCTTCAGCATTCAGATCCAGACCAGCCGCCAAGTCCACGCATTATGGAACTCCGGATCTATCCGCAATTGGGACAGCCGTTTATCTGGTATGCTTATCATTATCATGCAAATCTGTTTGATAAAAATGGTGCGCCGATCATCGGGGGCGCACTGGTGAATATTACAGCAGAGAAAGAAAAAGACAGACAACTTGAAATTTATGCTTATTGGGATAAGATCACAGAAATTAATAATCGCACCTGGCTGACACTTGCCGGAAATGAGCGTTATGCTTCTCATGCTAAAACAGGGGAATGCTATTGGATCATGGTGCTTGATATTGACAGATTTCATCTTGTTAATGATTCCTGTGGATATGCCAACGGAAATAAATTATTAAAAGAATTTGCGTCGATTTTGTTCAAACATAAGGGGAATGGGGGACTTGCTGCCCGTCTGAGTGCGGATAATTTTGGCCTTGTGGTGCGTGACTATGATGATGAAACGACACCTGCCCGGACGCTGGAGCATATTCAGAAAGAATTTGCAGAGCTTTCTACTAGAGAAGAAGCCTTTTCTTCTCTTTCATTGAGCTGTTCTGCTGGTGTGGCACATATGCCTTCTGATGGCAAGAATTTTGAAGAAGTTCTTGAGCATGCAGAATTTGCACTTGCTATCCGAAAAGGAGAACTTTCTTATTTAATGGGCTATGATGTCAAAATGCATCAGGAAATTCTGCATCAGGGAGAAATGGAAAAAGCACTTGCCGAAGCGATTGAAAAGCGGCATCTGCAATTATATTATCAGCCGAAATTTGATCTGCATACAGAAAAAATTATGGGTGCAGAGGCTTTAATCCGCTGGATCAAGCCAGATGGAACAATGATTTCTCCAAATGTATTTATTCCCATTGCAGAAAAATCGGGGATGATTTCAGATATTAGTCATTTTGTGTTATGTGAAGCATGTCAGCAAACAGCACTATGGCAAAAAGAAGGCCTTTCCCCTATTGTCATGTCTATTAATTTTGCGTCTGGTGATTTTTATCAGGCCAATGTTTGCGAAGTGGTGCAGAGAGAACTTGACAGGGCTGGGCTGGAAGCCAAATATCTTGAATTAGAACTGACGGAACGGCTTGCGCTGGGTGATATTAATTATACTGTTCAACAGATGAATGCACTCCGGAAAATGGGAATTCTCCTTGCTATGGATGATTTTGGAACAGGCTATTCTTCTCTGAGCTATATTCAGCTTCTGCCGCTGACGTTATTGAAACTTGATCGTTCTTTTATTATTGAAATCGAAACGGATACAGTTGCACAAGAAATTGTTTCTGCTGTTATCAAGATTGCAAAATCCATGAATATGGAAACCATTGCCGAAGGTGTGGAATATGAAAATCAGTCTAAAATTCTGAAAGATATGGGCTGTGATTATATTCAGGGCTATCTGTATGGCAAGCCCATGCCAGCGGCGGACTTCCGGAAACGTCTTGAAATCAATACTTATGGAAAGGAAGTGTCATAATCATGAAAAATCAGGAAACTGTATTGAAACCCCTGCCGGTTTACACACTAGGAGAAGAAATTTTTAATTCTGTTTCTCATGGGGTAGGCGCATTACTCGCAATTATTGGCTGTACTGTGCTGATTATGTTTACTGCCTTGAACCGGGGCGGCGCAGAACTTGCCTCTGCCATTGTGTTTGGCCTATCCATGATTATTTTATATACAATGTCGACGCTTTACCATGCACTGACCAATCAGAAAGCAAAGCGCATTTTCCGCATTTTTGATCATGATACTATCTTTTTGCTGATCGCCGGAACATATACGCCCTATGCCTTGTGCTGTATTCAACCGGTTTGGCTGGGCTGGACTATTTTCGGATGCATCTGGGCAGCGGCTGTTTTCGGCATCGTGCTTTCTTCTATCAATCTCGAAAAATTCAGCAAAATTTCAACTATTTGCTATATCATTATGGGCTGGGCAATTGTATTTGCAATTAAGCCTTTATATGAACAGCTTTCCACCTTTTGCCTGATCATGTTGATTCTGGGAGGATTGATGTATTCCGGCGGCGTGTATTTCTATAAAAGAAAAGATGTAAAATATTTTCATTCTATCTGGCATCTGTTTGTTTTGGCCGGAACGATCATGCACTTTTTCTCTGTGCTGTATGCAATCGGCTTTTAATTAAATTATTAAATTCTAAGGAGGAATTTTAATTATGAAAAAACGAATTGGTATCCTGACCAGCGGCGGCGACTGTCCCGGCCTGAATGCTACTATCCGGGGCGTTGTCAAGGCCTGCTATGAACGCTTCGGAGAGGATAATATTCAGATCGTAGGTATTTCCAATGGCTATTATGGCTTGATTCATGGCCTTTGCCGGGACATGCAGCCGGCTGAATTTTCCGGCATTCTCACACAGGGCGGCACGATTCTGGGCACAAAACGCCAGCCATTCAAGATGATGACTGTCATCGGTGAGGATAATATCAACAAAGTGGATAACATGATTGAGACTTATAAAAAGCAGAAACTGGATTGTCTGCTGACACTCGGCGGAAATGGAACACATAAAACTTCCAAGCTTCTTGCGGATAATGGTTTGAATGTCATCGGCTTACCGAAAACAATTGATAATGATCTTTATGGTACAGATGTAACATTTGGTTTTCATACTGCTGTGGATATTGCAACAGATGCGCTTGATCGTCTGCATACAACAGCCGCAAGCCATTCCAGAATTATTGTTTGTGAAATTATGGGAAATAAAGCCGGCTGGCTGACTCTGTATTCCGGTATTGCAGGCGGTGCAGATATTATCCTGCTTCCGGAAATTCCATATGATATTGATAAAGTATGTGATGCTGTTGTGAAACGTGCGCAGAAAGGCAAGACATTTTCTATTCTGGCAGTCGCAGAAGGTGTTTTTGATACAGAGATGGCAAAGCGTAAAAAGAAAGAACGGGAAAAATATCGTGCTGAAAATGGGAATGATACTTCACGCATCGCCGCACAGATTCAGGCAAATACTGGCATAGAGGCTCGTGTTTGCGTTCCGGGTCATATGCTTCGTGGCGGTTCTCCCAGTGCTTATGATAGACTGCTTGCCACACAGTTCGGTGTTCATGCCGCTAAACTGATCGCTGATAATAAATTTGGCCGCACGGTTGCCTATGTCAATGGTCAGGTAACTTCTAATAAACTGGAAGATATTGCAGGTAAGAAAAAGCTGGTTGATCCCAAAGGGCAGGAAGTACAAACAGCCCGTGATCTGGGTATTTCTTTCGGTGATTAATTATAAAATTCATCATCCCTCTGTAAAAAGAGGGATGATTTTACTTGACATGCATCGAAAAATATGGTATACTATAGCTGAGAGGATTTAAACTTTGTGTTAATATTGTTAATACAATTCATATTTAGAGAGGAGTAAATTGTTTTGGAAGAGAAAATTATCATTACTTTTGACAGCGGCCTTGATGTAGATGCTGAAACAATACAAAAGTATAATCTCAAAAGGCTGCCTGTTACAATCAAAACGGGAAATGAGCAAACTTTAGATGATGGTTCTGTTAAGCCGGATGATATTGTTGATTATTTCAAGAAAACAAAAGATCTTGTCACAACACTGCCCCCAACCGTGCAGGAAACATTTCGTTTTTTCACTCGTTATGCACATATGGGATATACTGTCATTCATTTTGCTACATCACAGAAACTTTCTTATGCTTATGACAATGCCATTGCAGCAGCTGAAAATTTTAATAAAGTTCATGTCATTGATAGTAAAGCCTATACGATCGGGATTATGCCCCTGATTACCAAAGCAGCTGAAATGGTTCAGGAAGGAAAATCTTCTGATGAAATTATCAAATATTGCACTGCTATGACAGAAAGAATCAGAATGCATGTCATTATTGAAAATCTGGATTTTATTCATTCTGGCGGACGCATTAATGTTGCACAGAAACTGATGCTCTCTGTTTTTGGAAGGATGCCTACTATTGCCATAGAAGACGGCTATTTTTATACAAAGAAAAGTTACGGCGGCAAGCTGGAAAAATCTGCTGTCAAAGCGGTTGAGGACATGCTGAAAGTGACAAAAGGCATTGAGCGTAAAATGGCATATTTAGGACATACCGGAGTAAATGATACTATTATCGAAAGCTGTAAAAAAGAAATGGAACAGCTTGGCGATTTTGAAAATATTCATATTCAGAGATGCGGTGCAAGCACAACAACCCATTACGGAGATGGCGGCATTGTTGTCTGCTGGGTTGAAAAAGAATGATACAAGTCCTGCCTTTGCAGGACTTTTTTGTAACATTTCGCTTAATCATGAAAATTGTTTTTGTGCAAAGAGCTGATTTTTCAGAATTTCCCAAAAATAGCTTGTATTTCCTGAAAATATCTGCTATGATAAGATTAATATCATATTGCAAAGAAAGGGGGGAATGGCTATGAAATTACATATCAACTGGAAATTGTTTCCGTTCATGCTGTTAGCGATCATGCAAATGGATGCGCTTCCGGTTTCTGCTAAAAGTCAGATTTATCAAAAACAGATCGAAGAAGTGATAAAAATTGTAAATCAGGAACGGACTGCACAAGGGATTTCACCAGTTTCTGAAAAAGAAGCACTTGATGAAGTGGCAAATATCCGTGCACAGGAATTGCTTCAGGATTATAATCATCTCCGGCCTGATGGCAGAGGGTTTTATACTGCTTTGATTGATGAGAATATTTTTTACATGTACGCCGCTGAAAATATTGCTTGGGGACAATCTTCTCCGGAGGAAGTTGTGAATGATTGGATGACTTCCACAAAAGGCCATCGTGAAAATATTCTGAATGTCAATATGGATGCGATCGGGGTAGGCGTGGCTGTCAAAAATAATATTATTTATTGGGTGCAGATTTTTACAGGAGATTCTGAACTTCCGGATCTGGTTTATCACATGGGTGATATTAATCACGACGGAAATATTAATTCTATTGATGCGTCTATGCTACTGAAACATGTAGTTGAAGAGGGTGCAGGACGACCGGGCACTCTTTCAGAAAAACAGATTGCTTGTGCGGATGTGAATCAGAGTTATGAAGTAAATTCTTCTGATGCCGCCAGAATTCTCCAGTATGCGACTTATTTAGGTGTAGCCGGTACGGAAAGCCTAAGCATTGAAGAATATTATGGGATATAACAAAAACTGCCGCAATCATGCGGCAGCTTTTCTTATTGCTCATCATCAGACGGCGGCTTTTTTTCTAAATCCACTTTTTTCTGTTCTTCCTGATGGGGTGCAGGTCTCTGCTGAGACAGATCCATATCATACGGATTCATTTGATGATATTTAATATTATCATAAGAATTGGGAACGTCATTGCCTTTATAAGTTAATTCTTCCTGTGTTGTGATATGATAGCTGAGCATTTTGGCACGCATACAGGAATAAAACTCGGCCATCGTTGCCATATAATACGGAACAACAAAAATAGCTCCAATATAAAAAAGAAGTGCGCCCAGAATCCACCAGCCAATAAAAGAAAGCTGTAACCAGAAGCATTTTAATTTTTCGCCCTGCATGGTTTGTTTTGAAATATCAAAAGCCCTCTGTTTTGACAAATTTGGATTCTCTGCCATTAGATACGGCACAAGCATATATTCATAATATTTGACAATACCCGGAATGATCAGCAAGAATGACCAGAGCATAATTTCCACATAACGCTGGAACATGACTTTGACCGTTTTCATATAACGTCCGCCCTGAAATGACCAGAACAGATTTCCAAAATCCGGATCACCGTTTCTTGCAACATAATAAAATCTACAATGTCCGCATTCAATCACACAGGTAAAGAAAGCCATGACGACAAAACTAATCAACAGCATTGCAAAATAAGACGGCCGGAATTTCTCCCAAAGCGCATACATGTTTCTCATGAGTTCCTCATAAGAAAGCTCCTGTTCCAGAAAGCTAAGATCTGATTCTGAAACCTGTGGCAGGAAAATCGCCGGAATCAGATTAGCCGCATAGGAAACAGCATAATTCATGAAAAACATGATCACCACAATTCCAAATCCTGTCCAATAATAGGCTTTCATATTAGATTTCCCATTATTTTTTAATAAACTATTCGTCCACATGAAAAAAGCACCTCCTGAAAATATTGTAAACGATATTTACAATTTTGTCAAGAGGTTTCAGAAGAATTTGCAGAAACTGCCAGCATAGTGATGTTTTTATGCTGAATTTTGTGCAATTTAGAAAGTCCTGAAAAAATTTTTATCATTTTTTCCGGAAAGACTTGCAATTTGTTTGGAAATGCTGTATAATAAGAATGATGAGCGTGTGCTCTGACAAAAATATCAATTCATTCAGGAGGAATGTTATTATGGCATTAGTTTCCGCTAAGGACATGCTGAACAAAGCAAGAGCCGGCAAATATGCAGTTGGACAGTTCAACATTAATAATCTGGAATGGACAAAAGCAATCCTGCTTACTGCACAGGAACTCCAGTCCCCTGTTATCCTCGGTGTATCCGAAGGCGCAGGCAAGTATATGTGCGGCTATAAAACGGTTGTCGGCATGGTAAAAGGCATGATGGAAGAGCTGAATATTACTGTTCCGGTCGCTCTGCATCTGGATCACGGCACATTTGAAGGCGCAAAGAAATGCATCAATGCTGGTTTCTCTTCTATTATGTTCGATGGCTCTCATCTGCCCTTTGAAGAAAATGTAGAAAAAACAAAAGCACTTGTGAATACATGCGATGTACTGGGAATTTCTCTGGAAGCAGAAGTTGGCGCAATCGGCGGCGAAGAAGATGGTGTTATTGGTAAGGGTGAATGCGCTGATCCGAACGAGTGTAAAACAATTGCTGATCTAGGTGTTACAATGCTTGCCGCAGGTATCGGCAATATTCATGGCGCATATCCTGAAAACTGGGAAGGCCTGAGCTTTGAAACACTGGATGCTATTAATCAAACCGTTAACGGCGGCAGAGAAATCCCCATGCCTTTGGTACTGCACGGCGGCACAGGCATTCCGGATGATCAGATCAAGAAGGCCATTTCTCTTGGCGTTGCAAAGATCAATGTCAATACTGAGTGTCAGTGGGCATTCCAGGAAGCAACCAGAGCATATATCGAAGCAGGCAAAGACAAGCAGGGCAAGGGCTTTGATCCGAGAAAACTGCTTGCTCCAGGCTTTGAAGCCATTAAAGCAAAAGTAAAAGAAAAAATGGAATTATTTGGTTCTGTTGGTAAGGCAAACGACTAATCTGTCTCATTAAACAAAAAAACTCCGGCGGTGTGCATAACTGCCGGAGTATTTTCTTAATTCTGATCAAAAATCATCCGTCTGCTTGACAAACAGATGAAAATATACTATAATAGAAGCAGGCCGGAGCTATCTCAAAAAAAGAAGGGATTTTTATGAATCAGCAATTACAGAATCAGGAAAAGACCGGAACGGATCAGAAAAACATGGTGATGTCTTATATTGGTGCTGGTGCAATGGCACTTGTCATGATCGGTTCATGTATCGGAATTGTAAATTATATCCGCCATGCCAATACGGAGCAGAAACAGGCAGAACTTCCGGCGGTGACGACTGAAACTATGAGCAGTGAGACAGAAATCAAAGAAACTGGCTTTGCTGCGGCCTCTGTGCAGATTATTGATACTGATGTGATAACGGAAGTAATTTCTGTTTCAGAAACCATTCCGGAAACAGAACCAGTCCCAACGGCCACACCAGAAACCTATGTTATAGAGGTGACACTAAATTCAGAAGAAATAGCTCATATGACATTAGCACCAGAAACAACCGTGACAGCCATTGTCACAGATCTGACGGAAACCGCCGTTTCTTCTGTTTCAGCAACAGAAACACATGTCACTATCACAACAACCGCTGAACTTCCAACAAATCCGCCTGCTACAGAGTCGCCTTCTGTTCCTGTAACAGAAGAATCTTCTGTTATGCCCGAAACAGCTCCCCCTATAGAACAGCCTACTACAGAAGCAAGCACTGAACCGGAAGAAATCACATTTCATGATGTGCTGAATTGTATTTTTCATGAAAAACGATTTCAGGATGATATATTTGAATCTATAAATTCTGATATTGACGAAAATGAATTTGCTATCTATGATGTAGATAATGATGGCATGGAAGAATTAGTCATCCGCTGGTCAAATGCGGCTTCTGCTTCTGTAGCCGGAATTGTATATGCATTCGACAGCGAAGGAAAAATTTATCGTGAATTAGAATCTACGCCGTATCTCCGTTTTTATGGAAACGGTATTATTGAAGCAGATTCTGCTCATAGTTCCGGACTTTCCGGAGCATTCTGGCCATATACACTTTATCAGTATGACAATGCAGAGGGAATTTATAAAGAAATCAGCCGGGTGGAGGCATGGGATAAATCTGCTTTTGATGAAAACACACAGGAAATTTATCCGGAAGAAGCAGACACCAGTAAAACAGGATTTGTATATTATTTATATCCATCAGATTATGATTATTCTTTTGGGATGCCACAGCCTATGGATGCGGCAGATTATCATGCCTGGCATGATTCTTATCTGAAAGGTGCGCCGGAAATCCGGATTCCGTTCCGGAAGATGACAGAAGCCAATATTTCACAGGTTAAATAAAAAAAGCCCCTGATGAGGGGCTTTTTTCATCCGTCCCAATCTTCCAGAATGCTAAGAAGTTCTTCCTGTGTATCGGCATAAATGCCTTGTTCCAAGGCTTCCCGATCAGCATCCGGAAGCAGATACGTTTCAAAATCCAGAATTTGAAACGGCTGTTCACTATTTTCACGAAACAGGGCAATTTTTCCTTGATACGCTTTCATGACAAAGCCAATGGGGGGCGGTTCTGTTGCGGCGGCTACTTGTTCAACTCTGGCAGATTTTTCTTGACGCATCGTATTTCCGGCAGTTGTCAAGATCAATACAGCGGAAATTGTCATAGCAGTCAACAGCAGACTGATCTGTAAATTTGTCCGGCTCATAAAAATACCTCTCTGAAATAAAAATATATTCTCAGTATGCCGCCGTATGGAAAGAATTATGCAGGCTTTTGTGAAAAACGGCAAATTCTGAGAACATTCCGGGGTGAATCCTGAAAATTTCGTGAAAAAAAAAGTTTTTTTCAGAAAAGGCTTAACAAATCCGAAAATATGTGCTATAATAATATCAATATGCGGTCTTGTCCGTAATTTAATCAGAAAGGATTTATGTTTCAATGTCAAAGCAAACCAAAAAGCCCGGCCGGAAAAGGCATGTGCTCAAAAAATTGATTTCCATTCTGCTAACTACATTGCTTTCTATCTTCCTGATCTGCCTGATTACAGGAACGATTGTAGCCTCTGCTGTTGCGGTGTATGTCCTGAATTTTATGGATGAAGCTTCTACTATCACGCTGGAAGAAATGGAACTGAGCTATAATACTAATATTTATGGCTATGATGAAGAAGGTAATCTTGAAACATTGTATCAAGTGACAAATGCCGTTCAAAGAATCCCGGTTTCTATTGATGAGATTCCTCAGCATGTCATGGATGCTTTTGTCTATACAGAAGATGAAAGATTTTACACACATGACGGTGTAGATTATAAAAATACAATTGCCGCTTGTATGAACATGGTATTGCATTTCTGGGATTCTGAGCGTGGCGGCTCGACTATTACACAGCAGCTGATCAAGAATGTCACCGGAGAAGATACCCGTTCTCCCTCCCGTAAGATCAGAGAAATTTTCCGTGCTATGACACTGGAAAAAAATTATTCTAAGCAAAAAATTATTGAATCTTATCTGAATTATATCGGCTTTGGCGGCTCTGCCAATGGTATTGAAATGGCTGCTATTAAATATTTTGGTAAAGATGTAGAAGATCTAACAATTGCAGAATCAGCCGTTCTGGCATCTATTCCGCAATCTCCGGAAACGATCAATCCATTTGCAGGCTATCGTGATGATGAAACTGGAAAATGGGTGAATACAGGACGTGCCAGAAATCGTGAACGTCAGGAATATGTTCTCTGGCAAATGTATAATCATGGGGCAATCTCTTATGATGAATATCAAGAAGCCTTGACAGAGCATATTATTTATACAGATACACAGGAATACAAAGATCTGCATCCGGAACTTGAAGCAAAAGACTATGATCCTACTAGTAATATTACTTCATGGGTTGTTGATGCGGCAATTCTGGAAGTAGAAGAATATCTCATGGATGAATTCGCTATTAATCGAGAAGAAGCTCTTAAAAAAATCAATACAGGTGGCTATCAGATCTATGTCACAATTGACAAGAAAATGCAAAATTATGTAGAACAAAAATATTTAAGCCTGAGTAATTTAATTAATACTAGAAATTCAGCAAGATATAATGATACCAATGGCGATGGCGTTGTCGATGATCGTGATGAAGTCATTTATCCGCAAAGCGCATTTATTGCAATGAATTATCAGGGCGAAATTCTGGCCTGTGTCGGCGCAGTCGGCGAAAAGAAAGATTCTCTTGTATGGAATTATGCTGTACGTGAAACCCGTCAGCCAGGATCAACCATCAAACCCGTTGCCGGCTATGGCTATGGCATTTATACAGATGAATTTCACTGGGGCTCTAAATTACAGGACTCTGGTCTGACCCTTCCGGATGGCACTGTCTGGCCGAAAAACTATAGTTCTAATTCCGTATCTACTAACTATTCTTATAATAATTTGCCCGTATATTATGGCCTGATGAAATCTTTAAATACTATCTCCGCAAGATTGGTTGATTCTCTTACACCAGATGCTGTTTTTAAATTTACAACTGAAAAAATGGGGCTGAATCTTGTTGAACTCGATCCCAAAGGCTATTCTGATAAAGATCTGTCACCTTTGAGCGTGGGTGCGCTTTCTTATGGCGTTACAATGAAAAATATGGTCAATTCTTATATTCCTTACGGAAACGGCGGAACGTATTATGAAGCCCATATTGTCAGCCGTCTGGAACAGGGAAATCATGAACTTGTCTATGAAAATGTCGGGAGACCTCATGAAGCTGTTGACGAAGAAACTGCTTACGTCATGAATCGCATGATGAAAAATGTTGTCTCTGAAAATGGTACGGCAAAACAGGCTATGCTGAAAAATAAAGAAGTGGTTGGCAAAACTGGCACAACACAGAACTGGGATGACCTTTGGTTTATCGGCTTGACAGAAGATTTTGTTTCTGGTGTCTGGATCGGTTACAAAGATCGTGAAAAGCTGGATACTTCTATCAGTTCCGCTCAAATGTGGTATAACGTCATCGGCGAATATGCCAATGAAATTGATTCTGGTGCAAAATATCCAGAATGCGAAACCGTCGTAGAAGCCCCCATTTGTTCCAATACCGGATTGATTGCCGGATCTTACTGCCCTAAGGGTGATACAGGCTATTGGAAATCCTCCAATGCTCCTGTATGTACAAGCTGTAAAGGCTCTTCCTCCAGATGGAACAGAAATTCCCGGTCTTATGATGCTCCTAAGACAGAAAATGATTATACAGTCATTTCCAGCCATCCGTTTAGCATTCCAGAAGAAAGTGAGAATCAAGAATGAATCAGATCCGATTTTCTGCCCCCTGCCATTTTGGATTAGAAAAAATCCTGAAATTTGAAGTAACTCGAATCGGTGGGGAAAATATTACCGTTCAAGATGGGCGTGTCAGCTGGGAAGGGGATTTTTCCACCCTTGCCCGTGCGAATTTAAATTTATCCGTTGCCGAACGAGTTCAGATCTTATTAGCTGAATATCATGCCGAAACATTTGAACAGCTGTTTGATGGCATGTATCAAGCACCATTAGAGCAATTTATTGGCCGGGAAGATGCTTTCCCGGTCAAGGGGCATTCTCTGAATTCAAAATTAACAAGCATCCCGGCATGTCAGAAGATCCTGAAAAAGGCCGCTGTGAAACGCCTTCAGAAAGCCTATCGAACATCAGGATTTCTATCTGAAACAGGAAGTTTACACCAGATTCAATTTACCATCCTGAAAAATCAGGTCAGTCTTTATCTGGATACTTCCGGCGCAGGTCTTCATAAACGTGGCTATCGAAGAAATTCAAATCTCGCTCCGATCCGTGAGACATTAGCCGCCGGAATTCTGGATCTGACACATATGAGGAGTGATGCCATTATCTGTGATCCATTCTGTGGAAGCGGTACATTCCTGATTGAAGCCGCAAGACGTGCTTGTCATGTTGCCCCCGGCCTTGACAGAAGATTCCTCTCAGAACAATGGGATTGTATCCCCCGGAAGATCTGGCAGGATGCCAGAGCCGAAGCTCTAAATCAGATCACGCATGATGTTTCATTTCAGGGCATTGGCTTTGATATTGATCCGGATGCTGTTGCTTTGACCCTTGCTAATGCCAAAAAAGCAGGCGTTGAAAGATATATTCAGGTAAAACAACAGGAGATTGCAAAATTCCATCCTGTGCCGGATGCTATCACGGTATGCAATCCGCCCTATGGTGAAAGAATGCTCGAACAGGAAGAAGCGAGAAAAATTTATCAGCAAATGGGAAACGTCTTACATGCACCAGCTTATGTGATCTGTGCTGATCCTGATTTTGAAGCTTACTTTGGACGGAAAGCAGATAAACGCCGAAAGCTCTATAATGGCATGATCGCCTGTCAATTATATTATTATCTTAAATAAGGGGGAAACTTATGGGAAAATTTATTTCATTTGGAAATATCAACCTCAATGTCACGGATATTAGAGAATTTGGCATTTCTAATGGAAAAATCATCTATTATGAATATTTATATAAGAAAAAAGAAATTTTCATCTGGGAACTTTTTTCACAAGAGCCATATGAACGCACCGGAGGAACTGTTATGATTGATAAAAAAAGATATGACAGTGTGAAATCCGGAAATGCTTATTCCTTGTTTGAACCTGGAGAGGAAAAAGAAGTAACAGAGAAAGATCTGTGGAACATGATTAATTATATACCTTATTATCAATCTGCACGCCGTGCAAATCAGAATGATGTATTTGTAAAGCGTTCTAAAAAATATCTTTATGTTACTACTTATCAGAAAAAAAATTATAAATTCTATGAAGATAATGGAAAATTTAATATTTACGATAAATTGGATGAGTTAAAACGCTTATAATTACATAAATTAGAAGGAGTGATATGTATGAAGCTTGCTGAAGCTTTACAGGAACGAGCAGACATCAACCGCAATATTGAACAGCTCAAAACACGCCTGAGCAGTAATGCCATCACACAGGAAAATGAATCTCCTGCGGAAGATCCTGCCGATCTGCTCAAAGAGCTTGATGCCTGTATTTCCCGGCTGGAGGAACTTATGGAACGCATCAATCGAACTAACTGCATGACGATCACTGACGGCCAGTCATTAACGGCTTTGATCGCACACAGAGATTGCATTAAAATCAGAATTAATGGCTATAAAGATCTGGTATTCCATGCCAGCCAGACAGGCCGCCGAAGCCGAGGAACTGAAATTAAACTGATCAGTACAGTAGATGTCAGAACTATTCAAAAACAGATTGATCAGCTTTCAAAAGAACTCAGGCTCACAGAAAATAAAATCCAGTCTCTGAACTGGACTGTAGAATTATTATAATCCTGATACTGGTGTAGTCGAAGCAGGGCGAATGTTTTCCCTCTTTTAAGTTAAATTTGACTTATGTAATTTATTGGGCAATAGAATGATCATGAATTGTTATGCTCCGATCGTGCATAAAGGCATTATTATCTTGAATTGTTATCACCACAACATTGACTGTCTGAGATGAGGGCGGGTATCTGGGGAAAAATAAAAAGCACTGTCTTGACAGTGCTTTTTCTGATTCAGGGCTTGCAATAAAAAGAAAAATATGTTATAATATAAAAAAATATTGATCACGGAAGAACGGAGCGTTATTTATGAAAACAGCAGTTATGACTGATACCAACAGCGGCATTACTTTGGAGGAAGGCAAGGAACATGATATTTATGTGCTTCCTATGCCTGTTATTATTGACGGAAAAGATTATCTGGAAGAAATCAGTCTGACACATGCACAGTTATATCAGGCCTTGCATGAAAACAGGGAAATTTCTTCTTCACAGCCATCCCCTGCATCTGTGCTCGAAATGTGGGAAAAAATTTTTTCCGAGGGCTATGATGAAATTATTTATATCCCCATGACTAGCGGCCTCAGTGGTGCATGTGCCGCCGCTAAAGTACTCGCTGAAGAGTATGCCGGGAAAATTCAGGTTGCTGATAATCACAGGATTTCCCTGCCCATGCTGGATTCTGTCTATGATGCAAAATATTTTGCTGATCAAGGTTTGTCTGCATCAGAAATCTGTCAGCGGCTTGAAAAAAATGCCTACATGAACGATATTTATATCACCCTGCACAGCCTGAAACGCATTGTCAAAACAGGCCGTATCACTGCCGCTGGGGCGGCCGTTGCGGCAGTACTTGGGATCAAGCCCATTCTGAAAATTCAGGGCGGAAAACTGGATGCCTTTGCCAAAGCTCGTGGTATGAAAAATTGTGAATCTCTTATGATCGATGCAGTCAAAAAAGATCTTGCCGGAAAATATGCCGCATTCCCCAAAGAACAGCTGACAATTAACACCGCCGGAACATTTGAACATCAGGAAGATGCAGATGCCTGGGTTGCCAAAGTTAAAGCCGCATTTCCAGAGTATACCGTGCAATATCGGCCGCTTTCATGCAGTATTGCCTGCCATATCGGAACAGATACACAGGGAATAGCAATTGATCATATTGAACGCTCTGTCTAATCAGAGAATATGCCATAATACAGGGAGTTCTTCTTCATAGATAATCTGAATCAGACAGCGCATTCTTGCAATTTCTGAAAATAGTTCTGGCCGATGATCCAGCACCATAGGGCGTAATTCTGAAAGAAGATCCCGGAGAGAATCTAATTCACGGCCATTTACAAAAATTCCGGTTATGTCATGATAAGACTGCCAATTCTGTTCTAGTTGATCCAAAGCAGATAAGGCCTGTTCTGTATGATCTTGCATAATGGCATCCTGAAAAGTATCTAAATAGGAAAGATATTGCATAGATTTCTGTTTCAAAATCAACAAGGAAGAAATACACAGCAAAATCAGGCCTAATAATATGCTGACACTTGCTTTACAGCGATTCATGAATGTCCCCCTTTCGGAATGAGCTGATAACGGGATGTTCTATCAGCTGTGAGCATGAAAATATCTGATACAGATAACCCGGCTCTTGTCAAAATCTGTTCCAGCCAGGCATGATCCAGCTGAATAGAAGCTAATGCTTTTTCCCGAAGCTGACCATCTGCAATGATAATTTGAGGGGGATCAAAACAAGAGGGAACAGCATGAACATCCTGTTTTGTGGCTGGCTGTGCAGAAGGTTTCTGATAAACGGAGACACTTCCATTTGTTTCCACAACAGCAAATTGTACTTCTTCAATAAAGAAAATCCCCCCCATCCGGAGCGCAGTCATAAGATCATCGACAGAAAAGCGTAATGTTTTAAGCATTTCCTGATCTATAATCCCATCCCGGATAATAATTTTAGGTGTCCCCGAAATCAGCCGCCGGAAACGGATGGATTTGAGCGAAATCCATGAAGTAATCACTTCATAGCAGACAAGCGCAAGAATGGGAAGAATCCCATGCAAAAGAGGAATTTCAATATCTTCAAGCGAAAGCGTGGCAATATTAGAAATCAAAATAGTAATCACAAGCTCCGATGGCTGAAGCTCTCCAAGCTGACGTTTTCCCATCAATCGAATAGAGAACATTACAACAAAATAGAGAATCAGAGAACGGATTAATACAATCGTCATGAAAAAACTCCTTTCTGGAAGAATGATTTTAGTATTTCCGGATATTTGAAAAAAATTCTGTCAAATGCTTGACATTCAGGGAAAAAAGCGTATAATTAAAAACATGATATGATCCCGGAAAGGAAATTTAACAGAAGTTAGCAAGAAATCCCCCCTCTATAGGTGAGGGAGGAATTGCATCCCACCCTCTTGACAAATGCTAAAAAATATGGTATACTGAACTTAGATTTTTGGAGGGAACAACAGGATGTTGTCTCTCGTGATGTGCCTGT
>DJXD01000017.1 GCA_002449585.1 Ruminococcus sp. UBA7013
TAGTATCCTCATCAGTGGTATCCTCGTCAGTGGTATCCTCATCAGAGGTATCTTCATCAGTAGCATCCTCATCAGAAGTATCTGCTTCTGCGGTCAAAATTCCGGGCTTGCTTCTAGCAGGCGGAACAGAATTATCTGCATCACCATCATCAGAATCGGTTGCATCATCCGTAACACTATCATCAGAATCGGTTGCATCATCCGTAACACTATCATCAGAATCGGTTGCATCGTCCATAACACTATCATCAGAATCTGTTCCATCATCTGTAACACTATTATCAGAATCGGTTGTATCATCGGCCGCAACACTATTATCAGAATCTGTTCCATCATCCGTGATACTATCATCAGAATCGTCTGTTTCTTCTGCGGCTTCTGCCAATGCAGATTTATAAGCGGCATAATCTGCCTGAATTGCATCCATTTCTTTCATTACAGATTCCACACCGCCATCAGCATAGGCATTTTCGGCACGTTTCAAATAATCCTGCACAAGTGCCTTGACTTCTGCTTTCTCTTCTGATTTCATCAGATTTCCGTCAAGATCATGCAAATCAAATGTGATATATTGCGCACGGATATTATTCTCCTGATAATAATTTTTAAGCTCTTCCTCGGTAACCCCTTCTTCACCGCCAATGTCATAATAATAATTAAATACTTCTTCGCTTTTATAACTGGATGTCATCACTTTTCTAAAAGATTCTTCGCTGATCCCATCCGCTACCATTGTTGGCTCATAGCTTGACCAATAATAACTCATCATACTGTCAATATTTGCTTTTGTAGTTTCATCCAGTGAGAGTCCCAGTTCATCGAATTTCTTTTCTGTCAGGACAAAATCAACGCAATATTCTGTTGCTTTATCTTCTACCCAAGTACGAACGTCTTTGCCTTCCAGAAAAGCCGCTTTGACAGCATTCAGATCTGTTGTATCCAGTTCTGAATTTTCCTGTGCCAGCTGATTCAGCGCAGAATTATAAGCAGAATTCAGATAATATAAATAAACACCTGCCGGAACAACATAATCATCCACTGTCATTGCAGTTGTGGTATTACTGCATGATGTGCAGAATGCCAGCATACTGAGAGCCGTCAAACCGGCTGCAATTTTTTTAAACAATTCAGATCCCTCCGATAAATTTGTGAGTCTTCAATTATTATACTACAGAATCACAAAGAAGTCCATAGTTTTCAGAAATTTTTTTCTAAATTTCACATAATTTTCAGAATGTTCTTGCAATGCTTTGGAAAATATGCTATAATAAATGCAGATCTCATTTCAGAAAGGCGGTTTTTTGCTATGAAAAAAGCATTGATCACAGGGGCAACCTCCGGGATCGGTATGCAGATGGCGATTTATCTGCATCAACTGGGCTGGCAGCTGATCCTCACCGGACGCAATGAAACGATGCTCCGGAAAATGGCGGACAAATTTGGAAAGAAAACGAAATACATTGCGCTGGATCTCGCTCAACCAGGAGCGGCAGAACAGTTATATGATTTTTGTAAAGAAATCAAAATTGATTTTCTGATCAATAATGCAGGATTTGGCGTATTCGGGAATTTTACAGAAACAGATTTGCAGGCTGAATTAGATTTGATTGAGGTCAATATCCGTTCTGTGCATATATTAACCAAATTATTCCTGAAAGATTTTGTCAGACGTGACAGCGGCATGATTTTGAATGTGGCATCCAGTGCGGGCTTTATGACTGGGCCTATGCTGTCGAGTTATTATGCTTCAAAAAACTATGTGATCCGGCTGACAACGGCGATCCGGGAAGAATTATTCCGGAAGGGATCAAATGTGCAGATTGGTGTTTTATGTCCTGGGCCTGTAGATACTGCATTTAATAATCGTGCCGGAGTGACATTTTCTGTGAAGCCTGTGACAGCGGAATATGTGGCCAGATATGGAATTGAAGGCACTTTTGATGGCAAAGGCATTATGATCCCGACGCTTGGCATGAAGCTGGGAGTATTGTGCATGAGTCTGCTTCCAGAGCCGATTGCGGCAATGATTGTTTATGAACTCCAGAAGCGCAAGGAAAAGACGGAATAAAAGCATCCCGGAAAGCCTGTAACTTTCCGGGATATTAATTTTTCACAGATCTGTATCCCTGACAGTTACAGGCAAAACCTGCGCAAATACAGCGAAGAATTTGACAGGGATATATTTGTCAATATGGCATTTCCCGAAAAACCATTTTCGATAATAACATGCTCGTACCATATCCGCAAAAAATGCATGAATTTCAAGTCTTTGTGCAACATCCACCCCAAGACAGTCTTTCAAAGATCCGGGCGGTTCATGCGTGATGACATAATCAATCTTGTTTCCATGCTTTTGTAGATTGGCAACGGCTGTTTCTACTTCCTGATGTGTCGGGCGTTCCTGTTTCCACCATGTTTGTGTTGTGCGATATTCATAATCCTGACTGTGTCCGCCTCCAAATGTGAAAAATTTTTTGTTTTCGATCTGAAAAACCTGTCCACGCATCAGATGAATAATATTTTTTGTAATCCGGTGAATCTTGCCGCCGTTCCATTCTTCTACCGGATAGGATTCCAGCAGATCAAAATTTTCATGACAGCCGTCAATAAATGCAATCAGAAACGGCAGAGCTTCCATTTTTTTCAGGATTTGTTTTTCTTTGCGGCTTCCATCCCAGATAAAACCGAAATCTCCGCAAATAATCAGCGTATCTCCTTTTTTGATCCGGCGGATTGCTTTCTCCTGAAAGCGTTCCCATTCGCCGTGGGTATCTCCTGTTACATACACCATATTTTTCTCTCCTTGTGTATTTTCTAATTTATTATAGCATATTTTCCTGTCATAAGTCAAGGCCATGAGGAAAAATCCTGTTGACAAACATACATATTTATGCTAGAATAATAGATAATAACAAAAACAGGAGGTATTTTATGAAAAAATTTCTTTCGGCAATCATGTCCATTGTCATGTTCTGCTGTTTTCTTCTTGTGCAGATCCCCGGACAGGCCATTTCTTTCACGCCAAATTTTGAAATCAATAGTGCTGCTGGACTTCTGATTAATACAGATACCAATCAGGTATTATATGAAAAAAATGCAGATGATCCCTATATGCCTGGTTCTCTGGTGCAGATTATGGAAGCGGCACTTATTCTGGAAAATTGTGCAGATCTGCGGAGACAGCTTACTTGTGACAGTGAATTGATTGAACGCTATAAACAGACAGAACACCCGGATGATCTGCGATATGCAGATATTTTCAGCGGTGATGTTCTGACGGTGGAAGAGCTGTTATATGCAATGCTGCTGACATCATCCTGTGAGGCCGCTGTCACACTTGCAAATGAATTCGGAAATGGCAGTGTGGCTGGCTTTGTGGATATGATGAACATGAAGGCCAAAGATCTTGGCTGTACCCGAACGAATTTCACGAATGTCACTGGTGTGGCAGATGAAGCACAGAAAACAACTGCGAATGATATGGCGATCATCACAAAATATGCGTTATCTGTCAGCAAATTTCTTGATATTAGTTCAGCAGTTTCCTATGCCCCGGAAACACCTAATACAGAGCGGCATGACATGGATAAATGGATTTGGACGCATTCAAATGAAATGATGGTAGAAGCATCAAAATATTATCTTGAAGGCACGAAGGGCATCAAGACAGCCAATCTCACACAGCAGGGCAGAAATATTATCTGTCAGGGCACAAGAGACGGAAACACATATTTAGTTATTCTGCTTGCTGCACCGTTTAATGATGCAGATGGCAATCTGAAATATTATCATATGGAAGATGCTGCGGATCTGCTGAAATGGACATATAATCATTTCACATATCAGACAATCTTGAGTGAGAGCACAGAATTGGGACAGATTACCGTGCAGAATGGAAACGGTGTAGATTATGTACTTGTCAGACCAGCCAAATCATTCATGACACTCTGGTATGATGGTGCTGATAGTAATGCGATTGTTCAGGATATTAAATTGCAAGATAATGTTTCTGCGCCGGTCAAAGAAGGGCAGAAGCTTGGCACTGTAACGCTGAAATTTTCGGGTCAGGATCTGGCCACACTGGATTTAATTTCGACTTCTTCGGTTGAGCTTTCACAGAGTAAATATTATCTGGCACTTGTGAAACATTTTCCTCATACGCCGTGGCTTTCCCGTGGGATTTTGTTTAGTCTTCTGGTATGTGCTATTTATCTTGCGTTATGCATGTATGCGAATATGATTTATAAACAGCGTTCCAAAACCGCTGCTGAACCGGTACACCTGAAGCCAAAGGCTTCCGCTGTCAAGAAAGAAGCGGCAAAAGAACGTAAGAAGCAACAGAAAAAATAAAAATCAGCACCGCCTTCTCAGACGGTGCTGATTTTTCAGCAATTAATCATTATTTGTAACATAGTGAATAGCATTATCAAAATCTGCACCACCATAGGTATTAACAATTTCAAGGGCGGATTTATCATACTGGAGTTCAATTACAAATCCACAAAAACCGGGATTATTATTCAAATCTACAGAAACTTTGACCGTATCGCCAGGCTTAGCGGAAACACTGTTGATTTTCAGGCCAAATCCAGAATCCGGCATATCTTCCTGTGCGGCTGGCTGTGTATTAACGGCAACTTCGCCGTTGATTTTCTTTTCAGGTTCTCTTGCGACAACATCCCAGCTTGCAATATCTGTACTTGCGAATGTGATCGGATAGCTTCCATCTGGAATGCCTTCTCTGACTTTGAATTCAATTACCAGAAACTCGCCATTAAAGAAAAAATCACCTTCCTGTGACATATCCAGCCAATAGGCTTTACACAGATCATAGACAGGTGTATAATCTGACACTGCGGGGGGATCTGTGGCAGGGGAATCCTGATTATCATCTGTAGCGGCAGGGGAATCCGGCTCAGTAGAGGATGTTTCAGCAGGATCAGATGCTTGAGGGGCTTCTGTGACATTAACGATTTCTGTCTGTACATTTCCGCTGTCATCCTTGACAGTTTCACCGGAAGCATCTGTTACATTCACCACTTCCGTGACGTTGACTGTTTCCGTCTGCACATTTCCGGACTCGTCTTTGATCGTTTCGCCGGAAGCATCTGTTACATTCACCACTTCCGTGACAGGAATGGCCTCAGAAGCTGTTGTTTCGTCTGATTTTTTAGTTTCATCTACAGAACTGTCCGATTTTTGAGAATCAGTTGTTCCTTCTGTGGCATCTTCACCAAGTCCCTGATCATGTACGAAAGTCAATTCTTGTTTTGTATCATTCAGAGAAATCGTTTCCTGTGGAAGATTATTGGAAGAGCCGGAAGAAGAATTTTCCTCAGTGGGTTTATTACACCCAAAAGCCGCAAAGGTCATAGAAGCCAGCAGACTGATGAGGATAATTTTCTTGAAATGATTTTTCATAATTTACCTTCCTTTCAAAAAACAGCGGTTTTTACAATAATATTATACACTTTTTCTGATTGCTTGTCAAGGCTTTGCATCATCCTGATGCTGTTTTGTTTCTGATTTGTCATTCAAATATAGAAAGCAATTCTTCCGGGTGCAAAATCAGATGCTGTGCGCCGTTCCGGATCAGGAATTCCTTGTCACGAAATCCCCAGCATACGCTGATACAGGCAAGCCCTGCATTTTTCGCTGTTTGAATATCAACATCAGAATCGCCGACATAGATGGCTTGCTGTGGAGAGATTTGCAAAGCATTCAGAATAGAAAGCACAGAATCCGGAGCAGGTTTCCGGCGGATGCCTTCACGTTCTCCTGTAATAGCATCAAACAATCCAGGAAAATAATCCTGACAGAGTATCTGTACAGCATAATCTGCTTTATTTGATACAACAGCTGTCTTGATTCCTGTTTTCCGAAGAGTGGAAAGCAATTCTGAAATGCCTTCATATGGTCTTGTATGATCAGCACAATGCACCGCATAATAAGCTGTAAAATCTGCATGTACTTGATTTATCTGATTTTCAGAACAGCCAGAAGGCACAGCTCTCTCTATCAGCTTTCGAATTCCATTGCCGACAAACTGCCGCACTTCCTCCAAAGTACGCAGAGCAAAACCGGATTTCTGCAAAGCATGATTCACACTGAAATATAAATCTTCCAGTGTATTCAAAATCGTTCCATCCAGATCAAAAATCACTAATTGATATTGCATATAAATCTGTAACAGATGCCTGACAAACAAAAATAAGTATATCACAAAACCTGTAATTTGTCAAGCATCATCACAGTATTCACCTCACTTTTCTAAAAATCACCTGATTTGAGAGATGGTGAAAATCCACGGAATGCGACTTCACTCGTTAATCTTCCCAGTTCATCCAGAGAAAACGGAAGCTTGCCCCTGAGCCATTCCCGATAGATTTCCAATGTCCCTGACAGGACAAAACGGCTATATAAATTCAGCGTATTTTCTGAAACAATTACTTTATCTTTATACATATCAGAAACTGTTGTTACAAGTGCTTCCCTGCTCTGCTGCCAGAAAGAATCATAATAATTCATAGCGGCAATATGTCGGAAGAATTCTAAATTTTCACTGATGATCTGATTCATCGCAGAATACAGGCTGACTGTATTAAAATTCTGACTGAAAAAATCCTGCTGATTCAAAAGCATCAGCAGTTTATCAATCAACTGTCTGCTATAATCTCGCATGACATCATCTATTGTTTCATAATGCAAATAAAACGTTTTTCTGTCAATATTAGCTCTTTTGGCCAATTCTGTGACAGTAATTCGGCCATTGTTTTTTTCCATCAGCAGCGAAATATATGCATTTTGAATTGCTGTGCGAGTTTTCTGCACTCTTCTGTCCATTTTCATACTCACTTTCAAGCTATATGTTGAATAATCTACATTTCTATGCAGATTGGCAATTGATTTCTTCACTTATTTATATTATAATACACATATGGGGAAAAGTCAATAAAAATTTTAGCTTACTACATAAGCTGAAATGCAACAGGAAAGGGAAGGAGACGTTTAGTTATGAAGCAAGAACTTGTGCTGCCAAGAACTTTGACAAAGCGGCAGTTAGTCGCTGTGATTCACAGACATGCAGCACAGCTCGCAAAAACAGGCAGAATTGCACAAACCAGAAAATATTATCAGCATGGGGACTGCTCTGTATTTGAACATTGTGCCAATGTTGCCTATGTCAGCTGTGTGCTGTTCATGAAACTGGGAATTGAAGCGGACTGGCCGGAATTAATCAGAGGAGCACTTCTGCATGATTATTTCCTTTATGATTGGCATGACAGAAAAACCTGTCATCCTGCGCATGCTGTCTATCATCCGACACTTGCAAGGAACAATGCCCGTATGGACTACGAACTGACAGAAAAAGAAGAGGATATTATTCTGCATCACATGTTTCCGTTGACGATCATGCCGCCAAAAAGTAAGGAAGCTTGGATGGTATGCCTCGCAGATAAAATCTGTGCATTGACGGAAACATTTGGAAAGGTGTGTGTAAGATTATGACACTGGAATATTTGTTTCTGACTTTTATGGTGTACAGTTTTGCAGGCTGGCTGTTTGAAACAACGCTTTGTTCTTTATGGGAAAGCGGACATTTCCTGAACAGAGGTTCTTTGTTAGGCCCTTACTGTCCTGTATATGGGGGCGGTGCAGTATTTGGCGTACTTCTAGGCATGTATATCCAGAACCCTGCAAAGCTATTTTTATTCTCTGCCATTCTCTGTATCATGGTGGAATATACCGCCGCATGTGTGCTGGAAAATATTTTTAATATGAAATTATGGGATTATACAGGCATGGCCTTTCAGTTTCAGGGGCGTGTTTGCCTGCTGGGTTTTCTGTTCTTCGGAACAGCCTGCACCACAATCAGCAAATTCATTCAGCCGCTTTTGATGGATCAATTTAAAAGCGTAAGTCCGAATTTTCTGCATTTTATTTCATGCAGTCTGGCGATTTTGCTGGCATTGGATATTATTCTTTCTGCCATGGCATTCAAGAGAGTAAGCAAGCCGCTTTACAGATTTTACATTCGTTGGCATGCTTCTCTGAATCGTGAATTCAGAAGCCTGTCTTATGCGATCCAGAAAAAATGCCCGGAATGGCTTCTCGAAGATTTATCTGATATGCAAGAATCTATTCTTGATAAAAATCGCAGTTTATGCGCTAAACAGGAAAAACAAAAAGAAATGCTCATGGAAAATTTCCAGCGTTTCAAAAAATCATAATTCTATCCGCCCGGAACTGATCCGGGCTTTTTTTATTTTCTTTTCTGATCTGGATATTTTTCATAAAATGCTTTTTTATCTGCATACATGCGTTCATCAGCAAGGCGTATGGATTCCTGAATATGATCTGCCGTATCCAGACAATACCCCACAGCAAAACTGACACAATCCGGTTTTGATGCAAGATCATGAAGCCTTTCTACTAGGCAAGACAATTCTGTTTCTGATAGATCAGGGATAATAATCATAAATTCATCTCCGCCAGCACGATAGACTTCATAGCCGGCAAAACATCTTTGCAGTGTAACAGCGGCATTTTTCAAAAGCATGTCTCCGGCAAAATGGCCATCATGATCATTGACATATTTCAATCCATTGAGATCAGCAAAAACAATTCCAACATTGCGCACAGCAGCATTTTCACTGGAAATCAGCATATCTATATGATGATTCATAGCATTTCGATTATAAACACCTGTGAGCAGATCTGTCATACTAAGCATTTCCATCTGATGGAATAATTGATAATTCGAAATTTCAGAAGCTAGAAAAAATGTTGTCAATTCCAAAGTTTCCCGTATTTTCATAGTATGATCCGTATTGAAATTAATCGCCCAGATATATCCCAAAGTTTCCCCTCTGGCTTTCAGGGGGAATAATACCAGACTTTTTGCACCGGCATCCGTCATAGATTTACACCAGGCAGGATTTCTTTGTTTTAATTCCTTCCAATCATGCGCATCATTGATAATCAGGCAGGTACTTCCTGCAAGGGTAGCAGGCCATGTGGCAACAATATCAAAAAAATCATCATTGACATATACTTTCATAGATTTCAAAGTTGTATTCTTACTAAGGGCTTCACATAAAACAGAGCATTTTCTCTGATTAAAATCCGTCAGGAAAATACAGCAATGATCTGCATCGCATATATCACGAATATCTTGAATAATTTCATCAATAGTTTCCTGAAAATTGCTTGCACCTTTTAGCTTGATGCAAGTTTTGAGAACAGTATTAGCTATTTCCGGAGAAATATTGACCATCATACTGGCATCTGCTTTTTTCGTAAACTGCTGTGTATAACTGCAATATCCGATATTTTTTTTATCAGATTTAACAGGGAGCATAATAAGATTAATCCAGAAATTATAATGATCCGGACTGACATAAGTATGAATTGTTTCACCAAGAATGGCGCAGCGATAGCAGAAATTTTCAAAATTCAGATCTTTGGGAATATAATATTCATAAGGCATATTGGGAATAAATTTTTTATTATAGACTTCTAACGAATCTACTTCTTTATAATATGCAGTGCCATCAAGATAAGCCCGGTTTCCTGTTACAATACGGATGTTTCCATAAGATCCATCAGGAAATACTTCTACAGAAAGAATACAAGTCATTGGCAGAAAAAAATCTGCAAATTGCTGTAACTCCATAAGCAACCTCCCTTTTACAGAAAAATTCACAAAATGATATATTTATTATAACATATTCTATCCGATTTGTCCAGCCAATGTAAAAAGAAAAAGAAAAATCCCCTGCCTATAGTTAAGACAGGGAATTTTTTTTAGGAGAATTTCCAAGAGTCAAAATTAAGATTTCCACTGAATACAAAATATAAATCTTTCGTTCCGCTGATGTTGTTTACAGCACATGTGATTTCTGTCATATTTCCGCCAGCAGGAATTTCTGCATAGCCGATAACAGTTCCATTTGTGCCGCCTGCACAGATTTTAATCGCTGCTCCGCTTTGAGAAGAAGCCCTTACAGTCAATGTCTTAGCATTATTAGAGAAATTGACACCGCTTGTCTTGATCCAGCTTCCTTTTTGACCAGTTACATAAGTATCTCCCAGCCCATTGACAGAAATATCATTTGACTGGCTAGACATCGTTTCAGCCTGATTTGTTACATACGGATTCACCGTTTTCAGCTGTGCGATGCCGGTCATTGTACCTGTTACAGAATTGATCTTATCACCATTCATAGTAATCTGATCTACCTGCGGACTTCTGTAATTTCCATCAATTCCCATTGCTTTTTCTACCGGACGAGAATGATAAAACAAATATAATTTTCCATTCAGCTCTACAATAGAATGATGATTATTTCCTGTCATGCCAGGGAAGAAATTGCCCTGATTCTTGAACAGCTCACCAGCATAAGTATAAGGCCCTAAAGGATTATCTGCTATCATATACTCAATACCAGCATTAGAAAGACCATACTGATTTCCGCCGGTATTCCAGTTAGAACAGTAAGTATAATAATACTTGTTGCCAATTCTGTTAATACCAGAATCCTCAAAAACATAAGGCGCATTGATTGTAACAGGAGTACCATCAAGATGAATCATATCAGCACTAAGTTTCACCACTCTAGTCGTACCGGGCATAGCCTGTTTCCCTTCTGGAACACCGCCGCCGAAACAAAGATAACCAGTTCCATCCTGATCGACAAATACAGCCGGATCAAATAACCAAAGAATATCACCACAATTAGGAACAGCTCTTGTCACCAGAGGCTCACCAAGCGGATCAGACCAAGGGCCTGTTGGGGAATCCGCTGTCAGGACGCATACACCATTTCCGCCATTGCAGAAATACAGGAAAAATTTTTCTTTGCCATTTATCGTTTTATGTGCGGCACAGGGTGCCCAAGAATTATTTGCAAATTTAGCAACACCATCTGTTCCAGCTACCTGAATTGCTCCATGATCTGTCCAGTTGACCATATCATCAGAAGAAATGCAGTTAATTCTCTTGATCAGACCATAGCCATTTTCTTTGACTTGGCCATTGTTGTCACGTTCGATAATATCATCCGTCATATAGACATAAACACGGCCATTATATTCCATGACACCCGGATCAGCACCGAAACGCTGCGTATAAAGCGGATTGTTTTCGCCTTCTTTTTTATAGCTTGCCGCAGGTGTCACAGATGCAAAGAGAGATTCCATTTTAGCAATATCAACACTAACGGCAGGCTTTTCTGCTATTGTGAAATGCTGAATTCTTCCATGTAGATAATCATCAATCTGTTTGAGATCAGAAGCATCCACAACACCATTTTGATCTACATCAGCAGCGGCTTCTGCGGATTTATCAGAAAAACCATTCATGATGCCTCTTTTGGCAAGAATCAGATCATAGATATTAATCACCTGATCGCCGCTGACATCACCTTTGTTTCTTTCCTGTTGCGGAAGTGTGCCCTCTCCTGCGCCAATAATGCTAGTGCCAGCTACTGCGCCAATTGCTTCATCAATATAGAAATTATTTGTAGATTCTGCTGTTTCGACATACAGAAGCATATCAGAAGCATCAGCAGGGATTTTATAATTTTTATTAGCTAACTGAACCCATTCGCCTTTGATTCCTGTGCCCTCAGCTACAGTAGCATACTGTGTTTTTCCGGAAGCATCTGTATATTGCAATTTCAGATAAAACTGATCTGTAGCATTTCCATCAAAATAAGTAACATTGACACTGAAACTATATTCATTGCCAGGGATAAAAGCATTTGGATTCAAGGGTTTTCCAGCCCCATTCCATGCCGAAGATCTATCTTTTATGAGAAGGGCTTCACTGCCAACATAAGCGGTTCTGCCACTGGTAAGAATTTCACAGCTACCCCTAGCAGTCCAATCACTGAGATCTCCTTCAAAGCCAGCCTGAAAATACCAGCCATATTGATTAGGTTCAATAATTGTGCCCGTGCCTGTTGATGGATTGCTTCCATCGCCCCATTCTGAAGCAGAAAGCATAGAAAGCAAAGTGGTATAAGCAAGTTTTGGCTGATTATTTTTATCATAAAGAAGAGCGTCAGAGCCTTGTTTCAGCCAAGAATTTGCATCATTAGGCCCCCAGATGCAGACCGCTGTGACACGTCCATCAGATTTGGGATTTTTATTCCAATCCATAGCGGCCTGGAAGATAGCCTTATATTTATCTGCCTGTTGTTGCGCAGTATATATCACATTTCCATTTGAATCAAGAAGGCTGATATCAAGCTCTGTAATCTGGACATCACAGCCGATAGAAAGATATTTCTGCATTGCTTCTATATAAGAATCTGTTCCAGCAAATCCAGTAGCATTCGCTGGAATATGAGACTGCATGCCAACACCATCTAACAGGCCTTTTTGATACAGAGATTTGCACATGTTATAAATGGCATCTCTTTTATGATCCCAGTATTCATTATAGTCATTATAATATAGATCACAGCCAGCAGGTGCATATTTCCTTGCATAAGTAAATGCTTTTTCAACAAAGCTATTATCACCGTAAACCTGAACCCATGCAGATTTACCGCCTTCTATATTATTGTCACCGGGTTCTCTTGAGCCACCATTATTGGCAGTTCTTTGCTGATTATCAGAAATGCATTCATTGCAGACATCATAAGCATAAAGATTCAGATTCGGATACTGTGTTTTGATCGCACTGAACATGTTTTTAATATAGCTTTCCATACGGGCATCCATAGTAGCAGTATCCACCCATGAGCCATAATCATTGAAATCTGTTTTGAAGAACCAGCCAGGTGTTTGGCTATGCCATACGAAAGTATGCCCTCTCATGGCAATGCCATTCTGTGAGCAAAAATCCATGATCGCCGCCGCACTATTGAGGGAAACAGCGATATTTGTGCCACTGCATTGAGATTTCACAAGAGTTGCATCCGGTTTCATTTCGTTTTCGCATTCAATGCTATTACAATCTTTCAGGATATTGGCAGTAATAGCGGAATTCTGCACCGTGCCGCCATTGAGAATATTGCCAACTCTGAAATAATTTGCAAATTCATCTTTCAAGCCTTTCTGATCAGATGCCGCTAGAACAGTAGTTCCGGATTTTTCTGAAATGATACTAACATCATCAAAGATAAAATCATTGATAGTATCTGTTGTAATAGTCAGCCTATATTCATAAGTATTCAAAGGTGCAGTATATTTTGCAGAAAGTTCTGTCCATTCGCCGGCTTTTGCCGTTACAGATGCCAGCTCTGTGATAGTTTCCTGTTCTGTATCCTGATCAATGCAGAGCAGAGAAAGATGAAATGTTTCTGCTGTTTCGCTGAATACTTTGACATGATACTGATATTCTGTACCACCAGAAAGATAAAATCCTTTTGCGGAACTTGCACCATCTTCCGGAGAACGTCTCCCAGAAACAGCCATGCCTCTAGATTGTTGATAGCCCATTCCATTTTCAGCTGTCAGCTGTACATTTTCTGCATTGCCATACCAGCCACCATAATTGATTTCAAAGTCATTATGCACAGCTTCCTCTGCTGAGACAGGAGCAGTCAAAGAGGGCAGATATGCAATCATTCCTGCACTGCATAATAATGCCGTAACCGCAGCGCAGATCTTTTTGATATTCATGGAAAGCACACCCTTTCATAAATTTCACAAATTTTGTTCATGAATTATTCACGGATTTTAGTAATTATAGTATATCATCCATTTGCATGAAATTATATCACTTTTTTGATAAAAATAGTAATTTCTTTACATGAAAATATTGCAATTTTTCAGAATCTGTGCTATACTAAATTTATAAATCACAAAGGAGGAATCCATATGCAGGATGATTTTGAATATGAACTCTGGAAATATATTGATCAACAAATAGATCAAGATATTTCATTAAAAGAAAAACTTAAAAAAAAGAATTGGACTTATCAGACAGCAAAAAAAGAAGTTTCTGAATTTAAGAAAAATTATGATATGCTTTTGCAACGCTGGCATATCAATAAGGAAAATGTTGCAGTCCTTTGCTGTGATCTGATCAAAATGGTGAAAGCGTTTCCTGATCAGCCAGATTTACAGCATTTATATTTCTGCACTTTGACAGATGCCGGCCTGCTGAATCCTGTAGGAAATGACTTTTTTTCAGAACAGCAGGAGATTGAAAATTATATCATCCAGGATGAAAAAGTCCAGATTTTGAAAGCTTTTATGCAGAAACAGACGGAAAATATTCAAAAATTAAATCGTTTCAGAAAACATGTCAAGAAAAGAACGAGGGTAAAAAATATCAACTGTTTGACAGAAGTCAATGCATTAAATAACTTGACTATTGAGAATGAATTTTTATATCCTGCTTCCGGCAGTCAGATTTATAATGAAAATTTGCAGTCATTATTGATTGATCTAAATAGTGATGATTTGTTGAAAACAATCAAGCCTTATCTGATTTTTGCAGTTTTAAGCCGGAAACATGGTATGATGATGGGAAGAGAACATTTTATTCCTAATTTGAAAACTGCCTTTCAGTATCAGGAATATCAGATATATAAAGATAATGGTAAAAATTTCAATAATTATTGTTCTTATCTGGAATTATATCTGAATTTAATGCAATTTTATCAAGAAGATAATAATATTGATACAGAATTCTGTGATTTCTGTTTTGCTAATCTCAGTCCGCTCAATGAGTTTTATTTTCAGAATTGCTGTCAGGATTTTAAAATTCCCTTGGCATTATGGCAGAAAGTACGAGAGTTGAAATCTATTCATTTCCCGAAATTGTTTCCTTATGAAATTTATCATAATTATAATATAAATACCTTTCAGGTACATCATGCGGAAATTTATGAAATATGGGAAAAAACTGTAAATCAGCAGACGGCTGATCAGCAATTAAAAACATTTTGTGAAGCACCTTCTATTGCAGAATGTATTTCTGCATTGCCATATGCTGAAAAATATCCCAAATTTGCAGAATTATTTATTTATCAAGTAATAGATTTTATTCTGGATAATCAGATGCTTGCTCTGGCCAAAGAAATGATTGCTATCTGATCTTGTTTGTCAAGCTAAAACAGTTCCGAAAAAAATAAAAAAAATTTGGAACTGTTTTGGCTTTTCTTTTTTTGTGATTTGTGCTATAATAATAATATATATGCTATTTTTCCCTTTTACTTCCAGATCTTAATACCCAAAAATGAAAAAATATGTCCGGAAAGGTTGACATATGGAAAAAATTGTGTTATAATTATCTTGATCATCCAATGATTTTGGAATGATAATATTTATTGTCTAAGAAAGGAGAATGCTGCTTTGAATTCTTATACTTCTCAACAGGGAAATTTTTCTGAGCAGCAGATATTATTATGAAGTGTGCCACCTGTAAAAAAGAAATGAAGAGTAATCTTTATTTATGTCCCTACTGCGGTGCTGCTAATCCGTCAGATACTGTCCAGAATGTCAGTCTTCTGAATGAGTATGCAAAGAAATTTCAGAATCTTATGAAAACCGTAGGAACTGCACAACATACTAAAATCGCATGGGATCTGACAGTAGATAGCTATGTGCAGAAAATGGAACGGATCAAAGTGATCCTTTCACAGCCGGAATTCTCAAAGCCCTCCGGTGATCATAAAAAATCTTCCAATGAACGCCTGATCCAGCGCATTGAAAATTTTATTGAACGCTGCAAAGATCCTGTATTTCATATCGCATTTGTTGGTACAATCAAGGCTGGTAAATCCACATTGATCAATGCTCTGCTTGGCCGGAATCTGGCTTCCACATCTGTGACACCCGAAACAGCGGTTCTGACAAAATTCAGAAGTTCTAAAAAAGATTATGTCAAAGTAACATTCTATACTTCTGAAGAATGGACATTGCTCTGGAAAAGTATTTCTAATAATGCTGATGTTTTTAAACAGGAATATGCAGAGCTTCATGCAGAAGAACATAAAAGCGAATGGCTGAATCATGAAACGATTACTCGTAATGTCGGCAATGAAGAGATTGAAGCCGAAATTGAACGCTGGACTTCTTCCAAACATGTAGAACATTATTTTGTAAAAGAGGTAGAAATTGGATTATCTGATTTCAAAATGCCGGAACAGATTGTATTTGTAGATACTCCCGGTTTGGATGATGCTGTCAAATATCGTTCTGATGTGACAAGAAATTATATCGACAGAGCAAACGCCGTTTTTGCCTGCGTGCGCTCTGATGCCCTGACAGGCGGCGAACTGAATATTTTATACAGAATTTTCACTAATAGTAATGATAATCCTGAAAAAGTCTTTGTTCTCGGAACACAATGGGACAGCCTGAACAATCCGGAAGAAGATTGGAAAAAACAAAAAGCAGAATGGGTGAAATATCTGGCTACGCCTAACTGCTATGGCTCTCCAGAAGCTGCAAATAGAAATATTGTTCATGTTGCCGCACATCTTATGAATCTCTGCCGTGATTACGGAAAAAAACTCGAAAAAGATAAGCTGAAAAATCTGCTTTCTATCGCTATGAAAATCAGTGATGTCATGACCGTTCCGGAATTAGAAGAACATCTTGAGGAACTCATGGAAAAATCCAATGTCAGCGAAGTCAACAGACGAATTGAACAGGATATTGTTCCAAAATATAAAAAATTCCTCATGGAAGATATTGTATCTTCTTATGAAGCCATCAGCAAAGAAATCCGTCAGTTCTTTGAAGATACTAGAGATTCCCAGAATGAAGTATTGCAGACTTCTATGAAAAGTGCTGATGAAATCCGCAAGAGCTATGAAAAATCTAAGAAAGAACTGGATGATGTACAGGCTTATCGTGAACAGCTGGAAATGGCAATGCGTCAGTTGAAAGCCAATACAGATGAACGTGTGGAAGCCCTTTGTAAATCTCTCCAGGAAATGACAAATAATGCATAATGCAAAATATACTACTGTCGGCGCAATTGCGGAATTTCTTCATTGTCCGATATTAGGGGACGGCAGTCAAAAAATCTATGGCATGTCGCTGTTTCAGGAGAGCCGAGAAGGAACGCTCTCCTGTGTCCCTTCTCATAAAATCAGCGGCATTGCTGAAAGTCATGCCAGCGCATTCCTGACAAGAGCCGCTATTGCTTTGCCCTTGCATAGAAATTATATCATCACTAGAAATGATCCTTATGAAATGCTTGCGCAAACAGTGCAATTTCTGATTGATGAAGGATTATATAGTCAATCAGCATCTGCTCCCCCTCAGATTCCTGACAGCTGTCAGATTTCTAATTATGTCTCTATCGGGAATGGCTCTATCATCGGGGAAAATACAATTCTTGCGCCGGGAGTGGTGATTGAGGAAAATGTGACAATTGGCAATAATTGCAAGATTGGTGCAAATACTGTGATTGGTGCAGGCAGTGTGATTGGAAATCATGTGATCATCGGATCATGCTGTTGTATCGGAACAGAGAATTTTGAATATTATCAGACAAGGGAAAGCTGGGTCAAAATTCCTGTTGTAGGGGGCATTACAATCGGAAATCATGTGCGAATCGGCGGAAATGTTGTGATCGAAAAGGGAACAATCGGAACAACTTTGATTGATGATCATACTGAAATTGATAATCTGGTGCAGATCGGACATGAAGTAAAAATAGGCGCACACTGTCATATTGTTGCCTGTACGGCTCTGGCTGGATGGGCTGAAATTGCGGATCATGTAACAATTTACGGACAGACTGGCATCAGTAATTATGTAAAAGTTGGCAGTCATTCTATTTTATTGGCCAGAACAGGCGCAGACAAAAGTATCAAAGAAAATGCTATTGTTTCCGGATTTCCTGCTCAGAATCATCAGCGAGAAATGCGGTTTCAGGCTTTTCTAAGAAATTTATTTCATCATTATCAGAAAGGAAAGTGAATCAAATGGGAATTCCTCCAATTGTTACCAAAATACTTCCTGTATTAGCACCTGTATTAGTAAAAGTTGTAGAAGGTATAGGAAAAGCTGCAAAACATGCATGGAACAAAATCACCGGAAAAGATGAAAAACAGGATGAAATTGCACAGCAGAAAGGCGTTAATCCTGAAAAAAATACTGCCGATGATATTGCAGAATTAAACAGACTGCTGGCAGAATACAGACAAGGAATTGCTTCCGCAGGAGATAATCTTGAACGGGAAATGATTGCAGAGTGTTCTATCATGCTCCAGGAAATTATGGACGTATTTGAAAGCTGTAATCAGGAGCTGAAAATTCTCCGTGCCGATTCTGTCAAGCGCAAATTCAACAAACTTAGCAGAAACTTGAAAGGTACATTCTCTGAATATGTCCGGAAAAGAATTTCCCTTGATGATCCTGAATGTGTCAGAGTTTTAAAACTGCCTGCCGGAGATCTCAAGAGTGAACGGCTTCAGGAAATGAAACAGAATGTATTTATTGATGCAGGAAATGAAATCATTCAGGAAATCAGAGATGCTGTGCAAGATTTTTCTGATACTGTAGAAGATGCTTTTGAAGATCATCTTGAACGTGCAGAGGATAAAATTCAGGAAAAAACAAGTGCTTTTGAACAGCTGATGCAGAATCATGATGCTGATGCACAGGAAACAGAGAAAGTCATGATCAATGCGGATTATCTGACAGCTATTTGTTCTTATGCAAGTGAATTATTATAAATAAAGGAGGGCTTCATTTATGGGCGGAGGAGGCGGCTGCTGTGTGGCAGCTTGTTGTATTGGCCAGATTCTTGGGTGCTGCATTGGTGATGGAATCAAGACTGTTGTAAATAAAATTTTTGGCAGTTCCAGTGGTAGCTCCAGCGGCGGAAAAACGGAAAGTTATCATCAGGATACTGCTACCCTAGAAGAAACGATTAAGGTACAGGAAGCTTTGTCAAAATTTCGTTCTGATACACAGAGCAGAAGCGCAAAACTGGAAAATGCCATTGTAAAAGAATCACGTCAAAATCTGGATGCTTTTGTGGATGAACTGCGGCAGTGTAATAAAATCAAATATGGAAACAGAAGATTAAATATTAATATCAGATATATTGAACAGGAAAACCGCAAAACAGAGGATACAATTCATGGATTTATTGTGAAACGTGTTTCAAAAAGAATTTCTCTGGATGATGAAGAATGCAAGGAAATTTTGAAACTGAAACCCGGCAAGGAAAAAGAAAAAAAGCTTGATCAGTTTTATAAAAAAGTCCTCAAAGAAGCAATCCGGGAATTAAGTGATGAACTTCGGAGTGTTATGGAAACACAGACAGATAATGTCTGTGATCGCATTCAGCAAAGAATTGATAGTATTCTTGATGTATGTGAAGCGAAAACAGTCGAATTTGAACATTTTGAGGAAGTAAAAAAATCTGATGAAGGTAAGCTTGAACAGGAGCAGCTGAGACTTTCACATTTTGTTTCTTTATGTGATTATGGCCTGTCCCAGCTGGATTAAAATTATTTATTATTTAAGGAGCGTGTGTTAATATGGGCGGTGGCGGCGGCGGCGGTTGCTGCATTGGAAATTGCTGTATAGTAGATATTCCTTGTTGTGTGGGGGATTTCCCCTGTATAGATACCCCTAGAGGATGTCTGGATCTGTTTGGTAAGCATAAAAAAGATGATGATGATCATGAAAGAACATCTTCCGGCAGTCGAAGCGGCGGACAAACAGGGAGCTATAATCCTAATACTACAAATCTGGAAAATACCATCAAAGTACAACACGCTTTGACAGATTTCAAAACGGATACACAGGAAAGAAGCACCCAGCTTGAAAATAAAGTAATCGAATTAAGCCGGAAAAAACTGGATGTTTTCATTGATGAATTACGGGATTGTAATAATATTCGATATGCAGGCAGAAGCCTAAGTATTAATATTAATCATATTGAACGAGAAAACCGGAAAACAGAGGACACCATTCACGGATTTATTGTAAAACGTGTTGCAAAAAGAATTTCTCTGGATGATTCTGAGTGTCTGGAAATCTTGAAATTAAATCCCGGTAAGGAAAAAGAGGAGCAATTGGATCAGTTTTACAGAAAAGTCCTGAAAGAAGCTGTTCTTGAATTAAGTGATGAACTCCGTCATTCTATGGAGACACAGACAGATAATGTCTGCGATACCATTCAGCATAGAATTGATGATATTGTTGAAACTTGTGAAGCAAAAACAGCTGAATTTGAACGTATCCGGCAAGTAAAAGCATCTGATGGAGAAAAGATTGAACATGAACAGATAAGACTTTCACATTTTATTGCTTTATGTGATTATGGCCTGTCCTATCTGGATTAATCTTTCAGAAAAGGTCTGTCAAACAGGCCTTTTTATAAGGAGTTATAATATGATTACAAATAAAAAATTATATGATATGATTGCTGAACAGATGAGTAACGGAAATGATGCCCTTAGAGAACAACTTGAATCACAGATCATAACGGAAACAAATCAGGTTCAGACAATGGCACAGGCACTGGCAGACAGACAGCACTCAGAAATCAATGCCCTGTCAGAACAGATGAATTTTAGGCTGGATGCCTTGCAAAATCAGCTGAAATTAGAACTCGGTCAGCATATTACAGAGCAATTGACATGGACAAATCAAAGTTTGACACAGAAATATGATGCAGAAACACAGATCCTCAAAACAGAATTATCTGAAAAAATCAATCAGGCAACAGGGGAACAGTCTGCAATC
Source organism: Ruminococcus sp. UBA7013 (assembly GCA_002449585.1). GTDB lineage: Bacteria > Bacillota > Clostridia > Oscillospirales > Ruminococcaceae > UBA3855. The sequence continues at coordinate 20,683 of DJXD01000017.1, forward strand.
GTTATTCAACAGCTCACACAGGATTATGATGAGAAAATAGAATTCCTCAGAAAAGAATTATCTGAAAAAATAGATGCCAAATATGATGAAATCATTCAGGCAAATGCTGCACTTGCGCAGGGTATTACAAATATTCAGAAAGATACTGCTATTATCATGAAAACATTACAGCTGATTTTGACTAATATGATGCTCAATACAGTGGAAACAAATATTTCAGAAGGGAAAAATTTTAAATCATGATTGTCATGATGCAAGCACAAAAAGCCGTTCTTTCTCTGTTTCAGCAGAAAGCCTTGATTCCACAAGAAAAAGTGATGTCCTATCTGGAACATTTTTCAGATGAACAGTATCAGCCTGTTACAGTAGATACACCATTGAAGCATTCTATTTATAATATCATCAAGCATAAAAGCAGAACTTACCTGATGTATAATACATTGTTTAACAGCATGATTACATTGTCTGATTCTGAATTTGAACAATATAAAGAAATACAGTTTTCAGATTTGTCCCTTGTGGGAGTATTGGCGGATCATGGCTTTCTTCTTCCAGCTATGATTGATGAATATCAATATTATCTTTATTATCAGAATATATTAAACAGTGAAGCCCTTCATGCGCCTGCACATTGCACAATTGCCCTGACTTCGAAATGCAATGCTCGTTGTATTTATTGCTATGAAGAAGGGGTTGCACAATGGGATATGACTGTAGAAACAGCAGAAAAAACAGCGGAAATATTATGCGCATCTGAAAAGCCGATTGCAATTACCTGGTTCGGCGGTGAACCGCTTTTGAAAACAGATTTAATTCAGAGAATTTCAGAAATCATTCATGCGCATGGAAAAGAATTCAAATCTGGTCTGATTACAAACGGCAGTCTTCTGACAGAAGAAATGATAGCCAATCAATTTCCGGAATGGCGCATTGAATGGGTGCAAATTTCTATTGATGGCATGGAAGAAGAATATCTCCGCAGGAAATGTTATTATCATACTACTACAGATTTATTTGAATCATTGATGTCTAATATAGAATGTCTGCTGAATCATAAAATTTTTGTCAACATTCGTCTAAATATGGATGCTGAAAATTCAGAAAGTTGTATTACAGCGGCGGCATATCTAAAAGAACGATTTTCAAATTCTTCTTATCTGACAGCATATCCTGCTTTTTTATCAGGGGATGCATATGGCATCCGGGATGAAGCGCAAAGAAATGCATTTTCCAAAAGGGTATATCAGCTATATCCTCCGGAAAATAAGATTCTGGCAGAAATTCCGAAGATCAACAGCTGTTATTTTCAGCAATATGGCGCATTTGTGATTGATACAGATGGAAGTGTTCTATGCTGTGAGCGGGATATTGGTCGACAGAAAACAAAAATTGCATCTGTACAGGAAATTTCCACATTGGATGATCTGAAAAAGCCAGCGCATATTTTCCCGGAAACCAGAAAACAATGTCAGGTATGTGCCTATTATCCCAAATGTCTTGGCGGATGTGCTGCTGTATATCATAATGCTTGCTGTTATGATGCCTGCTTTATGGAGAAATATAAAGTAGAATATCTGCTAAATAAAATCATTGATTTTTAACAGAAGTTAGCAAGAAATCCCACACCTCTGTAGGTGGGGGAGGACGTCACAAAGGATGCAGAAATATGACTTTTTATGAATTATATGAATTTGTCAAAAAGAAATTCCATGATCATCCAGAAATGATGCTGAATTTCGAAAAGCTTGCTGTTCAGATTGTTGATATTTCTGATTATGGATCATTTTATATTCTTTGGGAAAATAATAAATGTTCTGTAGAGCCGTTTCCATATCAAAATTATGATATATGCATTATGGGAACGCTAGCCGAAATGAAACAGATGTTTACAGAATCTCAATATCTGATTCAGGAGGATCAGCAGCTTAACATAGAAGGCAGTTTTTGTGATGTCATGCGGTTTCAAAAACTGCTATCTTATATTACTGATGAACACAATAAGAAACAGAATTCTCTTTCTCAGCTGATAGCAGAACAAAAAATTGTAAGAGGAGATTTGGAGATCATTATGCAGTCGTTACAGCTTTTGATTACAAACTCTCTGATTTCCTTACCAGAAAATTATGTTTCAGCTTATGAATCGCAAAAAAAGAATAGCAAAGAATCACAGGAATTTGAGCAGATTACCTTTGGTGGCTATGAATGGTATATATTACAAAAAAATCAAAATGGAGAAGCACTTTTACTATCAAAACATATTTTGAAGTCTGCCCCCTTTTCAAACGGATCTGTCAAATTTACATCAAGCTTGGTTTATTCATGGTTGCATACAAGTTTCAAGCAAAAATTAAAGCAAAATCTGATTAATCAGAATCAAGGAAGAATATTTCTTTCTTTAGGTTTGCTTACCAGTTCAAGCATTGAACAATTAATCCCATCTGTAGAAGCAAGAAAAGCTCCATCAAAATTTGAATGGTGGCTGGGCGATTCTGAACAGCGATATATCAAGATCGTCACGGATACTGGTGCAATTGGAAGCGCAGAGCCAACCAGAATATGTGGCATCAGGCCGGCTATTGTCATCAAACTTTAGAAAGGAGGTCAACTATGACTTTTAATGAATTATTTAAGACCATCAAGAGAAAAATCAATGATCATCCAGAAATTATACTGGATTGTGAAAAATTGGCCATTCAGATTACAAATATTGCAGATCAGGATTCATTTTATATTCTATGGTCAAATGACAGATGCTTTGTAGAGCCGTTTCCTTATAATGATTATGATGTTTGTATTACAGCATCACAGCATGATATTGAACTTTTATTCACAGAAAGACAGTATCTCTTTATGACATATCAGCAATTCAATATCAAGGGTAGTTTTGTGGATGTAATGGCGTTCCAGAAATTGCTTTCTTATATTACTGGTGATAATAGCTATACAGTGCAGGAAGATATTATTTCCCGAATGATGCTGAAACAAGATATGCTTCAAAAAGATTTAGAAATTATTATGGAATCTATGCAGTTATTAGTTACCAATTCATTAATCAATAATATGTCTGCTGTTCCATCGGAAAAATCAAAAAAAAAGAAGCAAATCCCCTAAAAAACCCGAAAATGAATGATAAATTAACAGCTCCGGATTACTCCCGGAGCTGTTTCTGAATATTAGGCGCATCATGCGCTTTCAGCCTCTTTACTGCTTTTAGACATGCCTGCAAATTGTAATCCCCCAATGATCGCCCCACCAATGATGAAAGCAATCCAGTTGAATGTCGAAAAACTCAAAGGCTCTAATCCTAACGGATTTTTATCCGCATCTGTCAAAGTCGTTGCTCCCATTACAACAGAATATAGAGAACCAATCATCATGCCAATGATGAAAAATACTGTTGCCGCTCTCCATTTTTCAAGAGCTGTCCTGATCAACCGTACAATCGAAACAATACCTGTAATAATGCCTATCCCAAATGTAAACAGAATCGGAATATATTGCAGATCAAAATGCAAGGTTTCTTTAATTGCGCTAATGATTGGCAGATACAACCCGAAAATTAATAACAATGTTGAGCCTGAAATTCCCGGTAAGACCATGGCACAAATCGCAATTGCACCAGCAATGAATACATAAAGATATGTTCCAATTCCAGCATGTTCTAATATGACAGCCTGTCCTGCTGTCCCGAAATAACTCAGTGCAAATACTCCTCCTGCTCCCAGCAATGTCATAAATATCGTCCAAAGCTTTTCTTTGAGACATGCCCGTTCTTCATAGATGACTACCGGAATTGCAAAAATAATGAATCCAATAAACAATGATGAAATTGCATAGATATGAGATTCAAATACTGCTGTCAGTACCAACACAGATGATAGAAATCCGATCACCCAACCAGCACCCAATTTTACAAGATAAATCAGAGCTTTTTTTTTGGCTTCTATATTGCCTGTAAGCAGGTCATTCAGCGCACCAATGAAATTATCATAGAATCCCATCAAAAACGCCACTGTTCCGCCGGATACCCCCGGCACACTGTCCGCCAATGCCATACAGAAGCCGTCAATCATTGTCATGATAAGCTGTTTTGCTTTCATGTTGATCTCCTTTCTTTATTTTATCATTCCAAAGACACAAAGATAGCCAAACCTTTTTTATTTTAAATTCATCATTTCGCCATAAGCCAAAACAGCATTTCTGACACATTCATCACAGGGGCACAATACTTTTCCGGTGTCTCTGCCTTTGAGATCTTTGCAATGCGTTGCACCGCATTTTTCTTCAAAAAGATCAGAAATCTGTTTGGTATATCTAACAGCCCCCTGACCGTTCACATGCAGTCCGGCAATCATGCCAGCTCCTACTAATGCACCACATGTGGCTTCCATACTGCCCATACCAGCCCCAAAGCCAGAGCCTAATTGTCTCAACAATTCCGGATCAGCATTTGTCTGATCTGCCAATGCAAGCAAAACCGCCTGACAGCAATTATATCTTTTTTTGAGTTGAGTGGCATATTCCGCACGTTCTTCTAAATTCATGATTTTATCCTCCAATAGCATATTTTTCATCATGCTGTTAGGGCATGACAAGCATAAGAAGAAATCCTGTTCCGGCTGTCAGTCCGGCAAATGCCGGAAGACCGGCCGCAATTACAATAACACTATACCAGTCAAGAAGAATATACCGTTCCGGATTTTTTTTACTTTTCCAGATCCGGACTTTGCATATTTTGCCTTCATGATAAATTTTATCTATAAACATGATTTCCGCCGGAAATGTATTATCATATTCCCTATTATCCATCCAATAGACAGCATGTGTCCCAACGCCTTCATTTGGATCAATGCGGAGATATTTTGCTTCTGTTGGCTTTGTCATCAGCAAAAGAATTAGACTGACAATAAAAAATAAAGTCATCAGAATCAGAAATAATTCCAGCAAGGCAATCATGATAAATATAATCATGATTGGCTGTACCCCCAGCACCAGTAAAAGAACGATAATAACAACTGTGCCTATGATAAACTCCATAGAATCACCTCTGATTCAAATACCAGCTTGCCAGATATAAAGAACCACAGATCACAACTGCACCATGAGAGCCTTTTGCCCATTTCAGCGCATAAGGCAGAGCTTCTTTCAAATCAGTTACAGAAGCCATAGCATGTTGACGGATAAAAGCATCTTTCAGCTGTTCTTTTGGCAAAGCATTTTCTGTAAATCCATCCACGCAGAGTACTTTGCTTAATACTAAAGCAAGCTGAAATGCAGCAGCATCGGCATCTTTAGAATTTGTCATGCCACAAATACCAATCCAAGAATCAATTCCCGATTCGCTTAACACATCCGTCAGAACGCCAATTCCATCAGCATTATGACCACCATCCAGGATGACAAGCGGATCTTTCTGTAATATCTGAATTCTTCCGGGAACGATAGTTTCCGCAAGGCCGGATTTCACAGCATCCTGAGAAATGATAAATCCCTGTTTTTTCAATGCAGTTACTGTTTCAATTACGGTCAGTGCATTGTCAATCTGATGCATTCCGCCCATTTGGGTATGATACTCATCTGACTGATAGCCGAAACGACAGCCTTCCATGCCGCATTCTTTCCTATCACATTGGGATTCTTCAGGAATAAAAATTTCACAATGTTTTTGTTCTGCTGTTTCCCGGAAAATCCGTTCTGCTTTATTATGAGGAGAAATCACAACCGGGCAGCCGGGCTTGATGATTCCTGCTTTGTGAACAGCAATTTCTTCAATACTGTTTCCAAGAATCTGCATATGATCTCTTGAGACAGATGTCAGCACAGAAACAAGCGGCTTTTCAATGATATTTGTACAGTCAAGCAATCCGCCAATTCCCGTTTCCATAACAACAAGATCTACATGCTGATCAAGAAAATATAAAAATGCAATAGTCATGGTTAATTCAAATTGGGAATAGGCATCAGAATCTATTATCTTTGTTAATTTTTCACAAAATTCGCATAATTTAGATTCTGGAATCTCCTGCCCATTGATCCGGATTCTGTCTGTATATTGCCGGATATAAGGGGACGTAAATGTCCCCGTATGATACCCGGCATGTTTTAAAATATTTGTGAGATATTCAGCAACTGATCCTTTCCCATTTGTTCCAGCGATATGAATAAATTTTAATTTTTTCTGTGGATTGCCTACTCGTTCGAGCAGATCCGCAATTCGACTTAAATCTTTCACAGGTTCGCCGCTTTTGGTGAAATGATTGATAAATTGCATTGCTTCTTGATATGTCATAGAAATCACCCTCAGCTATAGGATTGAATCGACTGCATAATTTTATTCATTTTTTCCTGTGCTTTTGCAAGTTTTGTTTTTTCAGCTTCAATCAGCTTTTCAGGAGCTTTGGCAAGGAAGCCGGGATTATCAAGCTTTTTGCTCAGGAAATCAATATCTTTCTGCACTTTTTCTTTTTCTTTGTTGAGTCTTGCAAGTTCTTTTTCTTTATTTACAAGCTGATCCATAGGAATGAAAATTCTGGCAGCGGCGGTAACCGCTCCGGCACAGTCAGCAATCTCAAAATGCTCTGCAATTTGAATTTCTGATGCAGATGCCAGCTTTTCAAAGAATAATTTTGCACCAGCAAACAGATCTGATTCTGTCGTTTCAATATAAAGCTTTGCTTTTACAGATGGCGGAACATTCAGCTCTGTTCTGGTATTTCTAACAGCTTTGATTGCCTGAATGATTTTTTCAAAAGCAGTTTCTTCTTCCAAGAAATGCAAAGATTCATCATAAACAGGATAATTCTGGAGCATGATCATGCTGTTATCATTAACAAGCGTCTGCCAGATTTCTTCTGTGATAAATGGCATAAACGGATGAAGTAATTTCAAAATATTCTGCATCGCCCAAACAAGCACAGCCTGTGCGGATTCTTTGGCTTCTCCGCCTGCCTGAATGCGGGGCTTTGTGAGTTCAATATACCAGTCGCAGAATACATCCCAGATAAAATCATATAATTTTGAGCAGGCAACACCTAATTCAAATGCTTCCAGATTGGTATTAACTTCTTTCGCCAGCTGATTGCATTTAGAAACAAGCCATTTATCTTCTTTGGTAAGATTTTCGGGCAGACCAGTAAAATTGAAATCTTCCGGCAGATTCATCATGATAAATCTGGATGCATTCCAAAGTTTATTTGCAAAATTACGGGCAGCTTTGACTTTATCATCAATATAGCGCATATCATTGCCAGGTGCATTGCCAGTTGCCAGCATAAAGCGCAGTGCATCCGCACCATATTGAGAAATCACCTCAAGCGGATCAATGCCATTTCCGAGGGATTTAGACATTTTGCGTCCCTGTGCATCACGAACAAGCCCATGAATCAGAACTGTATCAAATGGCACTTCTCCGGTATTTTCCAGAGCGGAAAACATCATTCTGATAACCCAGAAGA
>DJXD01000078.1 GCA_002449585.1 Ruminococcus sp. UBA7013
GATGCAGTGTCATCTTTGAGAAGCTTTCCTCTCGCTGACGACTTATTTATTATACCACATTTCAAATCATTTGTCAAGTCTTTTTTCAAAACTTTTTCAATTTTTTTCTGATCTGTGATCTCATCTCCATGGCTCATGACTCCCGTCCGGCTCACAGCGACTTATTTATTATATCACATTTCAGATCATTTGTCAAGCCTTTTTTCAAAACTTTTTCAAATTTTTTTCTGATCTGTGATCTCATCTCCATGGCTCATGACTCCCGTCCGGCTCACAGCGATTTATTTATTATATCACATTTCAGATCATTTGTCAAGCCTTTTTTCAAACTTTTTCAAATCTTTTTTCTGATTTGTGGGCTGTGGGCTTTCGTCCGACAGCTTTATTATTATATCACAGTTTTTTGATTTTGTCAAGTAAAAGAATATCATAAAATCAGCTTCGATTTTAGTCAGATTCACTAATTATTTTTTCTTCTGCATCCTTATTTTACACAAGATTATCTAGCTACAAAAATGCAGCTCAACGGCTGTGATATTACTCGGAGTGCCATCGCAAAAATTGAAGTTGGTCAGCGGCATCTTTACCCTGATGAAATTATTCTGATTAAAAAAATTCTCAATGTTAGTTTTGATGATATTTTTAATGTTGATGATCTCAGGAAAATTAACAAATAAGATCCGCTAATGAAAAAACTGCCAGATCATTCCGGCAGTTTTTCATTTTTATTTGCAAGTGTAAATAATGGTTTCATCAGTGCGCCGCTGATCTTCCCAACCAGCCAATGAATAGGAATGCTGATCAGCACACACCCCACAAAATGTAGAGGAATGATTTTCAGATATGTCAGCGGAAGATCCTGTATTCCGGTAATTGTCCCGGCAATCTTCCGGGAATAAATCGTATCTCCCAACGCAGACATCAAATAAACCGTCATAGATAGCGGCGAAACGATAGAGAATATTTTCCGGATAACCGGATTTTTTACATCAATATCATAGATCAGCAGGAAAATAAATCCTGATATCACTACATTAACAATATCTTCATTATTGAATGTAATGCCACTATTCCACCCATCCGGCGTAGTCACAGAGTTTAATACCGCTTCCCCTATCAACAGGATTATAATAATCATGGAGCAGTAAAACTTGTTGATTTTCGGGCGGAATTCGCCCAGATACATCCCCACAGCATAATAAGCCAATGACCAAAGCCCTGCATAATAATTAGGCATAAAGCCAATATTTGTATCCCCCGTAGCCAGATGCACTGGAAAGCGATTGATAGAGATCGCAAGCGTTGTTGTAAACATGATGACCAGCACAGCAGCTCGTTTTTGATTCCGTGTTTTCAGCATGTGATAGCCACCGTTGAAAAATGGCATTAGCAAATAAAGTGATAAATATAAATTCACATACCAGCCATAGCCAGGCTGCTGGAATTGCCACAGCGATTGCAGCCATGTGAACAGCGGCCAGCTTTCATGATACACAATTATTTTATAAGCTATGAAAATAAGGCCAATCACCCAGCTATTCACAATTACCGGAATTATCTTGATATAATGCTTTGCGCCGAAAACAGCATTTCGTTTCAATGCGCCGCTGAGCATCAGAAACAGAGGAACACACTGATAACACAGCATTCGAAATGCTGCGCCGATGATCACAGGGGGTTCTGACATTGGCATTCCATAAAATCCGCTGTACAGGAAGAAATGCAGGGATAAAACCATATACATTGCAATGACTCTCAGCAAGTCATAGCCAAAGCTTCTGGAATTAGAAGGCATTATTTTCCTTCTGGAAGCATCAGCTTGACCATAACGGCCTTCTGCGCATGAAGACGATTCTCTGCTTCATCAAAAATTTCAGCGGCATGTGCTTCAAAAACTTTGGCTGTAATTTCTTCTTCACGATGTGCAGGCAGGCAATGCAATACCATCGCATCCGAATGAGCGGCAGACATAATTTCATCATTGATCTGATAGCCCTGGAAAGCAATCTTACGCTTTTCAATTTCCGCTTCCATGCCCATAGATGACCATACATCTGTTAATAGCACATCTGCATTCTGAGCGGCTTCCAGCGGACTATTTGTGATAGAAAAGCCTTCATAATCCTTGGCAAAATCCATAACAGCCGGATCAGGATGATAATCATCCGGGCAGGCAACGGAAACATTCATGCCGACTTTCAGACCACCGACAATGAGAGAATTAGCCATATTATTCCCATCGCCGATATAGCACATTTTCAGGCCGTCAAAATTTGCCTTATATTCCCGGATCGTCAGCAGATCCGCCAGCACCTGACAAGGATGACAGAAATCTGTCAAGCCGTTAATAATCGGAATACTGCCATATGCGGCCAGATCTTCCACTTCTTTCTGTGCAAATGTCCGGATCATGATGCAGTCAAGATAGCGTGATAATACCCGTGCGGTATCCTGAACGGGTTCACCTCTGCCAATCTGCAAATCATTGGCAGACAGAAACAGCGGATAGCCTCCCAGCTGATACATACCTGTTTCAAAAGAAACACGGGTTCTTGTGGAGGCCTTCTGGAAGATCATGCCGAGGGTTTTTCCTTCGAGCATTTTATGAGGAATATTATGTTTTGTCTGATATTTCAGCTTATCGGCCAGATCCAGAATATCAAAAATTTCCTGCTGGGATAAATCCAGCATTTTGAGTAAATGCTTCATTCAAAAATCTCCTTTTATTTATTAATTTCGCCAAAACACCTATCAACGGCAATGGCAAACAGCGGAAAAAAATCATCAAAATATTCATCTTCAAAATTCAGGGTATATACAAATTCATTATTGACTTGTTTTTCTACAGTTAGTGTCCCTATGACATTTTCATTTTTGAATAATTCAAAATGCAGATGATTTTTTCCTTTCAATTCAAAAATACTGTCTGCATTTTCAAACTGAATGCAGGGGTCAATAAACATTGTTTTGCACTGCACTTTCATGAAAAAGCGGTCATTGAGCTGCACTTCATATTCTGGTTTTGAGCCTGCTGAGATACGTTTCATAGTATAAAGCGTGTAGCCGCTTGCATCATAAAGTGTGGTTGTAGGGCTTCCGAACAGTTTTCTAGCTTTGACAACAGTATAAAGCACTCTATCTTTATTGTCCGTGACGCTGAATTTTCCAGCTCCTTTTGAAGTTACCAGCAATTCCATGAATATCCCTCCTATGCGTTATTTTTTAATGCATTGCAAAGAATTTCTGCGCCTTTTGTGAGTTCTTCCTCTGTGATCGTGAGGGGCGGCAGCAGTCTGACTCTATCTTTTGCAGTCAGCACAAGCAGGCCATTCTGCAAACAGGTTTCCTGCACTTTGGCAGCTGTCTGATCTTTGGGCAGAATGCCGATCATGAAGCCAAGCCCGGAAACTTCCTGTACAGTATCCAGAGCAGAAATTTTTTCACGCAGATATTGACTTTTTCTCTGAATATTTTCCAGCATTCCGGGAGTTTCCAGCGTTTCCAACACTTTGACAGCTCCGGCACATACAACAGGATTTCCGCCGAATGTAGAGCCATGCGCACCTTTTCCGAGAACATCAGCACATGCTTCATTTGCAAGACATACGCCAATCGGAAGCCCTCCGGCCAATCCTTTGGCCAATGTAACAATATCGGCTTTACATCCATAATGTTCTCCGGCAAATAATTTTCCTGTTCTGCCGACACCGGTCTGCACTTCATCAGCAATCATGAGAATATCTTTTTCATTGCACAGTTTGCGGATCTCATTCACAAATGCTTGATCCAGAGCCATAACACCGCCCTCACCCTGTACATATTCAATCATGATAGCGCATACAGTATCATCCAGCTTATCATGCAAATCTGCAATATCATTTGCTTTTACATATCTAAATCCTTCTGTGAACGGGAAGAAATAATTATGAAATACATCCTGCCCGGTAGCAGATAGTGTAGTAATCGTTCTGCCATGGAAAGAATTGACCAGCGTAATAATATTATATCTACCCTTGCCGTACTTATCAAAGCTATATTTTCTTGCGACTTTGATCGCACATTCATTTGCTTCTGCGCCGCTGTTGCCGAAGAATAATTTTGCATAGCCTGACATATTGCAAAGTTTTTCTGCTAATTCTGCCTGCGGCTGATGATAAAATAAATTAGAAGTATGCTGTACTTTTCTGACCTGTGCGCAGACAGCATCCGCCCACGCATCATTGCAGTATCCTAGTGAGGTTGTACCAATACCGCTCCCGAAGTCAATATATGTTTTTCCGTCTGCGCTGTGGCAGGTTGCGCCGTGGCCATCTACAATAACAACATCATTGCGGCCATAAGTCGGCATAATATGCAAATTGGTTTGTTCGATAATACTCAAAAAATCCCGCTCCTTTATAATAAATTTAATACAGCGTATGCTGTCAGAATCCCAATGCCTACGGTCAGCAGGATGATTTTCCGGAACTGTGCTTTTTCATCATGACAGATGATAAATTTTTCCGGCTGCATCTGATCATAGCAGATCTGAATTTTATTGCCTGTATGATACTGATACTGCCATTCTGGAATAAATTGTTTTGCCGTTCCTGTCATAACGCCGGATTCTGTCTGATATTTTACAACCGGTGCAAACAGTTCTGTTTCATTTCCATACTGCTGTACATGCTGGATCACAGCTGAAACAATTTCCCCCTCTGTGATCACCGGATGCATAATTTCTTTCTGCTGCCGGGGGAGCAGTGCCAGAAGAATACACAGCAGACCGATCAGCACCGGGATTAATTTGATCAATAAGATCATCGGAACTGTGTCCCAATCCCCTCATTTGACAGAAGTTCGATCAAAATAGAATGCGGTACTCTGCCATCTATAATGGCTGTCTTTTTGACACCACGTCTGACAGCTTCCACACAGCAATCAATTTTTGGGATCATGCCACCTGAAATGATTCCTCTTTTCTTCATAAATGGCACTTCACTGACATTCACAGAAGAAATCAAAGTATTCGGATCATTCTTATCCCGGAGCAGTCCGGCAATATCTGTTAACAGAATCAGATTTTCCGCTTTGAGTTCAGCGGCAATCCGTGCGGCGGCAGTATCCGCATTGACATTATAAGTCTGTCCTTCTTCATCACAGGCCACTGTTGCGATCACAGGCACAACGCCGTTTTTCAATGCGTCCGTGATCGGCTTTGTATTTACTTTCGTAATACTGCCAACATAGCCAAGATCTTCATCATGCTCACCATACATTCTTTCAGCGATCAGCATTTTTTCATCCAATCCGCAAAGGCCAACAGCCTGACCGCCAGTTTGTCCCAGCAATGTCACTAATTCTTTATTAACCTTCCCGGCCAATACCATCTTGACAACATCAATAATATTTTCATCTGTATAACGATAGCCGTTCACAAAATGGCTTTCAATGCCCAATTTTTTCAGCATATCACTGATTTCAGGCCCTCCGCCATGGACAAGCACTAATTTGACACCGACAAGCGTCAACAAAACGATATCACTCATAACAGCCTGTTTCAGATTTTCATCTGTCATGGCATTGCCGCCGTATTTAATCACAATCACTTTATCATGATATTTCTGGATATAGGGCAAAGCATCATTCAGGATTCTGGCTCTGACCGCATTAGAAATGATTTCTTTCTCCATTTTTTTCACCTCTGATTAGCTTCTGTAATCGCCATTAATTCTGACATAATCATAAGTTAGATCACAGCCCCATGCAATGGCTGATCCTGCACCTGTTCCGATGCTGACAGAAATTAAAATTTCCTCTTCTGAAAGAATTTCTTTTGCTTTTTCTTCAGAAAATTCCACACCTGCGCCATTTTGACAAACATCAATGCTCCCTTTTTCAGATGTAATAGCAACATTTACCTGATGAATATCAAAATCAACCGGGGCATAACCTACCGCACAAAGAATGCGTCCCCAGTTAGCATCCTCGCCGAATATGGCAGCTTTGAACAGGCTGGATGTGATTACAGATTTTGCCACGATTTCAGCCGTTTTATCATCTTCCGCACCGGTGCATACACATTCGATCAATTTCGTTGCCCCTTCGCCATCACGTGCCATCATTCTGGAAAGATTCATCAGAACAGCATAGAGCGCATCTTTAAAAATTTCAAATTCTGTGCCAAATGCCTTGATTTCTGCATTTCCAGAATTTCCATTTGCAAGAATGCAGATCATATCATTTGTTGAAGTATCTCCATCCACACTGACACGATTCAATGTCACAGCAACCACCTCATGCAGAGCTTGTTTCAGCATAGCCGCACTGATATTGCAGTCAGTTGTCAAAAATGTCAGTGTTGTGGCCATATTCGGATGAATCATTCCGCTTCCTTTGAGCATGCCACCAAGTGTGCATAATTTCCCATTGATTTCAAATTTCACAGCAATTTCTTTCGGCTGGGTGTCCGTTGTCATGATCGCATTGACAGCGGCAGCATTCCCTTCCGGATTCAGTCCTTTTACAAGTTCTGGAATGCTATTTATCATCGGCTCAATAGGCAAGGGCTGGCCGATCACTCCGGTGGAGGCAACAATCACATCTTCCGGACGCAAATGCAATGCATCCGCAGTTAGCTGACACATTTTTTCTGCTTTTTCAATTCCATCCGCATTGCAGGTATTTGCATTGACAGAATTCACAATCACGGCTTGGGCTGTACCATCTTCAAGATGTTTTCTCGTCACAGTGATGGGCGCACCCTGTACTTTATTGGTTGTATACATGGCGGCAGCAGAGCATGGTTTTTCGGCAAAGATCACAGCCAGATCATTTTTAGCCGGATCACTGCCGGGCTTGAGTCCGCAATGAATCCCATTTGCTTGAAATCCCTGAGCCGCACACACACCGCCCTCTACAAAGGCAAAGCCTTTGAATTCTTTTTTCTTCAAAACAGATCCCTCACTTTTTATAATAATCCTGTTGTTTCATCAATGCCAATCATGATATTCAGGCACTGCACAGCCGCACCGGATGCCCCTTTTCCCAGATTATCCAGACGGGCACACAACAGCATTTGATCATCATTCCCAAATGTGAAAATTTCAAGCTTATTCTGTCCGCTTAATGTATTCGATGCAAGGAAAAATGCTTTCTGTTCTTCTGGAGGCATCAAAGCATTGACACGCACTAATTTCGCATTTTCATAATGCTCCTGAAACATGTCATTGACCTGCTGAATGCTGATTTTCCTGTCAAGCATTCTTGTTTGAATCGGCACAGATACCACCATACCGCTATAATAATCGCAAATAATCGGGTTAAACATGGGCTGATATGTCAATCCGGAAAATAACTGCATTTCCGGCAGATGCTTATGTTGCTGTGAAAGCGCATACTGCCGGGGAGAATTAAATTCTTCCGGCTTTTCATCGCCTTCATACTGTGCAATTGCTTTTTTGCCTGCACCGCTGTATCCGGATGTTGCATAGGCAAAAACAGGAAAATCAGCCGGAATCAGTTTATGTTTGACAAGCGGATATAGCACAGAAATAAATCCGCTTGCATAGCATCCTGGAACAGCTGTTTGATCAGAATGCATTATTTTTTCCCTGAATTCCGGTGCTAATTCCGGAAATCCGTAAGCCCATGCCGGATTTGTTCTATGTGCTGTAGATGCATCAATAAATCTTGTTTTATGTTCTCCAAGTGTAACCGCTTCACGGGCAGCATCATCCGGAAGACAGAGGAAAGTGAAATCTGCTTCTGACATGATTTCAGCACGTTTTTGATCATTATGCCTGTCTTCGTCAGCAATTTTCAGAAGTGTAATATCTTCACGCATTTCAAGACGGTTGACAATTTTCAGGCCTGTTGTCCCTGCCTGACCATCAACATATACTTTTATGGACATTTATTGATCCCCTTTCTGATTGATTTCATCCTCATCCTGTTCCGGTTCTCTGGGACATTTCCAAAGGCTATAGGCGCAGCATCCCACAAGACACAAAACCGCCCATATCACAGAAAATGCATAATTATTAAAAATCTCTCCAATCAGGAATTCTCCTGCAATCCAGATTAAAAAACTCAGAAATGTCAATGCCAGAATAAACCGGATCTGTCTTTTTTTCATGACTGATTAAATAACACACGAAGATCAGCAAGCTGTTGTTTCACGGCATCGGGAGCAGGTGCGCCATAAGAACGCCGTTCTTTGACACAAGTCTCCAGATTAATTGCCTGATAAATATCTTCTGCAAATAATTCTGACATTGCCTGATATTCTTCTAATGGAAGTGTTTCCAGTGTGAGATCTTTCTGAATGCAGAATGCCACAAGTGTACCAGTGATTTTATAGGCATCCCGGAAGGGCATTCCTTTCCGGACAAGATAATCTGCGCAGTCAGTCGCATTGATAAAGCCTTTTGCGGCGGCATTTCTCATATTTTCTTTCAATACTCTCATTGTTTTGAGCATGGGAATAAATGTTTTCAGGCATAATTCTGTATGATCAATCGCATCAAAAATAGCTTCTTTATCTTCCTGCATGTCTTTATTATAGGCAAGCGGCAGGCCTTTCATCATAGATAAAAGCGTGATCAGATCGCCATTGATCCGGCCTGTTTTTCCACGGATCAATTCTGTCACATCCGGATTTTTTTTCTGCGGCATAATAGAAGAGCCTGTTGCATATGCATCATCTAATTCAATAAATTTAAATTCCCAGGAACACCAAAGAATGATTTCCTCTGAAAATCTTGATAAATGCGTCATCAAGATAGAAAGCGCACAGCAAAGTTCAATACAGAAATCACGGTCTGAAACGCCATCCAAGCTATTGGCCATCGGCTGACGGAAGCCTAGTAATTCCGCTGTCATATGGCGGTCAATCGGATAAGTTGTTCCGGCAAGCGCACAACTTCCAAGTGGACACTCATTCATTCTGGCAACGGCATCAGCAATGCGCTCCCGATCCCGGCGAAGCATTTGCCCATAAGCAAGCAAATGATGTGCAAATGTAATAGGCTGCGCCCTCTGTAAATGCGTATATCCCGGCATGATCGTTTCAAGATGCTGTTCCGCTGTGTCACAGATCACATTCCCCAGCTCTGTAATCAGATTCTGTATTTTCTGCATGGCATCTCGCAGATATAATCTAATATCCAGTGCAACTTGATCATTCCGGGAACGGGCTGTATGAAGCCGCTTTCCGGTACTGCCTAATCTTTTTGTCAGTTCTGCCTCTACAAACATGTGAATATCTTCTGCATTGGGATCAAAGACAAGTGTTCCCTGTTCAATATCCGCAAGAATGCTTTTCAGTCCTTCCTGAATGGCTTCGCTTTCAGATGCTTCAATAATGCCGCATTTTCCAAGCATTGCCGCATGTGCGATACTGCCACGAATATCCTGCGCATACATTCTGGCATCAAATGCAATAGAAGAATTAAATGCATTGACGGTTTCATCTACTTCTTTGGAAAATCTTCCTGCCCAAAGTGCCATATTTTTCCCTCCGCTGTAAAAGGCAAAGCACAGGAGATTTCCAAAAAAATCCCCGTGCTATGCGAAATTTCAAGATTAATAATACAGTTCCATGCTGGATGGATTATTGATTTTCTGTGCGCTTCTGCTCCAGTTTTGCTCTGACTTTGATCGGCAGACCGAACAGATTGATAAAGCCTGCGCTGTCTTTCTGATCATATACTTCATCTGCATCAAAAGTAGCTACTTCTTCATCATAGAGTGTATACGGAGAAGTCACACCAGCATTAATAATATTACCTTTATACAGCTTCAGTCTGACATCACCTGTCACAGTTTTCTGTGTTTCTGTTACAAATGCACTGAGTGCTTCTCTCAAAGGCGTGAACCACTGGCCATTATACACAATATCAGCAAACTTGATGCCAAGATACTGTTTGATTCTTGCGGTTTCTTTATCAATCGTAATAGTTTCCAGCACTTCATGTGCATGATACAGAATTGTGCCGCCAGGTGTTTCATATACACCTCTGGACTTCATGCCGACAAGTCTGTTTTCTACAAGATCTGCCAAACCAATGCCATTTTCTCCGCCCAGCTTATTCAGCGTGGTGACAATTTCTGTTCCATTCATCGGCTTGCCATCAATCGCTGTGGGAACGCCTTTCTCAAAATGAATTGTCACATAAGTAGGCTGATCTGGTGCTTGAATCGGGGAAACACCCATTTCCAAAAATCCCGGCTTTTCATACTGCGGTTCATTGGCCGGATCTTCCAGGTCAAGACCTTCATGAGACAGATGCCACAGATTTTTATCTTTGGAATAATTAGTTTCACGATTAATTTTCAGCGGAATATGATGCGCTTCTGCATAGTCAATTTCCTGATCACGGGATTTCAGATCCCAGATTCTCCAAGGTGCAATAATCTGCATATCTGGAGCAAAAGCCTTGATTGCTAATTCAAAACGAACCTGATCATTTCCCTTGCCTGTGCAGCCGTGACAGATTGCATCTGCACCCTCTGCAAGTGCAATTTCTGCAATTCTTTTTGCAATAATCGGCCGTGCGAAAGATGTGCCGAGCAAGTATCTGTTTTCATAAACTGCGCCAGCTTGTACAGTCGGGAATACATAATCTGTAATAAATTCTTCTGTCAGATCTTCAATATAAAGTTTAGATGCGCCGGTTGCTTTTGCCTTTTCTTCCAAGCCGTCGAGTTCTGTTCCCTGGCCAACATTGCCGGATACAGCAATGACTTCACAATTATTATAATTTTCTTTCAGCCACGGAATAATAATAGAAGTATCCAGTCCGCCAGAATATGCCAGAACTACTTTTTTAATTTCTTTTGCCATGATACAAAAAATCCTCCTGTTTCAGCCGTCTGATAAAAATCAGCGTTTGGAATTGATTTCATGTTTTCTTTGCTGAAATCATTTTTATTATACATCATATTTTCCGGAATGTCAAGGCCTTTTGCATAATTATGCAGATATTTTTTGTTTTTCCGTTTCCGCTTTCTTTTTGCTCAAAAACAGATTTTTAAAAACAATACACAAAAAATTTTGATTTTTTGTAAATATATTTTCCATTTGATTCAGGCAAATTTCGACAATGATCGTCAAGATTCTCCAAATAATTCGAAAATTTTCCTTGTTACGTCAAAAAATCCTGCTTGCATTTATTAAAATTACATGATAATATTATATTGTAGAGCGTTTTTATTCTTTCAAATCATCATTCGCTATCTACAGATATTTATATTATTGTAAGGAGGAAATCTTGATATGAACGACAAAATCAAGGTTTTAATCGGTGATGACACTGTTGATTATGGAATTACCACAGCCAGCACCCTTCGGAATCATGGGCTTTATGCAATTACTCGCCGCAAAGACGGAGCGGTGTTATTAAATACGATTACAGATGAAAAGCCCGATGTGGTTGTAATTGACAGCGTAATGCCGCACATGGACGCAATTGAACTGATGAAGCGTGTTAAGGCTAATACAGATTATAGTCCTGCTTTTATTGTCACTTCTGTTTATGACAATCCTTTTGTAGAGCGTCAGATCATGGAACTGGGCGCATCTTATTTCATGCTGAAACCCATCGAACCCGCAGTATTGGCTGAGCGCATCATTGCGCTGACAGGGCCCCGCCACACACAAACAGAACAGCAGAAAGATCTGGAAATCATCGTCACAGATATTATTCATCAGCTGGGCGTTCCTGCTCATATTAAAGGCTATCATTATCTCCGTGCAGCAATTCTGGCTTCTATTGAAACTCCTACGCTCCTGGAAAGCGTTACAAAATTGTTATATCCCACTGTTGCACAGAAATTTGATACAACTTCTTCCCGTGTAGAACGTGCTATCCGTCATGCGATCGAAATCGCTTGGGACAGAGGAGATCTGGATACTCTCAATTCTTTCTTCGGCTATACCGTGAATACCTGCAAAGGCAAACCCACAAATTCTGAATTTATCGCTCTGATCACGGACAAGCTGCGCTTACAGCAGAAAAACATGCAGTTCTCAAATCTGGAAAAGCGTAAAGTGATCCTGTAAATTACAATGGATTAACTGTCGTATCCTGAAATTCCTGATATTTGGAAGCGTTCATTTTACTAACATCATTCACAAGATAATCTGCACTTCGATAAGCCCGGAACACAAACGGAGGATTATAGCTTATATTTACATAATCTCCATCCACTTCGAGAATAATTTCAAGATGCTCCGGCAGTATTGCTCCGTATTTTTTCTTAGTATAGAAAATATAAGCATCAATTTCTTCCTGCGGCAGAGTGCCGCCTTTCACAGTTACATCAAACATAAATAAAGCTCCCTTCTATGTTTTACATTTGTATTATTATACCATATTTTTTTCATAATTGCAAGCATTTTTATGATTTTTTCGCACACACATACTGTAAAAAAATCTGTAACTGGCAAAAACAAATGATTTCTAAAAAATGAAAAGGATGTTATTCAAATCACTGTCTTGATCTGACATATAAGTCGTTAAAAAATCTATAGCTGACAAAAAGCAAATGATTTCCAAAAAATTAAAAGGATCTTATTCAAATAGCTGTCTTGATTCGGCATACGCAAGCCGCAAAAAAGACTCTATAACAGAATAAAAAGCAAATGATTTCCCAAAAATCAAAACGATCTTATTCAATTAACTGTCTTGATCCAACATACAAGCCGTAAAAAAAGAATCTATAACAAACAAAAAGCAAATGATTTCCAAAAAATCAAAAGGATGTTATAATTAACTGTCTTGATCTAACATACAAGTCGTAAAAAAGAATCTATAACAAACAAAAAGCAATGGATTTCCAAAAAATCAAAAGGATGTTATTCAAATAGCTGTCTTGATTCGGCATACGCAAGCCGCAAAAAAAGACTCTATAACAGAATAAAAAGCAATTGATTTCCAAAAAATCAAAAGGATGTTATTCAGATAACTGTCTTGATCCAACATACAAGCCGTAAAAAAGAATCTATAAAAAACAAAAAGCAAATGATTTCCAAAAATTCAAAAGGATGTTATAATTAACTGTCTTGATCTAACATACAAGTCGTAAAAAAGAATCTATAACAAACAAAAAGCAAATGATTTCCAAAAATCCAAAAGGATGTTATTCAAATAACTGTCTTGATCTAACATACAAGTCGTAAAAAAGAATCTATAACAAACAAAAAGCAAATGATTTCCAAAAAATTAAAAGGATCTTATTCAATTAACTGTCTTGATCTAACATACAAGTCGTAAAAAAGAATCTATAACAAACAAAAAGCAAATGATTTCCAAAAAATTAAAAGGATCTTATTCAATTAACTGTCTTGATCTGACATATAAGCCGTTAAAAAAATCTATAACAAACAAAAAGCAAATAATTTCCAAAAAATCAAAAGGATCTTATTCAAATAACTGTCTTGATCTGACATATAAGTCGTTAAAAAAATCTATCGCTGACAAAAACAATTGATTTCTAAAAAATGAAAAGAAGGATGTTATTCAAATAGGTGTCTTTATTCGGCATACGCAAGCCGTAAAAAAGAATCTATAACATACAAAAAGCAAATAATTTCCAAAGAACGGATCTGTAAAAATAGAAAACAGGAAAAATCAAAGATCTGCCCGGTGAAGCTGACCGGGCAGATTTTTTATGAAAAATTTTATTTTTTTTTGAAAAAACTACTTGACAAATTCTAAAAATTATGCTATACTATAATAGTTGACAGGAAATATAAAATTTCCCGTTCAGATAGGGGTATAGCTCAGTTGGTAGAGCAGCGGTCTCCAAAACCGCGTGCCGAGGGTTCAAGTCCTTCTGCCCCTGCTTATTAAGAATCCCGGAATCATTTGATTCCGGGGTTCTTTTTATTTATTCCCCAAATGCTGCCTTTCAATGTCTTTTAGCGAGTGACATCAGAACTTTCCAGAATCAAGATGTTGCACAGGGAAACAAAAAATATTTATTTTTCATTCAATCACTTCGACAGCTCTCTATTTATCTATATTGATGTGTTAAAAATTTCTCTGCGGCTTTGACAAATTTTAGGTGTTATGTACAAGTCGGTATTTTATTTTAAAAGCCATACAGCGAATGTGCAAGTCCCATTTCATTAAAAAACAAAAAACGTCCCAGAAGTGGTATCAAAATACTAACTGCCAGCAAAAAAGCTGGAATATCTTTCCGCTGATAGTTTGATTTTGTCAGCTTATCGAATATTCTATAAAACATTAGACCAATCACTGCTCCAATCGTATTCATAATTAAATCATCAATATCAGTGCTTCGATTGTTCAAAAGCTGACTGCATTCAATAAAAAATGAAAACAGTAAGCCTGTTTCAGCAATATAGCAAAAATTGTTCATTTTTCCCCATAAGAACGGCACTAATATTCCGAAAGGAATCAGCAGTAAAATATTCAGCAAATAGCCAATAATATCAATCTCATTGGAAAATGGAATAAGATTCAATTCAAATCTGTTTATTTTCAATTGAAATGTATGCAGTTCTTGTAATGTTCCAGCACCAGTAAAATGATAGACCGCAATAATATAAACTGAGAAAATCAGTAGTATCATGTAAGACGTTTTGGAAATACTAACATTTCTTTTTCTATCCAGTATGAAAAGCACTATCATGAACGGAAGAAATGCCGATAAAAATTCATATCCATAAAAAAGTAAAATATCCAATTTTATCACTCCTCTTATATGATAGTATAGCACAAAAAAAGCAAGTTTGCAACAGCATTTATCAGAAATTAATCTATATTAAGCAAATCTTAATTATTGATGTGTGTCAAAATTTGATGATAATTCTGTTCTGAACTGTTCTAAAAATTTCTCTGCGGCTTTGGTAAATACAGGATATTTCTTCCATACGAAGTGCATTTTTGCCTCCAGTGGCGGAGAAAGAGGACGAAAACAAAGACTGCTTTCACCACTGACATTTATCAGTTTATCCAAAGAAAGGGCATAGCCGATGCCCTCATCCACCAGAATAGATGCATTATACACAAGATTATATTCAGCGACAATATTCAACGTTTCGTCACCGAACCATTTTAACAGCACACTGTTTTTATTCTGCTGACGGGACATTATCAGCGGTTTATCTTTCAAATCTTTTGCAGAAATGCTTTCTTTATTGGCAAGCGATGAATCTTTCCGCATGAGAACACCCCATCTGTCACCTGTCGGAATTGCAATGCTTTCATATTTTGATATATCAGCAGGCTCAAACAGAATCCCGAAATCTATCAGTCCTCTATCAAGACGTTCCGCAACATCCTCGCCGTCACCACTGAAAATATGATAGCGGATATTGGAATAAGTCTGCTGTAATTTCCTAGCTGTCTGAGCGATAAAACGCACTTTGTCGGTTTCACCCATTCCAATGTAAATATCTCCGCTGATATTTTCATCTGATTGTCGTATTTCACGCTCCGCCATTTCTGTCAGTTCGATGATTTCCTCCGCACGTTTCCGCAGGAGCATTCCTTCCTCTGTGAGCGTGACATTTCGGGTATTGCGGATAAAAAGCTGTTTTCCCAATTCTTCCTCTAAATCCTTCAGCTGCCTTGAAAGCGTAGGCTGTGACAGGTATAATGATTCCGCCGCCTTTGAAAAGCTTTGTTCTCTTGCGACTGCAAGAAAATATTTCAGAACACGAATTTCCATACTGACCTCCGTTTTTATATAGTATAGCATTTTTATTTATGCCTGTCAAGCATCAATATTTATTTGAAATAAGCATTTGTAATTTCAGTAATTTTATGATATACTGTTATCAAGGAGATGAGCGTAATGGATACAGAAGAATTTCTCAATATACTCAACAACAGTGAACGTATCAAGGCAGGTTCACCCATACATCTGAAAATGCACGAATTGAGTCAGGAGGCTTTGCGTATCACAGCAGAGATAAATTCCGCTTATCACACGCCTGATGAACTGCGTTCACTGATGGAGCAGCTCACAGGACAGAAAATTGATGAAACTTTCGGACTTTTCCCGCCGTTCTATACCGACTGCGGAAAAAATATTCATATCGGAAAGAATGTATTTATCAATGCAGGATGCAAATTTCAAGACCAGGGCGGAATCTATATAGATGATAACTGCCTGATAGGTCATAATGTCGTGCTTGCAACACTCAATCATGGTATGTTACCAGATGAAAGAGCCGATTTGCTCCCGAAGGCGATACACATCGGGAAAAATGTATGGATAGGTTCAGGAGCGATAATTCTGTCAGGTGTGACAATCGGCGATAATGCCATCATTGGTGCTGGTTCGCTCGTAACAAAGGACATTCCCGAAAATATGGTTGCTGTGGGAAGTCCTGCCAAAGTCATACGAAGTATTTTTGAAACTGGAGGTAATCTGAAATGAAAGACGAAAAACTGACATTCACACAGGAATGGGACAAGACATTCCCCAAATCTGACAAAGTTGATCACAAAAAGGTATCATTCCATAATCGCTATGGCATCACACTTGCCGCAGATATGTATATTCCGAAAAATGCAGACGGCAGACTTCCTGCAATCGCAGTTTGCGGACCTTTCGGAGCTGTCAAGGAGCAGTGCAGCGGATTATATGCCCAGACGCTTGCTGAACGGGGATTTCTGACAATCGCCTTTGATCCGTCTTTCACTGGAGAAAGCAGCGGTCAGCCTAGATATGTGGCATCTCCTGACATCAATACAGAAGATTTTTCTGCTGCTGTAGATTTCTTGAGCGTTCAGGAAAATGCTGACCCTGAAAAAATCGGGATTTTAGGCATTTGCGGCTGGGGCGGTCTTGCAGTCAATGCGGCGGCCATGGATACCAGAATCAAGGCAACAGTTGCCGCAACTATGTACAATATGACAAGAGTCAATGCAAAAGGTTATTTTGATGAGGCTGATAATGCAGATGCTCGCTTTATCATGAAACAGGCTCTGAACGCCCAGCGTACCAAAGATTATCAATCAGGCGAATATGAACTTGCTGGCGGTGTGATTGATCCTCTGCCTGATGATGCACCTTATTTTGTCAAAGATTACTATGACTATTATAAGACAGAAAGAGGTTATCATCCCCGCTCCCTCAATTCAAATGGCGGCTGGAATAAGACATCTTCTCTGTCATTCATCAATATGCCGATACTTGCATATGCTCATGAGATACGCTCCGCCGTGCTTATCATTCATGGTGAAAAGGCACATTCTCGTTATATGGGTGAGGATACATTCAAGATACTGACAGGAGATAATAAGGAACTGCTGATTGTTCCGAATGCTTCTCATACTGATTTATATGATGGCGGTAAGGATAAAGTAATTCCGTTTGATAAAATTGAAAGTTTCTTCCGTGAATATCTGAATTAATATATTATTTTTGAAAATTTTTCCTGGAAAAATTCCTGTCAGCTCTTGACAGGAACTTTTTTCTGTGCTATAATATATTAGAAATATAATAGTTAGTATTCTAATTTTAAGGAGGTACTTATGAAAGAATCATTGCATTATCTGCTAATGACAAATCATCTGACATTCCAGAAATCCCTGATGGCAGTCATCAAAGATACAGATCTGACCTCTGGACAGCCGAAAGTTTTGGATTATCTCAAATATCATGACGGAGCTGTCCAGAAAGATATCGCCGCTGCCTGTCATATCGAGCCTGCAACGATTACATCCGTTCTGCTGGGAATGGAAAACAAAGGCTTGATTATTAGAAAAAATCTCAATGGCAACCGCCGAAACCTGTATGTTTATCTGACCGATAAGGGTAGAGAACTGGCGCAACGTATCAATGCAGAATTTGACATCATTGAAGAAAACGCTTTGATAGGTTTCAACGCTGAGGAAAAAGAAATGCTGAATTTGTTTCTGATCAGAATCCATGAAAATCTTCATCAAAAGGGAGCTGATTCCGATGAGTAAAGCTGAAACAGCAAAGCGTTATATATTATTTATCATCAGTCTGTTTTTCTCTGCCTTGGGTGTTGCATTCACAAAACATGGAGAATTAGGCGTATCGCCGATTTCCTCCGTTGCGAATGTGATGAGCTATCAGTTCAGTACTCTATCGCTTGGCACATGGCTGATTATCTGGAATTGTGTTCTGATTGTCGGTCAGATTCTCATACTAAGAAAAAATTTTCAGCTGATACAGCTTTTGCAGATTCCTTTGTCATTTCTGTTCGGATGGTTTACGGATTTGGGCATGTGGATAGTTTCCTTTATTCCTGTTAATTTTTATCCTGCCCGTTTGATGATGGTGCTTATTGGCATTGTGATTCTTGGATTCGGAATTTCTCTTGCTGTGACTGCCAATGTCATCATGAATTCTGGAGAAGCCTTTGTAAAAGCCGTTTCTGATACGATTCATAAAGATTTCGGCAATGTAAAGATTGCATTTGACATCCTGTGTGTGATTCTGGCATTAGTGCTTTCTTTGGTGTTTTTTGATTTTACTATCATAGGCACAAGAGAAGGAACGATTATTTCCGCACTGCTCACAGGTTTGACTGTAAAATTCTTTACTCCAAAACTTAAAAAGCCTCTCATGCCTGTTTTATGCGGATAATAGATAATACTGATTTGTGATATTATACAAAAATAGATGATTTAATTTGTGCAGTTCTCTAAACTTGTCATAAAAATATTGACAAGTCAGGAGAACTGTGTTATAATAAATTCAGAAAGTTGAAACGAATAATATTACAGCTTTAAAATTTATTATCAGGAGGAATTTTATTATGAAAATTGCAGTAGTTTGCGCAAACGGCAAAGCAGGACAGCTCATCACCAAGGAAGCCGTAAACAGAGATCTTGACGTGACCGCATTCGTAAAAGGTGAAAACAAGTCTGTTGCTGAAAAGGCAGTTATCAAGGATTTATTCGACCTGACCGCAGATGATCTCAAAGATTTTGACGTTGTGATTGATGCCTTCGGCGCATGGACTCCCGAAATGCTTCCTCAGCACTCCACTTCCCTGAAACATCTGTGTGATGTTCTGTCAGGTACGGATATCAGACTTCTGATTGTCGGCGGTGCAGGCAGTCTTTACGTCAATGCCGAACATACAATTCAGGTCATGGATGGTGCTGATTTTCCTGATGTATTCAAGCCTTTGGCATCCGCACAGGGCAAGGCACTGGATGAACTCCGTCAAAGAAATGATGTGAAATGGACATTCATCAGCCCCGCAGGAGATTTTCAGGCCGATGGCGAACGCACAGGAAAATATATTCTCGCTGGCGAAGAACTGACACTCAATAGCAAAGGGGAAAGCATCATCAGCTATGCAGATTATGCAATTGCAATGGTAGATGAAGCAGTCAACGGAACTCACATTCAGCAGAGAATCAGCGTAGTAAGAGAATAATGCAGATCACCAGTAAATTCACCACAGCAGTGCATATTCTGACTTGCATTGATGTGTTCAGCAGTCAGATGCGTGTTACCAGTGAATTCTTATCAGGCAGTACAGGCGTGAATGCTGTCATTATCAGGAATGTGCTTGCTCAGCTCAAAGCTGCTGGTATTGTCAGCACCCGTCAGGGAAGCGGCGGCGCACATCTTGCCAGACCTCTGAATGCAATCACACTGTATGATATTTATCAAGCAGTTGATTGTGTAGATGATGATGGTTTATTTCATTTCCATGAAAATCCGAATGCAGAATGTCCAGTCGGCAGAAATATTCATAAAGTCATGGACAATAGACTTTCAGCGGTACAGACAGCACTCGAAAACGAATTGAAAAAAACAACGCTTGCTGAAATCGTCAGTGATACGAAAAATATCATAGAATCAGAATAATAAGAACGGGGCTATGCACACACCAGTGCAACAGCCCCTTTTCATCTGATTCCCAGATTTTTATATTTTCTTTACTATCGCACAGCCCGCCCTGCTTTTCTTCTGCGCTTATTTTCATACATTACCTGATCAGCACGTTTCGCTGTATCCTCAATAATGCGGTCATTCTGTGAATCATATTCCGCCATACCGAAAGAAACATTGACATGCTGCCAATCATTTTCAGCTGTTTCATTAATGAACTTACTTTCCATTTCAAACTGTTCAAGTAGTTCTGCACGGTTTTGGTAATCATCATTTTGCAGGATAGAGATGAACTCATCACCGCCCACTCTAAATACAGGACTATGCTGGAATATCCGACATATCAAACGAGTTGCTGTTTTCAGATATTCATCTCCCTTTTCATGACCAAATTTATCATTGATATATTTAAGATCATCACAGTCAAACATACATATTGCAAATTCTGTGACCTCACCATGCTCCAGACATTTCTGAAGCGTTTGGATATAGTCGGTATAACCGCCCTTATTTCTTACAGAAGTCAAAGCATCCACATAAACCCGACGGCTTAAATCATCTGCAATGCGTCTGTGTTCCTTTGCTTTCTTCTCGGCATTGATAAGCCTTCTTTGTATGATGATCAGCATCAGCATCGCAATCATCACAACAATCACGGCTATTACAATGATAATATTATCTTTAATAACATCAAGCAGCGTGGGTTTGCCTTCCTCTGAAAAATAACGAGTCAGCGTATTATTGACATAGGAATCCGGAATGATACTTGTAGTTCTTGCAAGAATAGAATACAGTTCTGTATCTCCTTCATTCACGGCAATACAGAACGGAATTTCTTTTCCTGTATCAAGCGAGGTGAGTTTATACCTCTCACACAGTCTAATAATACTATTATAGCGATAACTGCTTATCAGAAAACAATCCGCTTCACTATTTGATACAGCTTTGAGACAACCTTCAACATCATTGTAAGAAATGATCTGCCAATCAGGATATAAATCTTTTAGTATCAACTCATAATTTTTATCTTCTGAAACAATAGCGACTGTAATTTGTTCTTTATTTGCAAAATTTTTCTGTTCAGAGGACTTCACAATCGTATAAAGTGCCGCTCTTGTCAGTGCAGGTGTGAGAATGATACTCATATTTTCCCCATCATAATCGCTGAAATTAGCTGGAAATACACAGTCTACCTGTCCGCTTTTTAAAGCATTTAATGCTTCTGCTACTGTGGGAAAGGAAGAAGATTCAAACTCAATATGCTGATTTGCAAAGCAGTTGGAAGTCTTTTCAACAAAAGTTAGCAAGGAAT
>DJXD01000131.1 GCA_002449585.1 Ruminococcus sp. UBA7013
GCGAAAACTGCCCTCTGGATTGCGGAAAGTCAGATGATGCACGAAACGGAAGAAATCATGAATGTCAATTTGGAATTTCTCCCTCTGAAATCTTATGCCAATATTATTGAGGGTAATTCTCTGCGGATTGACTGGAATGAGGTTATTCCAAAAGAAAATTTATGCTACATCATGGGGAATCCGCCGTTTGTCGGTGCAAGAATGATGAACAATGAACAGAAAAAAGATGTGATTGATATTTTTGACGGTGTGAAAAATAACGGCAATCTGGACTATGTTTCATGCTGGTATCAGAAAGCATCCGAAATTATGACGGGTACAGAAATTAGAACTGCCCTTGTTTCAACAAATTCTATTACACAAGGGGAACAGGTAGCAATTCTATGGAAGCATTTGTTTTCTCACGGGGTGCATATTGATTTTGCTCACAGAACTTTTGTGTGGGATAGTGAAGCAAGTTTAAAGGCTCATGTGCATTGTGTGATTGTTGGATTCAGCAAAACACCAAATACAGCCGAAAAGCGTATTTTTGATAATGGAAAAGAAAAAATTGTTAAAAATATCAATGGCTACTTGATTGAAGCTGAAAACATTTTTGTTGACAGCAGAAACAAACCTCTTTGTAAAGTACCTGAAATTGGAATTGGAAACAAGCCTGTTGATGATGGAAATTATCTTTTCACAGAGGAAGAAATGCAAGAATTTATCAAAAAAGAACCCAAATCGGCAACCTATTTTCGTCCGTTCTATGGTGCAAGAGAATTTATCAATCAAAAGCCAAGATATTGTTTATGGCTTGGCGAGTGTTCACCAAAAGAACTTCGTTCTATGCCAAAGTGTATGGAACGAGTAGAAGCGGTGAAAAAGTTCAGATTAGCAAGCAAAAGTGCTGGAACGAGAAAAATTGCTGAGAAACCAACAAGATTTCATGTTGAGAATATGCCAGAGGGAAATTTTCTTGTAATTCCACAAGTTTCATCAGAGAGAAGAAAGTATATTCCTATTGGTTACATGGATGATAGTGTGATATGTAGTGATAAAGTTAGAATCATGCCAAAAGCTACTCTATACCATTTTGGAATATTAACATCAAATGTTCATATGGCATGGATGAGAATAATTTGTTGTAGATTAAAGAGTGATTATAGTTATACAGTAAATGATGTCTACAACAATTTTCCGTGGTGCAACCCGACAGACCAGCAAAAAGCCAATATTGAAAAAACTGCTCAGATGATTCTGAAGGCAAGGGAGAAATATCCCGATTGCTCCCTTGCTG
The DNA here is from genome assembly GCA_002449585.1 of Ruminococcus sp. UBA7013. Taxonomy (GTDB): domain Bacteria; phylum Bacillota; class Clostridia; order Oscillospirales; family Ruminococcaceae; genus UBA3855. The sequence continues at coordinate 1,280 of DJXD01000131.1, forward strand.
ATTTATATGACGAAACTACTATGCCCCCAGAACTCCGCAAGGCTCACCAAGCCAATGATAAAGCTGTCATGATTGCTTACGGTTTCGATTACAAGACCATGACAGAAAGCGAATGCGTAGCGGAGCTGATGAAGATGTATCAGAAACTGACCGAAAAAATGAAAGGAGAATAACAATGCAAAATGTAATCACAATGAGAGCTGATTTACTGTACAGTCTGTCATGGACTGCCAAGAAAGGCTCAGATGGTAATCCAAAGCAAAAAGAGAAGGACAAGTTCTATGGCTGGTGCGGCAAAAACGAAGTTCCCTTTGAATTTGAAAAAGGGAAGATGTATCACATTCCATATGGCAGACCAGCAGCCCAGGGAGAATATATCGGATATGGTGTTTCGATTCCGGATTTTTTAGAAGCTGCTAATAATGTCAACAGTGTGTTTTACCAGAAACGTGGAAAACAAGAACAAAAAGATAACATGATAAAAACTTCTACATATTATGCAATGGACTGTTCCACATTTGTTTCATTGTGTTGGGATTTACCTGAGCGTAAGAAAACTACGGAATGGTCGGAATTGAATGTAACGGATTTAGGTGTATGTGAACCTGATAAAATAAAAACTATTGAACCAGGTGATGCTTTGAATCGTGCTGGACATCACATTGCCCTTGTAACGAGAATTGAAAACGGCATCATAGAAATCACTGAAATGACTCCACCGCAAATGCTCAGAACATATTATACTATAGATAAATCTTCTCCAATTAACAACTATCAATGTTTTTCGGAAAGTGAATTTTGCAAAGGAACCTATACCATTTACCGCTATAATAACCGTGGAAGAATCAAACCTTTTTCCATTTAAAACGTACTATTATGAATAATAAAAAAGAATTTGATGCCCGTTTGACGGAGCTGGAAAAGTTAATAATCGAAACCAATAAACTCATTGATAGTTTATCAGGTGAACTTGATTCGGATTATGTTGACGATTTTACTATACGCATTCAAGACGAAATTGATGAGTTATTATTCAGAAGAGAAGAACTAACAAAAGAATATCAACTGCTAAAGAAACATAGCTCATAGTCGTCATTGGTACGAAAAATGTCAATAAGAAGGAGCTGACCATATGACCGAAAAAGTAATTGACCGAGAAACCTATCGGAAAGTCAAGAAAATGAGCAGAGAAGAATTGCAGGCATTCTTGATGAGATATGCCGAAAATCTGATAGAGGAGCTTGACGCTGAAAGCAATGGAAGCTGACCTCCGCCAGATTAACGGCATCGGTGAAAAACGCTGTGAACAGATTATGTCTGTGATTGAGAAACATTTAGGAGTGTGAAAATTTATGAAAGTAAATGGAATGCCTGTCCGTTATTTTATCTACGGTCTGAAAAAAGTGTCAGAATATTTTTACGGAGAGTGTACTTTTTCTTATGTGACCATTCCAGGAATCAAGTTTGAACGCCTGCTGATTAATGAATCATGGTGTCTTGTGATTGATTCTGAAAATGTGTCTTCATTGATTGCTACAGAAGGAGAATCCGACAGAGTCATTCTGCTTGCGGAGGATGTTGCTTTGGAAAATCATACACTCGATTTTGTCAAAGAAAAAGGCATCCACACGGAAAGCATTTCTGTGAATGCTCTGCTGACAGCATTGGAAGAATATCAGGATTCTGATGAAATTCTCGAACTGAGATTTCATCGCCGTCCGGAATGGATTGATATTTATGTAGGTGACAAGCTGATTTCAATATAGAATCTTTCATATATTAACCTATTAAAGCGTTAAGACAAAAAAATAAAGGCTGTTCAGATTTTTATCATCTGAGCAGCCTTCTTTCATTCTCCGAGTATTTCTATCATCATTAAAGCCCCATCTTTGAACCCCTGAATGTACAGTGTTTCATTGTCCTTTGCTGCACTTTCCCCCTGCATATCGCTGAGTTTATGGTATGTTTCAACCTGTTCTGGTGTCAGCGATTTTTCAAATTCTGCTGAGAGTTTCCGCCATTCCTGCAATGTTCTGTTATTAGGATCTGCCCTGCGGTCTGACGGAGCGAGGTCTCCGTGGTATAGCTCTTTTAGCATGACAGCACACCTCCTTTCTGAGGTACTATCATACCATAAATATTAAGAAATAGCCATTACCATAACCAACAAAGATGATAGGGAATTATTGTGACGATTAAACAACAAAGTGATTTCATCACATTAAATTGCTAAAGCGGTGACGTGAAGAAACGACACCAGAGAATTTTTGAAGTTCTCTGGTGTATTGTTTACAATGATTGTGGGAATTTATATGCAGTAGAACACAATAACATACAAACTTTACTTTTCAGCTTTGATAATTCTGCACTTTTTCTTGTAGCAGGCAACGCCATATTTCAAAATTGTGGTCATGCCTTCATCAAGAAGATACTGCACATAATTTCTGTCCTCAATCTGCTTTAATGCCTGTTTACAGCCTTGCTCCATTTTTTCATCTTCACCGAACTTTACCTCAATCACAATGCCGATTTCATCAGCCGGAATCATAATCAGAATATCACTGTAGCCGTCACCGGATTCAAAGTTAAACTTCACAATCCAGTCATCCATGTGACTGAACAAGCCAAGCAGAATGCCATGATAGAAATTTTCTTTTTTAGCGATTTCCACATTATTGTCACGGATGCTGATAACGGCATTCAAATACTTTGAAAACATCTGCTGTGCGGAATCAGCATCACCATTCCGGAATGTCATACAGAAGTCGGTAAGGTTTACCTTATTCTGAGCAGCATAAGCACTGAACCATGCATAAATTTGTTTTCTGAATATTTTTCTGATTTCCAGATTTGGAATCACAAGTTCCAGTTCATCATCTTCCAGAACAGCAGAATGTGTCAGATAGCCAGTCATGTAGAGCATACTCCAGAGATTTTCCACGCTGTCATTCAGTTCTCTGTAGGTCAGTTCCTGTGTGACAGCCTTTCTGACAGACTGACCTGCCATCAGAGTTTCAATGTCATGTTTCATAGTAGCTGTTGCTGATGAAATAAACTGCCTTACAATATCATTTCCACTTGTGTTAATCCAGTATGCTTTTGGCTGTGCGTTGGGATTTTTGGATAAATCACGGCAATATTTGGTAATATCCCAGGGACAGTACATTTCTGTTTCTCCAAAACGATACCCATCATACCATTGTTTTGCTGTATCATGGTACTGTTCCAGACCATAGGCTTTCAGCATCTGCTGTACTTCTTCATCTGTAAAGCCGAAATATTCAGAAAACTGTACATCTGAAATAGAATTTACATCAAGATTATTCATTCCTGTGAAAATGCTCTCTTTCGAGATACGCAGACAGCCTGTCAGCACTCCAAATTCTAATGAATCATTTGTCTTTAATGCCACATCAAAGAGAGAACGGATAAAATCCACCATTTCATTGTAAAATCCACGAAGCCACGCATTCTGCAACGGAACATCATATTCATCAATCAGAATGATGACTTTTTTCTGATGAATTTCATAAAGCAAATCACACAGGAATTTTAATGATAATTCATAGATATTGTCTTCGCCACGCTTGTTGCAAATATTGATAAAATCCTCTTTGTAAGATTCATGCGTGACATCAGAGAAAATATCAGATTTCAGTATACCTTTATGTCTAATAAATTCCGCAGAAATCAAAGTCCTGAACACATCCATATTCTTCTGAAAAGTCTCTTTACTCATACTTTTCAGTGAAATAGAAATAACAGGATACTGCCCACAGCAGGAAATATATTTCTCCCCAGCTTTACTGATGTTCAATCCATCAAATAAGTAGCTGTTATCTTCATCAGTTTTTTCAAAAAAGTATCTGAGCATACTCATGTTGAGAGTTTTTCCGAAACGTCTCGGACGAGTAAACAGGCTCACTTTTGCACCGCTGTCAAGCAAATCACGAATCAGCAGGGTTTTGTCAGTGTAATAGTAATTCGATGTGATAATTTCCTTAAAATTCTCCACACCAATTGGAATAGGTTTTATAGGTTTCATCATCTCCACGCTCCTTTCTGTATAAGCAATTATACCATAGAATAGGGAATTTGTCAAGTTAGAAAATTAGAAATGACGATATATCAGGCTGTGTCTAACCAGCTCCAATTGGAGATGTAGCTATACACAGTTGTGCATTGCTGTAGTTTTCTCTTCTCTGTAATTTTATCACATTAAATCATTAGAGTGCCACACCTAAAAATAGAGCGACCACTCGGAAGTTGGTATCTTCCTTGCGGTCGCTTGTCTTTGTTGTACAGGAAATCACAATACTGTAGTGTTTATGTCATGAAACTTTTTAACTTCCAGTTCTTAAAAATTCATGATTAATTTTTGCATTGGTATAAACAAGGTGATCACTTGCTTCACTGCCATCAATATTTGTATTTAAGTCTTTCCGCAGTTCTGCCTGCAAATCCACCTTGTAATTCGCATAATCAACCATGCCTTCTCCAGTCTTGACTTTGAATGCAATATCAACACTGTAAATATCATCTACCATGTCCCATTTATCTTTTGGAATATCTACCTCCACATACATACCATTGGATGATACACTTCCAGACGAATTGAACAGCTTAACTTTCTCTACAATTTCTTCTCCCTCAACGGTCGTCTTCACAGTTTTATAGGTAGTAAACCAAACGTTGCTGCCAAGATAATCAGTAAGTTTAACCGGAACATACTCTGCACCGATAATCACACCGTTCTCAACTGTGTTGGTTTTTCGCTGCAATGAGAATTTCAAATGTAAATACTGAGCATCTCCTGTAATACTGCCAAGTGCTTGTGCATTATAGATTGCATTAGAGGTTACAGGCATAAGCGTATTATTGTCTGATGTTCCATCGCCTTCTGATGTTCTGCCATTAATGCCCAGTCTGGAATGATTTTCACTCATTCTGCCTGTTTCATCGTACTCATCAAGTTCAGACATTGCAGTATAAAATAGTGAAGCTGAATCAACAGATTCTATATAATACATATGTCTGTCCTTGGCATAATTCAGTGTCATACTTGATGTACTCAGTTTATCCTCATCATAGGCAAGCTGAGAAGACATTCTTACATTTACGCCCGCATTTCCTTTTTTCTGCGGAAATTCATCTTCAATTTTATTTTCATCGAAATTCATTTTCACTCTTGCATAAATTGCAAAGGGGCTGTTTGCACTTGATGTTTTTAAAGAGTCTTTGATATTGCCTGCCGTTTGAACAGTGATATAACTCTCCTGCAAATCAATATTTGTTGCAACAGTACCCACATTTTGCACTGCATCATCATCCACTGGAATTTCGGCATCGGTGCGATACCATGCTGTAATTCGTTGTTTATCAAGACCTTGTATGTCATTGGTCACTGCTCCATGTTCGTCATACCGGTCAAGATTAATTTTTAGTGCGTGATATACACCTTGATCTGTACTGCCTAATTTGATTGCCATCTCTGTGTTCTTCAGCCAGAATTTTGTTGTGGTATAAACATTGATTGCATGGTTTGAAGCGGTAATCTGCTGATCATCACGAGTTACTGTGAGCTGTGTTGTTTCTTGTTCAAACAATTCACCAATCAGTATTTTGTATTGTTGCTTTACATTTACCGCTGCTGATTTTGCACCAAGTATATTCGCAGGTGCTGTCAGCACAGCTGGTGCATCAACTGCATAATTGTAAACATAATAGTCTTCTATTTCAACATCATTGATTACTGTCTTCGGTGCATATGTCAAAATATAATAATCCTCATTAAGTACTTTATCTACCGAGAGGTCGTAATTACCGCTGCCATCTGCTTTATATTCGTAGTACCGCCTTGTACCGTTGTCATCAACAAAAACATAAGTCTTCCCGTCATTTTCAGGTGGCTCTCCATTGATGCTTTGATAAAAACCGGAATGATCGGATTTATAAGTGGCTGTGATATTGGAGGCAATCAGCTCATTAAATGTAGCGGGAGTAAAATTAACATTATTCTTACTGAACTTATTGAGTTCCAATGTAATATCCTGTTTGTACGCATTTAGCGAACTACTATTACCCAACTTTCCGCCTTTTGACTTTGTAAATGCACTTAGATTAGATGCATAATAGTTCTGGTCGTTGTCGAGATTCGGGTCAACAAGAACCATGTAAGTGTTATCCGGCAAGCGAATGTCATAGTCATCGTCCTGCAAATCCAATATGACAGATTTTTCATGATTCCAGTTAATTTTTCCGGCATTAATCAGTGTGTTCAAATCTTCCGCACTATAACTGTACCGTAAATAGGTTGTAGTCCATGAATTAAATGTATCAAGATGTAAATTGTTGGTTTTTCCGAACAGAGACACATAGGCATTTGAATTAACTACGGCAGAATCTGAATCGGTCATAACAGAAGCGGAGAAATCATATTGTATCTGCTTAATCGTGTAGACAGGCACATAAAGATGATACGCTACATTTTCCTTGTTCAACGGGTCATTAAACTGAACATCAATTAACGTAAATGTATTTTTGTTTTTTGAGTCCGCATTTGTCTGGTCGAGTTTAAACTGCATTGTAGAATCTGTAGCAGATTTTGCCTCATGCTTGATTCCAGGGGATGCACTCGTCTGCTTGAAATAACCGTTTGTGAGTTCACACTGACTGATACTGATTTTGTGGTAATCCGTATCAACAGCATAATCATCTGTTGTATTGGTGACAAGCTGAATATAGCGGTTAATTAGGGCGGTTGTTTCATCATCCTGCGTATTTGCGATAACAACACAAGCAAAATCCTGCCAGCCATTTGGGATAATACCTTTTTCCGTGGCATAGGTGGAAATGCGGTCACCGTCATCCTCTGTCGTGCGTTTCATGTAATAGTCAATTTTATGCGAATCATACACGTCACTATCAGAAAATGTCGTGTAACGTCTGGAATTGCTTGTGTTGGAAAGCTCTTCATAGAGTTTCAATGCCATTGTTTTTACAGCAGTCTTTCCGCTGTAACCCACTGCTGAAGATGCGGTGGAACGCAAAACTGCACCATCACCGGAAATCACCTTTGCAGCTTTTTCTCCCTCAGCTAATGGATCATCTGCCGTTGCTGCCTTTGTTCCCATGCTTGACTGAGGGTTTACGTTGACATAAGGGTACTTTGGCATTAGAACGTCGCTGGCATCATTGTAGGTCGCCTTGTTTTCCGGAACCTTTGACGTGCCCTCCTGAGCAAGCTCCTCTGCGTTATCCGTCATGATGCTGCATTTGCCGTCGTAGTCGGCGTAGACGAAGGAAGCGTTCTGTGGCAACATATTATTTCCTACATTTTGTGAGAATCCATTACCATAAATTGCAAGACTGGTGAACTGGATAGTAATATTAGTATTATCTATCTTACCAACCCATGCCCCCATCTTCGTAGAAGTTGACGTAACCTGATCCATTTTTAAATTATATCCAAGTAGCTTGTGTCCTGCCTTATTCTGGGCATTTCCGATAATACCTCCACCATATTTTCCACTCTGGGCAATCCTGCAATTCTCAATAGCGCTGTCATGTACATAGCATACTGCAGCGCCTTTCTGACAGCCCATATAACCAATAAATCCGCCGGATGATGAGTTATTATCTGTTGTGTTGATATTATAATTGGATACTATTGTATTTGAAACGATAACATTAGGTGAGGAAGCGTCAACAACAAATCCGTCAGCTATTACACCTCCCACATTATTTTTTGCTTGTATCGTATTGGTTATTGTTGTTCCTTCTTTACCGGTAACTTTGCATTGGTCAACTTTGATTGAATAAGGTGACCAGCCACTGTTCCAGGTACCACCGTAAAAGCCGCCGGCATAGGTCTGCGCCCTTACATTTATATGCTGAACTTCACATCGGATAAAATTAGCCACACATGAAGAGTTTCCATCTTTTGCAGGCTGCATCAATCCAACAAATCCGCCAGCCATAAGAACGTTATCGCTGCCGATCGTTATATTTGTGCTGTCTGATACCGGCATAAGTCTGATGTCGTATGCTTCCAGACCGTTTCCGGCGTAGCCGACAACTCCGCCCGGAATAACAGCGTTACTGTCATAATGCGAGAATGCCTTCAAAGATACTGTGGCATAATTATCCTTGCTGGTATTGGACTTTCCGGCTCCGTATATTTTCACACCACCCTCTTTTACCTTGCCTACAAATGCACCAATTGTATTTCTCTTTGAATTTTTTCCATCATTATCCCACCAGACGTTTGGCAGCGATAATGAAATATTGGTCGCATTGCAGCGATCGACTGTGATAAAAATCGTAGTTGAACGATTGCCGGAGTTTGCCAGCAAACCACCTACAGAGCCTGAACCTCTTAGCATAAGGTTATTAAGATCAATTTTTTCAAAGTTACAATGTGTACCGTCAGTTGCCCAACCGCATACACCACCCGTGCAAAGCCAGCTATACTGTCCCATAGAGTTGCTCGTACCGGTTATTTGCTGTTCAGAGCTATCATAATCATTTTTATAGGTTTCTGTATTGACTGAACCAGTCAAAGTGAAATCAGAGAACTTGCTGTCAGCAGATTTCATTACAACACTGTCGAAAAGTGCGATACCGTGAGTCTGAATGTTGGTATTGGCGCTAAATTCAAAAGTATTATCCTGCACTGATTGCCCAGCGGCATTTCCCTTATGAAGTCTGTTAAAATAGTTGTCATTTAAAAACTTATTCAGATAAATATCCTCATCAATATAACAGCCATTTCCGTTAAGAACATCAATTTTCATACAATAAGGGTTCAAATGTCTGTCTACATAACCGGGAGTATTATATTCCTGTTCATTGCTTTCAGACTGTCCGTCCCAATTTCCAACTGAACCTATTCCTCTGAAACTATCAGGCAGAACATAGTTTGAGCCTGTCAGGTTGATGTCATAGTAGCCCTTTGTGCTGGTGACACAGCGGGCGGGGTAGCCAGTTATTAAGGTTGTTTCGTTATGTTTTATATCGGAAACAGATATTAGTGTTAATTTACGGTTATTACCACTACCGGTATCTTTATATGCCGCAAAACCATCTAATTTGTCTACTCCACCATTCCAGTTATCAATTCTACCATAATCGCTATGGAATATATATTTGTTGGTGTCGATATTAGTTAAATCAAATTTTGAAGCCTCGCTTACATTTTCAACAAGAGTCAGATTTGAATTGTTTCCAGAATGCTGTGACATTTTCATATACATTTGTGTGCCGCCAACAAAAGTTGAAATATAATACTTATTCTCGTTCTCCAGCTTTTCAAAAAGCCAAGTTGCCGCATCACTTTTTGTAGTGCTGTCTTGCAATCTCGTAGGTTGATCTAGTGAACCACTCACACCCGGAATTATGGTGCTTGTTAAATAATCAGTTTTGTTACTATAGCTATTTATAATATAAAACTCATGTCCGTCAAGAAGGCTGATTTTGTCGTTGGTCAGCTCTGCATCTTTAGCTAAATCTATTATTTCATTGGTCAATTCATCATTCATAAAACCTGTATAATGCCTGATAATATACGGCACGGCAGTATTAGCCGCAGTATCGTCACTTGCAGCTACATAGTCATTATCTGTATTGACAATTGCCGAACCAACGTTAGTATAATCCGCATTATGGCTCATGCCGTAAACGTTGCTGTTATTTATGCCATATGACAAAGAATTCTGATATGCTCCGTCTGCTGTCTGTGCTGTACCGCTTGTTGACTGCGTAATTAGTGACAAAATAAACATAGCCTGCGAATTTGGTACATTGATAGTACCGTCATTTGTTGTATCAACAGGAATATTTGCAACATTGAGTTTACCAAGTGACGGGTCAATATCTGCAACAGAATAATGCTTTGCACCATTTTTCAGGGTATGCTGATTGCCGTTTCTGCCGGAAGTTCTGTTTTCATCGTGATACTTACCGTCCTCGGTAACGGAGAACTGATGAACCTTTTCTCCGTCAGCATTAAGAGCATTTCCGCCTGTTTCATTGACAGCATAGCCATTGATGACACGTCCGACAATCGGATTGACATAGATTGCTGCCCAGTCTTCCTGCTTGTCATTATCAGCAAGGTTTTCAGTTTTGCCTGTGTAAATGACATTCAATCCTGTGATTGAAATAGTCGTTTTTCTTGCGTCCATATTCTTAAAAATCAGTCCGCCAAATACGACCACACCAACATAACCGCCAACAGGAACAATTGTACCATTGCTGCCTTTTAATGTAACCGTCGCATTCCTGTCTTCCATCGTGGTAACTGCATCATCACCCTCTCCTGTCGTCACGGCTTCCTGATATTTGTAGGACACATAGCTGTTGTCGATGATGTTGTCGCCGCCCATGATCTCGCCGATAAATCCGCCGTAGTAAGTGCATCCGGCATCATTTTCATCCTTCTGCTTCGGTATTTTGTAACCAAAAGCTGCATTTGCATAATCATTTTTATATTGAAACAGCGGAAATATCCGCTTTCTGTACAATATTGATATCCTTGATTACACAACCGTTAGAGATATTGACAAGTGGGTTGTCGCTTTCATTGGTAATTGTCCACTTTGGGGTATCATCAGTGTTCTTTTCACCAACAATCACACCACGAAATGCATATTGTCCGGTACTATCTGAATTAGCATCTCCGCCCAATCCTTCATACCCATTATTTCCACCATCAAGTGTAATGTTATTTTTTAAAATATAGTATGCATTTTCAAGATATTTTCGCACTTCTTCCTTATCCCACGCTTCTGCACCGCTTTCATTGGAAGTAAAAGTATTTGATGATTGATTCCATGTATATGTAGCATGATTATCAGAACACCAGCGACTACCACTGGTCACTTCCCCCAGTTCGTCATAACTGGATTTAGTTTTTGGTAGAATCAGTGTCACATCAGTATAACCGGAATACATGACTTTGGCGAAATTCACGAGGTCTGAGCCTTTTTTTATTTGATATGGATCATTATATGTGCCACAGCCCTCACTTGTTGTATCTGCTGCAACGTTGACTTTTAGTTCTCGTTTATAATATCCGTTTTCGTCTTTATCCAAACTGCAATCAGCAACATAGGGCAGCCAGCCCGAAGAAAAGTCATATTCAGCGGTTACGTTGTCATTTTTTGTAGGGTCAGTATATTGTGTAGAGTTGACACCATTTTCAGAATATTTATTCTCTCTGTCCGCCCACTGAGCCGACTCAGAAACCTCCTTACCATATGTTACCTTACGAGAGCCACTGCCGTCTGACTTCCAGTCTTCGTCATATGAATAATTATAAATTAAGGACGCAGATGTATTGGTATTGATATATTCAAAAAATGTTGATGCAGAGAAAATGGAATTTACTGTATAATAAGCTGTAGTAAGTGCTGTGTGGTTGGAAGTTGTAAGTTTATTATCGCTTTCATCAGCTTTTCTTGCATCAAGTTGCATTGCTGAAAGTGTAATATCAATTTTCGAACCACTTGCTGTTCCAAAAAGGCTTTTGGCGATACAAGCTGTTGACTTATTGTTGCTTGCATCCGTTATTGTGTACTTATCCGTTGTGATGACATTGTCGATTGAAAGCTCAATTGCTCGGGAAGTGGTATATTCCCTTACAATCTGATTAACAAGCAGATAGCCAGTATTAACATTTGGCTTGATACCATCAAGTGTTAGACTATTAACAGTAAGAGAGCCATTTGAAATGCCACTAACAAGCACACCCTTGTAATCACCAACCTCTAAGAAATTGCCACCCAGTGTTACATTGTTCAGCGTCAGAGTCGTGCCCTCAGCCTGATTGATAAATAATCCCGAGTGCATCAGAAAATGCTGATTGCGAGCTGTTTCACCCGAACCATTATTTCCGGGGTCACGGCTAAATCCATCAGTCACGACAGGAGAAACGAATACATTCTCCGCCGCATCACGGATTCCCACATAATCAAATGTCAGATTGACATTTTGAAGGGTGATACCCGAAGTAAAATACACAGGATAAAACGAATATCCTGATAAATCAATATTTGTTGCACTTTCAAAACTGAACGGTGAATCTGTAGAAGTGAAGTTCCCGCTGATATTGCTTGCTGCGTACTGATTCACACTCCAGAGAACAACATTCTCCGCAGTATTTGTACTTTGCATATCATCAAGATTATAGTAGTATCTGGCATTCTGATTCGGATACTTCACTCGATTTTCCAATGCTGATGATGAAGTGCTGTCCAGTTTGTTCTGATAAGTTCCAGTACCATTTTCTGTCACTGTGCCATTACTTTCCGTCTTGTCTGTCAGTTTTGTTTTGCTTCCGTTTCTGTCAGCATTCATGTTAATGGAAATAACCCCTGCACCATGAACAGTACTATTTTCTGTATATGTTCCCTTGAGAACATTGTCAGCCGAATAAGCCGCTATTTCATCATAAAATCCAAGTGTTACGGGAAGTGTAATTCCTGTATTACCTGATTTTTTTGTAAGTGTATAGCCTGTATTCAGCACATCAAGATAAAGTCCTTTTGATTCATTATACGCTTTATTAACCAGCATACCAAGAGAAGTCCCTGCTCCATCAGTCATGGACATCTTTGTTATTGTTAAAGAATCAACTTTCCATTTACCGGTTGCTTCATAGCACATCACACCAACATTTGGAGTAATCACTGTATTATTTGTGGAAGCATTGCTGATTGTGCCGTTTGTTACGGTCAAGCCGTTAATATTGGCGGTTGTGTCCAGCCATGCATAGCCCAAAAAGCCACCACCCTTTGTTGTTGCAGCATTACCGATTGTACAGTCATCATATTCAAGATTGTTAATATTAACAACTCTGCTGCCGTAACTTTCGGCAGAGGTGATATAGCCAATCAGACCGCCGCTATCGCTGTTCCCACCGGTTGCGGTGATACCGGTTATACTGGTATTCAGGCTGTTTGTCAGTTTATTATCAGGATCATCCTTTGTACCAATATTTACCGTAAACGTTCCGGCAGTAATTTTTCCGATTGCACCACCGTAAACATTCCACTCTTCATGCGAGCCACTCAAATTGAAGGTCGCACCGATAGAATTTACCCCGTTTAACATGATAGTACCATCTGTTCCGACATAGCCGATATAACCGCCAATGTTCTTTCCTTCGCCTTTTACGGTAATTTTTGTTTTTTCACCATAGTTTACTGTTTCATTGGCAGTCACAGTTGTCAATGTAACATTTCCGGCATTTCTGGATGCAATACCACCGATGTTCATTCCGTCAATACAATTATGAATATCCATCGTTCCGGCAATAGTAAGATTTGTTACTGTGCCTGCAAGTACGGAAAACAACCCGTTGTGCTGATGGCGGTAAACTTGACCGACACCCTCCGGAAAGTTTGATAATGAAGAAACATCGACTAATGTTTCAATTTGCCATAGGCTTCACCGGTTGCAAGAGTAATTGTATGACTGCCTCCGTCAAAAGTTCCTGTAAAACTGCCTATTGTGCTTACAACACCGCCGTCACGCATAAAACCTGTAATACCCGTTCCTGAAAGACTGATGTCATCAGATAAAGACAGCGTTGTGCCAAGCAGATATGAACGTGTATTACTACCGCTTGTAAATTTCAGGCAATCATAATCGCTGCCCTGATTCAACTGAATATTCAGTGCTGTTCTTACAAAATCTTTAAGGTATCTCATTGCTGTCACTGCTGAGGAAATTGTAACAGTATGGTTAGTAGAATCAAAGCAAACTTCGTCCGTATCAAGCTTAGTCTCGCCGATACCACGAACTACTTCGCCCCATGTGCCGAGGTCATCAACCTCAGAACCTTCAGAACGCTTGAATGTCCATCCGTTTTCATAGGCTGTTCCGTTTGTACCCGTACCAAGTGCATAGACGAGTACATTGTCATTCTCACCTACAAGCTGACCACCACTTGCTGCTTTCGTTAAGGACATATCAGTAATACCGCTTAGGCGTAGTACACCGTTGTGGAATTTGCCAACTACACCACCGCCGTGGTATTCTTCACCACTTGTATGCAGCGTGAAATTCCCAAGGTCAACGAACACACCGTTTGCAGATGTTGTTTGGCCAATGAAACCACCCAAATAGGCTTTATCAGTACCACTTACATGAACTGTCATGTTATCTGACTTCACATATGCCGCTGAATCGACCAGACCGATAGCACCTCCGAAAACCTCACACGAACCAACAGCATCAGCAGTCGTTTCCATATCATCAAGTATCAGGCTGTTTTTTAAGTCATCAGTTGTATACCTGCCGATTAGTCCGCCAAAGTAGCTCATATCGTAGGAATCAGCATCTGCCTTAGCTCTATTGGAAAACGTGAATGTATTCATGCCAGTGTCCTTGATTGTCAAAACGGAAGGCGTTTCAGTAACAGTAGTTTCTTCTGATTCGCCCTCTTCCGGTTCATCTTCTGTGACGACTTTTTTATTTTCAAGCACACCAAAAACACCACCACAGTATTGCCCGAAAACGGTGTTATTTATTGTGTAATCGTCAAGGTCCAAATCATCGGTCGTCAAATTAACATAATGACCAAATAATCCACCAGCACCAACTCCAGCGGTAACACTTCCGGACGTGACAAATTTACTGTCATTCAGTGCAGTCAGGTCAATCTGTGAACTTGAAACCATATCGCCCACCAAACCACCAGCATAATTTGCTGCTGTGATTGTTTTACTGCCAGCTGGAATGTTACTCATTGTAAGTTTCGCACCTGATTTCATAGAGCCGACAAGACCGCCAGCACTACCATTTGTGGATTTAATTTTGACATCTGAGGTGTTATTCTCTGTATAAGACACTGTGAGCTGTGTGTGTTCTCTCATTGCACCACAAATCGCACCTGCATCACCATTCGCTGAAATATCAGCAGAAGAATTATTTGTAAATTCAAGCACAAGCTGTGCATCGTCCATCATTTCCCCGATGACACCGCCATAGGCATTGGAATTTTCAGAAACTGCTTCAATTTGCCATGTTGCCGCTGTTCTTTCCGAATCGTGTTTCACATGGTCAGCAAACAATGCAGAAGCAGTATCACTTGATTTCGTTATCTGCATGATCATATTTGCAGATGAACCAGACGGACTCATGGTAACAGAATCATAAACGTAGCTGAACAATGCAACAGGGGCAGAAAGGGCGAACGTGCTTGAACCGGAAAGTTCCAGTTTTCCGCCAAACGGATAATCCACATATCCCAGTCCAACAAAATCAGAACTTAAAGTATGGATGTTATCCAGCTCAATTACATCTCGCTGATGGATTTCAGCAAAATCATCTTCATTTATGCTGTAATAATAGCAATAATCCATGAAATCAGAAATATTTGTATCTGAAAAATGCTGTGTGCCTGCTGAAAAAGAATCTGAATTTTTACTAGGATTGTAAGCCTGCACAGTAAGCAGTGAATTTTTTTGTTTCTCTGACACGTTCAATTGCAAATATTCAAACAAACCGGAAAATTCACGCATTGGCATTATATTAGCCACCATTATCGTAGCAGTCAGAATACTCACAATACGGCGGGTAACTTTATGAATACCCTTATTATATTTTTTCATTTCATCACCTTCCATAGAAAAATCTGATTAAGAAGACGCTTGAAACTTATAATCAATATAATTTGATGCGTCATTATCACCTGTATAAGAGGTTTGTGTTTTCACTTTAAAGAATTGCAGTTCATATTGATTTTTTTCATTATTTACTATCAGCGTTACTTTTTTCCAGTCGGTATGTTTGTCATCAGAAAACGTAGTCGGTGTACTGCTGCCACTAAACTGATTGCCTGCAAGTGAACTAAAGAAAAAATCATTCGGTTCAAGCCACGCCGGATTCCACATGACCTCTATTGTTCCGCGGCTGCTTCCCGTCAAGCGATAATTATAAAAATCATAGTCAATTGTATCGGTATTATTTTCAACCAGTTCACCTTTCCATGTAGATTCTACAATTTCAGAAGTTGCACCATAAAGTCTGGAATACAGAGTAAACAAAAGGCTATCTACCGGCTTAGCTTCCACATAGACAAACCATTCCGGAGTTATCATATTCAAATCCGTTCCGGGAATTGTCACTTCAAATTTATCTGTTGAAGAGACATTAGCTGCCAAACTTTGGTTTGAGTATATTACTTCATAGTTCGCAGAAGCCTTTTGTGAAAAGCTGTATGCTGTGTTGTCGCTGATTCTTTCGTCATCATCAGCAGTCATTTGTATACCGTACTTTGCAGCGTTTTCAGTAAATTTGGCTTGTGCAGCCGCTAAAGCCTCACCTGACAAATTCCCTTTATCAGCATCATCAAGCTCGTCGTATGAGCAATAATTGTCTCCTACTCTCAGTTGCAGCTGTGCTTTGAATGTATAATAAACAACAGCCGGATTGTACACTTTTGGGAAATTCTGGTCATAATTACAAACAGTGACGGTATACTGCCCTGTTGACATTTGTTTTCTTGAACCGCCATATTTCATACAGTTTGATGAAAACAATGTTTCCGGTGTAGACTGCGTAGAAGCTACACGTTTGACAGAAGAAACCTCTGTATAGGAAGCAACAGTCACAAAAGCTGCTGATGCGGCAACGGTCACAGTCAGCCAGACAGTAATCCAGTTCTTTTTAAAAAAAGCACAAATACTTTTCATTTTTTCCGAAGTTGACCGTTTCAATCGTCTCACCTGCTTTCATTTGTTCTATGCCTATGCGTGAGAATTGTCTGACTATCAGTCTTCCCTGTGCTTTTCGGCTGTCAGATAAATCATATCTGTTTCTTTGTTATTATCAGCAATATTCCACTGCACAAAGCCTGTTTTTTCTTCTGCATTGCTGTCAAAATTCAGATACAGGATAAAAAAATCCGGACCACTTGATGTTTCATTATGTTTGATCGGGTTTTCGGTTTGCAGATAAGTTGGGATAGCATACAATTGTGGCTTGTCACCATCATCATAAGTTTTCGTATAAAAAGTTCCGGATTGGGCTGCTGTTTTCCTGCCGTAATTTGTTTGTGAATCATCATCTGGATTGATTTCTTTTAATGCTACTTTAGTACCTGCCTGATAGTAGTGTTTGTCATTGGGGTTATTGAGTGGTGCATACATCACCGCCCCACTAACAGTATCTGCTACTTCTGTAGCGTGATAGATTTCATAAGTCAATGGAATATTGTTTGTATGTGCAAGCTGTAAATCATAATCAATTTTATAGTCACCAGCATTTACACTGAATACGTATCCTTCTCTGCCGTTTTCTTTTATGCTTTCAATATTGATATCTCGCAGGTCAAAATTGACAATCGGGTCAAAATTACCAGCTTTAATATCCAGATTTTCCGGCTCTTTAATCTTTGCCACAGTTTCATAGTTATTAGAAAAAGAAAACCATGCATACACAGGCAGAGCAATCATCAGCGTTACTGTAAGAACTGATGCTGTAATGAGTTGTATTTTATTATTCGGAGAAAGTGCCTCCCATTTGTTTTTAAGTTTGTTGTCACTCATCACATATCACCTCCAACGAAATGCACATTGCATGGTATTTCAATATTCATGGTGCGGGCGAGGCAGAATTTTCCGAGCCGTTGTCACTGCCCTTACTTTCCGTCACATTCATTTTGACCAACAAATACTGGACACTCATCCCAATTTCATTGTCTACTTGGTCATATAAATCGCTATATACATCATAATGTGTGACGATTTCTGTGCTTGACAACTCATTCACAGTACTTCCTTTGACTGTGTATGATACAGGCTCATTTTCCTCCACAGTACGAACTATATTTTTCATATAATACTGTGGATAATTCTGAATGTTCTCAAGAATAGCCGTTCGAGTGTTCTGCGTATCTGTTTCATTTGTAAACGGTTCTTGCTCAACTTTCATTGTGTTGCACGCTCTTGCATCTACTAATGTACTAAGCGTTTCAGGCCACACCCAGTATATTGTAACTTGTTGTGCTGTATTTGCACTGGAAAATGTTTTTGAAAGCACTCTTTTCATATCTTCATCCGATGCAATCAAACCAGTATACACATCTCTGGATGTCGTTTTTCCATCTACTGTAATATTTTCAACTGTTTTATTCTCAAACAGCAAAAGATGCCCATTCAGATAGTTTGCAAGGGCTTTTACTTTATCGTCTGAAGAATCAGAAGTAATTGCTGTCATTGTTTCTGATTTCACCTTATCTTTTCCATTTTCATCTTTAACAGTTTTGCCTTCTTCATCCGTTTCAAGTATTTTCTCATACTGATACCCGACAATTTCAAATGTAAAATTCAAATTGATATTATCAATAAATGGTGTTACATTGAAAGCAATTGAACCAGCAGAACCCGGCTTGATGCCCACACTGTCTGCGGCATAGTTGTTCATGTTATTTGTATCCGTCATCTGCCAGATGACAGCATTGCTGCCGGTAGATTTACGAATTAGTTCGTGATAAGGAGAATAGAATGCTCCATTAGATTTGTTTTGCGTATCTATCGCACTGATAGAATAATTTTCCCCTGTTGCCGTCATCTGCACGCCTGCGCCCTCTACTTCCCGATTCATAGTAAACCAAGCCACCGAGCCGAAAACAGCAAACGCAACGACAATCATCACAATGACAAACATTTTGACAAGCGAGGCTCTCTGCATTTTTTTGAGTTCGCTAATATCAGAAGAATGTTTCATCAGCCTCACCTCCGTAACGCTTTACTTATCGTATAGAATTCATCTCATATAACACAAGAACAGCTGTACTATAATAATGTATGATAGTCTTACTTCATTATAGCACAAAACACAGATTTTTTCAAGAGGTTTTCTGGCTTTTCTGCATAATTTCACATGAATTTCACAGTATTTTAATGAATACAGTCAGTAGTTTTGTGGGGTTGAAAATCCCCCTCACCAGCGTGTGGGAGGGGGATTGAGTTATCTTAGAAACTAGATGAGTTGTGGGAATTAACTGTTAGGGCTGTGTCGGAGTAGAAGCGACAGTTTCAATCTTAGAGAACTTGAGAGAGATAGCCCAGTCCTGACCAGCGTTGTCGTTCCAGCATTCTTGGTCTTCACCGTCGAGCCATACACGGATTATAAGTTTCTTAGCCTCACCATAATTGCCAGCTGTTGTGCTTCCTGCAATAGTAGCAACATTAGACCAACCAGAGGCTGCACTTGTAGGAGTAATAGCAGTATACTTGGTATAGGTTGCAGGAGTATACGAAGTGCCATCAGTAAAGTCAGTAGCAGTTCCAAGGGCAGAAACACCATACAAATCAGTATCTGCCATGTCACTGACACCAACAGTAGTTCTCTTGTAGTTTAACGAATCAAGGATAGATTTAGTAGAAGAGAAAGGTGCGTTCAAAGCCTTCAAATCAGTTTGCTTATACTTTGCTGTATCTGTTGCAGTCGAAGTCGCCGAAACAAGTGTCGTGCCATCTTTAGACCACGCATCTTTCAAAGGAATGATATTATTTCCGCTCGCAACAGCAGCATCACCAGCTGCACACGCAACAGCACCTGTATCATTATTTGCAGTTACAGCTTCACCATCAAGAAGTGCAACTCTAACTGCTCTATAAAGTTCAAGCTGTGTCTGAGTATCACCATCTGTTTTATTAACAACATTTCCGGGAATTACATAGCCATCAACAGAAAGATTTACAGCAGCATTAGAAGAAGTTCTAATCCACACAGGAACATCTACATAATATCCGTCATCATTTGTCTTGTTGTAGGTGTCAGCCTGTGCATAAGTTGCTGTCTTCCAAGTGTCTGGATTTGTACTTTCAGCTCTTTCAGCTGTAAGAGCATGAAGTGTAGCCTTATATGTCTTATTTGTTCCAGTTCCACTGTCATTTACAGTAGCAAGTTTATTTGTAGCTTTAATATAATTCGCATTAGCCTTCACAGTCTTACCAACACCGCTTGCATCAGGTGTAAAGTAGATTTCTGTACCATCATAGGAAGATGCTGGCATCAATCTGCCAAAATCATAATAAGCACTTATATCTGCACTGTTAGACCAGTCCCAAGCATTCAAAGTAGGTGCAGCAACATTGCCATCACTTGCATTATCTGCTGAACTACTCTTTACTAAGACACCATTGCTGTTAGCAAGGGATTTCCCATTTTCTGATGTTTCAGGAGTACCAGCTGCTGTACCAATTGTACCAAGCGAAATCTGCAAATCTTCTGGAACAGTAGCGGTCATGTTAAGACCTGTAACTTCCACCTCTCTGCTCATGGTAAACCATGCATATCTTTTGCGAACACTACCACTGACGAAAGCCCTTTATTTCGCAGAATTGGGGTAATTCGGAGACGATTGTAACGAAATGAAGGGGTAAAAAACCAACCACTGACTTTCTTTCTGTCCACAGATGAGAAACAGATGACCGTGTGGAGCAGAAAATCAGAATCGCCGTAAAGGGGCTTAAACGGCTCACAGAGCGACGATAGGAATAAGGACATAAGTTTGCGATTGAAAGACTTAAAAGGGCATACAGGGCATTCTGAGCGAATTTAGAGGGGTATCTGTGATTTAATCCTCGTCACTGCTTCACTGAGCAGGCTGTGGGGATATCCACAAGGAGCTTAGTGAAGTGACAGACGAACCATAAAACACTCAAAAATTCACCTTCGCCGTAAAGTGGCTTAAACGGCTCGCAGAGCGACGCTTGAAGAAAGGGTATAAGTTTGTGACTGAAAGACTCGAAACGGCGTACAGGGCATTCTGAGCGAATTTAGAGGGTATCTGCGGTTCAATCCTCGTCACTGTTTCACTGAGCAGGCTGTGGGGATATCCACAAGGGGCTTAGTGAAGTGGCAGACGAACCATAAAAACACTCAAAAATTCACCTTCGCCGTAAAGGGGCTTAAACGGCTTGCAGAGCGACGATAGGAATAAGGGTATAAGTTTTGTGGTCGAAAGGCTCAAAGTGGCGTACAGGGCATTCTGGTGCATTCTGTGGGCATTCAGAACTTTCAAACTATTTTTCAGCTGAAATTTCAATGCCTTTGTCAGTAGTAGTGTTCGCTAAACACCTGTTTGGTTAGCACTGACAAGGGAGAAAACAAGAGCGAATCAGAAAAAAATCAGTAGTAGTGTTCGCTAAACATCTCTATACCAATCTACTGACAACTAATTCTTACCGGATTAAGAACTGTGAACAGCTCGAAACTGTACAGAAAAAAGCACCTGCCCGAAGGCAAGTGCAAAAGTTCTCTGTCATTCATCATTCTGCGACTTTCCAGTCAGCAAGCTTTCTTTCTTTGGAGTCGAAGGATACACCAATTTTGAAAAGTTTTCTGCTGTCAGCCTGAAACGGCAGTGCATAATCCTTTGTGTCAATCTGTTCTAAAGCCTCCTGTGCGGTTTTATCACGCTTGAACTCAAACAGATAAATGTACTT
Organism: Ruminococcus sp. UBA7013; assembly: GCA_002449585.1. Lineage (GTDB taxonomy): Bacteria > Bacillota > Clostridia > Oscillospirales > Ruminococcaceae > UBA3855. The sequence continues at coordinate 22,744 of DJXD01000131.1, forward strand.
TGGTGTCAGCACTCTGCAGTCAATTCTGCCGCTGAATGTGTGTATCTCACAGTCCGCATATTGTCCGAGTAATGTGAATACAAGCCAGATAACAGCCTGAAAATAATTTTCAAACGGGTCTTCTGCTTTTGTGCCTGGGTAGGATATCCTGGCAAAAATTGTGATGAGAACATCACGGATTTTTTCAAGATTACCCTGCTTGATGTACCGGCGAAATGTAAAAATGTCAATTCCGGAACCCGATCCGCAGTCTTCCACATATTCGGGCATCAGATTTTCTAAGAAGCCATACTTGACTTCCTGGTTAGGAAAAGCAAGCGTATACTCCTGATCATCTTCATCAAAATCAGTAATTGTCAGATAACCTGTCTGATAGAGAAGCGGAATTGGGTCAGGATTTTCTGCACTGTAGTCCTTCAGCATACTTGCGTTGGCATAAAGCGTCCTGTCTGTAAACCTGTGAGGTTCAAAATTCATTTCTTTCAGCCTTTTTAACAGAAATGTTGGTGTTCCGGTTTCAAACCAGTATGAACCGAATTCCCTGTTACAAAATGCATTTATCAGGCTGTAAGGGTTATAGACATTCACACCATCCTGATGAAAGCGGTAGCCATCATACTGAATTTTTAATTTTTGCAGGCATTCTTCTTCACTGATTTTTCGCTTTTTCCCCATAGCTGAAATTTCAGGTGTGAAATATTTCCTTAATTCTCCATCTGTAATTCCACAAATTCCGGAAAAATCTTCATTCAGCGAAATATCTCTCAGCTGATTCAAATCACTAAAAATGCTGACCTTGTGAAATTTTGTAACACCTGTGATAAACACAAAACGCACATAGGCATCACAGTTTTTCAAATTGCTGAAAAAGCCTTTAAATACAGCCTTGTTGTGTTCCTGTCGCTCCGGATCATCAACTAAATCCAGCAGTGGCTTGTCATATTCATCTACAAGAACAACACAACGTCTGCCGGTTTTTTCGCTGACTTTCATCAGCAGATTTTGAAACCGTTCTCCGAGTGTTTCACTGTCATCTGTGATTTCATAGTGTTTTTCCCAACGCTTCAAATGAGAAATCAGAACTTTTTCAACAAAAATTTGATGGTAATTTTCTCCATTAAAGTCAAAATAAAATACAGGATGTGGCTGCCATGCGTCTTTATTCTCTGCTTCCAGTTTTTCAATTGCAAGACCGGAAAACAATTCTTTTTTCCCTTCCCAGTATGACTTCATTGTGGACAGCAGCAGACTTTTTCCGAAACGGCGTGGACGGCTCAAAAAGAACTGTGCGACATCATGTACAAGAGTGTAAATATATTCTGTCTTGTCTACATAGACACAGTTTGCTTCTCTCAGCTTTTCAAAATCCTGCACGCTCATCGGAAGCGTTCTCTTATTTTCCTGCATTGTAAATCTCCCCTTTCTTTGGTTTATGTAATCATCAGTTTAACGCTGTTTTACGTCTTTTTCATTATACCATATCAAACGGCATAAGTCAAGTAAAAAATGACGAAAAATCCCCGCCAGCTTGAAAAAGCATATGCTCTCAAAACCGGTGGGGACATAATTCGCTTTTATTTCTCAACCGTCACTTCGGTTTCCACACCGCCGCAGAATATGACTCTGATGTGTTCCTTGTCGGTCACATCAATTCTCTCTATCAGCTTCGGAATGGTAATGTCATCAAACTCTCTGAGCGGCAGCATATTGGAAAACAGTTCTCTTGCGGTCACTGCCTTTTTGATGGAAAACTGTACATTTTCTTTTTTGATTTGCAGTTTTTCTGCTTTTGCTTTCAGTTCCAGTTCCTGACCGTTCAGGTCTTTCAGTTCCGTTTTAAACTGCTCAAAAGCCTCGCCGGTGATAACTGTCAGAATATCGTCACGCCGTGTGCTGATACGCTCCAACTCTGTGCTGATGTCCATAAGCTGCGTGTCGATTTCTGTAATTTCAGTTCTGAATTGATTCATTGCTTCCAGGATTGCTACTTCCACTTTTTCCGGATTTTCAATCATGTCGTTGACAATGGCAACTACGGCATTCTGCAGCTTATCTTCATGCAGCGATGCACCCTTGGAACAGATTCTGCTGCCGTGGTCGATGCGCCTTCCGCATCTCCACACCCCTACGCTTTTTTCTCCGATTTTCCAGATGGTGCGCTTATAATTTCCTTCGCAGTAAGGGCAGGTCAGCAAATCAGAAAAGCAGTATCGCTTTGCGTATTTTTTACCGCTGTGCCGTCCTTTTATTTCGGCACTTCTTCTCGCAAATTCCAGATGCACCCTGTCCCATGTGTCTCTGTCAATAATCGCATCATGGCAGTCACGCAGATAATATTTTGTTCTTTCACCGCTGTTTTTTCTGCGCTCATGTGTCAGGCAGTCCACGGTGTAGGATTTTTGCAAAATCGCATCTCCGACATATTTTTCATTGGTCAGAATTCTCTGTACATTCGTTCTTGTCCATGCAGTTTCACCGTTTCTGCGCATAATTTTCTTTTCGGTCAAAATTGTTGCAATCTCTCCCATGCTGTGACCATCGGCAAACATTCTGAAAATCCATCTGACGTGTTCCGCTTCGCTTTCCACAATTTCCGGTTTCCCGTCTGCTCCCATACGGTAGCCGAGTGTCTGGTCAAGTTTATATCTGACCTTGCCTTCCTGAAAGGCTTTCTCAATGCCCCATGTGACATTTTTGCTGATGGATTCTGATTCCGCCTGTGCAAAAGAAGCATAAAGGCTGATTGTAAATTCCGAGCTTGCATTCAGCGTCTCAATATTCTCTTTTTCAAATCTGACATTGATTCCCAGTGCTTTCAGCTCACGCACATAGTCCAGACAATCAACGGTATTCCGTGCGAATCTCGATATGCTCTTACAGAGGATAAGGTCTATCTTTTTTCGGCGGCACAGCTTTATCATTTTGTTGAATTCGGTTCTTTTGGCTGTTCCCGTTCCGCTGATGCCCTCGTCTGCGAATATGCCGACAAGCTCCCATTCGGGATTTGACGAAATGTAGTCGGTGTAGTATTTCACCTGTGTTGCGTAGGAATTCTGCTGATTTTCTTCCTCGGTAGATACACGGCAGTAGGCTGCCACACGGGTAACTGCTGTGCCGAATTCCGCAGCAAGAGCCGGATTGGTTCTTGCAGGAATCAGCGTGACAGCAGGTGCGGTAGTGATTGTGTTCATAAGCATTTCCTCCTTTATGAGATGCAGTCATATTTTGTGCTTGCCAAATCCAGAATCATATTTCTGATTTTTTCGATGTCTGCGTTTTCACTTCTCAGTTCCGTTTTCAGTGCTTTTTCCTTGTCGAAAACTTCCTTATTTGGAATGCAAACCGTAGAAAATGTCTGCACTTTTTTCGGTACAGCATCCTCTGCTGTTCTTTCGGCAACAGGTCGGGGCGACTGTTTTTCCATCCACGGTTTTCCACGCAGTTTCTGCACAGCTGTGAACACTTCCATATCCACAATTGCTTCATAGCCGTCCGCACCAGTATAACGCTCATCGTACAAAATACTGCTGATTTTAAAGCTTGCTTTTTTCACATCATCGGAAAAATAATCCGTCTGATTTTCATACAGTTCTCTCGCCATTTCCCAGTTGCTGTGTCCTTCAGTCCTGCCCCTGAAAATTGACCTGATAATTTCTGCTTCCGGTTCGCAGACGGTAATTTTTCCTTTCTCCATCCGGTAGCCGTATGGGAATTTTCGCTTTGCCATAATTACAGCTCCTCTCTGAAATAAAGTCCGCCAATCATTACAAGCTGGAGATTTTTTTCAGGACAAAATGATGAAACAACTGATGCCACATGGGTAAAAGTCTCTATCACAAGTTAAAGGGGTGTTAGTGATTATGAAATATGAGAGAAATAAAAGCATAAAGCATCGTGTGATTAGTATGTTGCTTGCAATGCTTATGACGATAGAAAATGCACCAATTCAAAAATTATTTGTTGAGGAGAATACAGATACCTCTACTGCTGTTATTCAGTCAATGATTGCCTCAGCGGAAGATTCTGAAGAGGATGACCCGGATTATAAACATGATGCTAATAATAAAATTAAAATACAGTTAAGTGAATTAGTTGCTTATTCTGAACATTGTCAGAGGTATCCTGTCTATCATCAGAATGATAAAATTATTATTCAGGGTACAACGGGAGATACCACTTATTTTGAAGCAGGATTTCAAGGAATTGGAACAGAATTGCATCCATTTGCAGGTTCAATTGAATATGAGAATAATATTTCTGCAACGCTTAACCTTGATGCACCGTTATTCAATCATGTGTATGATACTGTGACAATCAATGGTGGGAATACATTTAGCATTTCCAGATATTATGATACAAACCGTGGTGATATTTCTAAAACTACTCCACTTCTTGCTTCCAATATTTATGTTACACCAGAAAAACCAGCTAATGCCCAGACTATAGAGTGGCATATCAATATCACAAAGCCTACTTGGGATGATGATACTAATATTGACCCAATGCTTAATCAGTTTAGCGGTGTAATTGGCACAATGGAAACAAATGCAGTCATTGATTTGACGGTTGATATGAATCAGGTAAATGAAACCGTTATTACTGATTCAGCGACAAAAGTGATTCATGATACAGACCCTGTTCCAATAAAGGGGATACAAAATCTTGGATTTGCGTGTGGCACAATCAAGTCAGGTGCAAAACTGATTTTCACATTAACTTCCGACGAAAATCAGAGACAAGTTTCCGAAATTTCGACAGTTTCTGGAGCTGTTGGCGGTTTGGTTGGCAAAATGGAAAATGCTACAGTTTTCGATTATCATGGAACAAATCCTCAATCATCAAATGCAGAAATTAAAACAAATGATGGATATGCTGGCGGTATTGTTGGTGAAAATCTTGGTGGAATTGTAAAATTAAACCAAAGTCCTTTGACTGTAAATAATGTTACTCCTGAAAATGCAGGTTCTCTGGAGGAAAATCCTGTAGAAGGCAATGATGAAAATACTGAAAATGTAGATTCTCCGGAAGAATCTCCTGTAGAGGGCAATGATGAAAATACTGAAAATGTAGATTCTCTGGAAGAATCTCCTGTAGAGGGCAATGATGAAAATACTGAAAATGTAGATTCTCCGGAAGAATCCCCTGTAAAAGGCAATGATGAAAATACTGAAAATGTAGATTCTCCGGAAGATCTCCTGTAGAGGACAATGATGAAAATACTGAAAATGTAGATTCTCCGGAAGAATCCCCTGTAAAAGGCAATGATGAAAATACTGAAAATGTAGATTCTCCGGAAGAATCTCCTGTAGAGGACAATGATGAAAATACTGAAAATGTAGATTCTCCGGAAGAAAACCCTATAGAAGGCGATAATGAAAATCCTGAAAGTGCAGGTTCTCCGGAAGAAAATCCTGTAGATGGCAATGATGAAAATCTTGAAAATGCAGGTTCTTCAGATGAAACCTCAGAAGAATCTGAAAGCACTGAAACACAAAGTCCCTACCCTATCAAACAATATATTTCTGGTACAGATGGAGCTGGTGGAGTATATGGGTATTATGTACCTTCAGAAAATTTGACCGTTTCTTCTGATTTGTATGATATCAGTTGTCAGGTGAATGGCAGTGGCTGTGTGGGTGGTTTGTATGGGAAATTGGAAACTAGAGATCCTATAGAAATTACAGATGGAACATCAACAATTATTTCCAGCCATGCAAGTGGTGAAGCGGATTGTTATGGTGGCTTGATTGGCAGATTTGTGACTGATGCACTTGAAAATACATTATCTGTTGGAGCTGTTTCAGTGCAAACAAGCAGGAGCGGTAAAGCAGAATATTATGGTGGTGGTGTTGGGATTATTGATGAATCTGTTCCGACATATGCAAATTTCGACGGATTCACAGTAACCAAAGCAAGTAATACAAATGCCCTTACTTTCGGTGGTGCGGTTGCAAGTGCAAACAATGCCTTTGTGGATGTCAATAATCTTACTGTGAAGACAGATGATGCTTACAAGGGCGGTGGTGTCGTTGGTACACTTGACCATGGTATTTTGCGGTTAAGTGGTAAAACTGACCTAACAGAGGCACTGGCTTCCGACCCTGCTTCTGGAGAAGAAACAGAGGTCGGGCAGATTGTAGGTTATCGGAATGATGCACTGATTTTTGCAAAAACAGGCTGGGAATTATATCGAAGCACTACGGCTTCCACCGTGGATGATATTGGCGCATGGGGTGAAGTTCTGCGGTTAAGTGACGTTTTGACAGTCGATGAAGACAATCACAGCGTCACAATTCAAAAGCCAGCAACTTCTTATACATCTATTGGCAGTCAATCCGATTTTGTGAAAACTGCTCTTTGTTTTTCCATCAATGCAGACCATAATCCTTTTCTTAGTTTTGAAGGTACTACTTATACATGGGAAACTATCAAAAATCAAGATATTGCTTTAACTGCCGATATTAGTTTAATCGGCACCGGCATTACTGGACTGACAAGAGATAATATTGTCGGCGAGGAAGAAAAACACGTTTATTATGGAAATTTCAGCGGAGTGGAAGAAGTTACAAATGGGGAAACTGGTGAAGTTAAAACAGAGCCTAAAAACAGAAGCTTAACCCTTGCCATTGGTGAAAATTATCCGGCAGAAGGTACAAGTAACGGTACAATCTACCGTCATGTATATAATGGTTTGTTTGGTGTTACAAAGACAACTGCCGGAAAAACTGCAATCCAGAATGTTGACTTTGCAGGTGCAGTGAATGTCAATGCTCAAAAATCCCTCTATATTGGAGCTGCTGCTGCATTGGCAAGCACCAACTTTACAGCCAAGAATATCAATGTTTCCACAGCATTCACTTGTAATGGTGATTCCAGTGCTACACTTGGCAGACTGCTGGGTGAAGCAGATTCCGCCGTAACAGCAATCAATGTTTCAAACAGCACATTTTCAGGCAATGTGACTGGAAGGAATTCTGATGATAGTACTTGTTTGGGTGGTGTGATTGGCAAAGTCAGCGGAAAAACAGTGCAAAATTATACTACCATCAATTTAAGTGGCAAGATTGAAAATACTTCTGCAAAGAACAATCAGCGTCTTGGCGGATTGGTAGCAGTTGTTTCCAATGCTGGAAATGAAAAAATGGAGCTTGATACTGTTAAGGCAAATGGTCTTGAAGTTTCCGGACAATTGACAGCAACTAAAGATGGTAAAGGTATCGATTCTAAAATGGGCGGTTTGCTCGGATTTTCCTGGATTAGTACAAATGTAGATTTCAAATCCGTAACAATCGGCGAAACAACAGGTTGTACTGTTACAATTGGCAATACTGCAAACTATGGCAATGGTGCAGGGCTGGTATATCAGGGAACCGGAAAATGGACAGTCACTGACCTTGGTGTCAATTCTATTACAGTGAATAGCAATGCACTTGTTTCATTTGGAATGATTGTGAATACTGGATGGAGCGGACTAAACGGAACTGCTAACTATTCCGGCGGTTCAGCAATTTATTTACTGCTCCCGACAACAGGATGTTATGCAGTCAATACTGCCAATTTCGGAGAAAGTTTCTCCTCACCTGTTTATGATGAATTAGTTGCCTATAGTGCATACTATCGCACAGAAGGTAATACTCGTTATAATTATGTGAAAGATAGTACAACTGATGATTTATATGTTCTGCGTAATGGTCAAGGGGTTGTATCCATTCATACAGGTGTGTCAGAAGGTCTGAAAATGGATAATAACAACTCAAGCCAAAGTTATAAGGCACAGACTTCAAAGGGAAATGTTGCTAATCCCAATACAAGATATTACTACAACTTGAATGCTGTCACTGTTTCCAAAGCAGATTATGAAGCAAATTCTCAAGCAACTTACTCACCGCAACAAAAGCTGATGAGCTGGGGATTGCATCAATATGCCCATAAAAGCATTGAGGATAATTTTGCAAGCGTACCATTTGATAATCTTGATTATAATATGACTGGTTACAGCTGGTATCCTGTTGATGTGGAAGGTACTGTTAATGTGATGGGGATTTTCACTTTCGCAAATGAAGAATTTGAAGGCAGTGAAAAAATAAATTATGGCATCACACCTGAAATATCACCACTTCCGTTTTATCGTACTTCGTTAGATACTCCTGCAAAGACACAGCATTATCTGCTTCATGCTGGAATTTTCCGCAATGTTTCAGGAACAGTGAATATTGCTTCTTCAAGTGTTGCATTGACATTAAAAGGAAATGTCAGCAATGCAAATAGCGGTTCTGGTGCGCTCATCTGCGGAACGGTCAGAGGAAATTCTGCCAATAGTCATGCGTATGTCAATACTAATGGCAATATTGAGCTTGCTGGCATCCGAATTAACGGATTTACAAGCAGTACTGCTTATGCCCCTCTGCTTATCAATAAGGCAGATAGCTATACAGAGATGATGATTTCCAATGTATCTGTTGTTCTTGTCAAAGATGAAAGTAATAATGATGTATCTCCTTATTCAAATGGTGCTACAGTTGCAAGCAGTTTGATTGGAGATTTCGGTAATTCCACTGCTGATACTGTCAAAATTACTTTCAGCAATATGAAATTGGATGCAAGAGATACTGCTGATATCAGCGAAACAGGACTAAATACTATTTATCATACAACAAAATCTATTTTCACAAAGGCAACATTGCTGAATCAATTCTCCTATCGTTCAGGTGGTACAGGTATCTACAACTACGAATATGATAAAGATTGGAATACCAGTGGGACACATATAGGCGAGGTCACTTATGGTCTGGAATTGTGGGACGGCTCGGATAAAAATATCACCACTGGAAGAAATCAGTATTTCGGGCAGGAGCATAAATATTTGGGAAGTGAATACTATACAAGCCCAAAAGAAAAAGAAGTAGTAGGAAAATACAATTTTAACGGCTATCTTCCCTATGTTTCTGTAAAATATAGTGAAGCTGATAAAACCTATCAGCTTTCTGTCAACCACAGTTCTGCAACATTAACAGGATGCGGAACTTATAACGACCCTTATTATATCTCCAATGAAGATGCAGAAAAAGCTGGAAATCAGCTGAAAACCATTGAACAAATTTTGAATAATAATAATCTTTCCAGTCAAGAAATTAATATTCCACTTGGTGCAAATGGAGCTAATTTATCTGCAACATGGCATGATGAAACTTATAAGCATGCAAAATTTCAATATAAATCGGGCGGTACTGAAAACGGAATCACTTATGAGGCAGGTTTTTACTTAAATAACACTTATGCCAAAAACTCAGATGGCAAAAAAGATAAATATTTGTCAGTTCCCGAAGTACGTACCTATCTTGCTGGTGCATATTATCAACTTGGATCTGATATTAAAATCAATAATAATGTTGATGACAGTATTACTTTTGGTGGGCTTGGAAATACAAATATAGCAAATGATAGTTTTGCTGTCTTCCGTGGGGTGATTGATTGTGCAGGTTATACCATCACCAATGAATCAGGAAATCCTCTCATTGCCTCCAGTAATGGCAGTGTGGTAAAAGACGGACATATCATCACAAGTGGAAGTATCAGCCGTACAGGAACACAAAACGCCTTTGCTGTTGGTACAAACAATCCAAATCAGACTTATGGCGCAGTCATCGGGAAAATTTTGGGCGGTGACACCATCATTGACGGCGTAACTGTGGAATTTAAGTCAACTGCTACCATCACATTGAGTGGAAACTATGCCCAACTTGTTCCGGTTGGTGGCTATGTTGGTGTTGTGGTGAACGGCGGTCTGATTTTCCGTGGCATGGACGATAAGGAAACTGATGATATTGCAGGACTTCCGACAGGTGTTGTTTCCGTGAATGTACCAAACGGCGACCCTGTAAATGAAGATAACAAACGCTGGCTCTATGTCAATCCCATTATCGGGCGTGTTATCAATGGCTATGCAGTCACAGAATCTGATGCATACCGCCCCTATGAGGACGGCACACGAACCTATAAAGGCGGTACAACGGATGAAATTCGCTACTGGGATGAGACAGATCAGAAAGAGGTCACAACTGCTCCTGAAAATCTCCGAGGTGTAACTATGCAAAATGGTAATAAGCATTATTCTATTGGGGATATCTCCTCAAGTGAAGGACAATTGAAAGCAACATCTGCCAGTGTAATATCTGTGCCAAATGGTCAGGCATTCTTTATTATGTCTCTACTTGTGAACAGTGGGGAAAGTGCAAGAAATCTTGGATTTAATCAAGTATATCAAGTGAATCGCTATGCCACATATGATAATATAGGAACAAGCGAAACGGATTCTACAAAATGTACAGTTATAATAGCTATGCAAAAAATGATAAGCTCAAATCTGACAATAAAGCTAACAATGCAAAAGGTTACTTGTTTAATTTGTATTATGATAGTAAGTATAATAATAATATTGTAAATTTGCATAACGCCGACCGTCAAATTACGCTTGGGGGAGATGTTTTTCTGCCTGATGGGTATAAGGGAATCGGAAATATGTACAATGGCGACAATTATCGAATGAAAATCACCAATTTCAATGGTAATGGGTATACAATTTCTCAAAATTCAAGCTATTACTACTATTATTCCAAAGCTAATGATAACCCTATATCTCCAACTAATACTACAGCCAATGATTATAAAAATGATGCATTTGATACAGCTTATCCAAATATTTCAAATGCTGGATTTGCTTTGTTCAATTATCAAAGCGGTTCTGCTTCAGAGGCTAATGGTGGTTATACTAATTTCACATTAACAGGTAATGTCATTTCAGATTGCATTGACAGCAAATCAACGAATGGCAGCCATATTCCTTATTATGCTTGTAACTCATCTACAACTGATACTGCAAGTGATGGAATTGACAGAAGTCAAATGATTAGTGCTGGAATGCTCATAGGAACTTCAAACACAGACCAATATCTGGAAAGTGTTGCTGTGAATAATATTTATGTAAAGGGAGTTAGAGTAGCTGGTGGTTTGATTGGGCATGTTCCAACTACTAATGAAACTAAATATGAAAATACTCTTGCAATAGCTTCTGAGAAAATAAAAGTTCACAGTGGTGGTACAGTAGGTGGAATGATTGGAAAAAGCTATCTAGGGAATATTTATATTGATAATCATAATGCCACCTATAGTATTACCGAAGTAGTGAGTGACTGTGACTATAGATATGGACACGACTACAACTATGGCGTTGGCGGTTTCTTGGGATATGGTAGAAAAAAGGATGGAGAAAAAAACTATGTTACCATCAAAAATGTTGTGGTAGGAGATAAAAATGCGGAAATTGCTTCTATTGTAAAATGTAATAAAAATTGTATAGGTGGAATTAATACTGGTGGATTTTCTGGAATGCAAAATAGAATTGCTTTGTTTGTTGACAACTGTAAAGTATATAACCAGTCTGTAACAAGCCCTTATAATGCAGGTGGATTGCTTGGTTATATTGCAACAATTGTAAACGCATAGAGAAGAGCAAAAGTCTAACTAATCCAAGTGAAATGCAATAAGAAAACTAAAAAGAGAATAATAAAATTCTAAAAAAAGGAAAATAGTGTAAAAAAGAGTATAACAAACCAGACCTTGGAAAAAACAGCCCAAAGTCGTGAAAATATGGTGAAGTAAAAAGTCAGGCAGCTCGTTTGGCAGATTTCAGACAGCGGTAAGAAAATTCAGAACGAGTGACAACTGCTGCATGAGCGACTGCAAG
>DJXD01000086.1 GCA_002449585.1 Ruminococcus sp. UBA7013
TTTGTCAAGAAACGAAAGGAGGGAGCGGCATTCTTCCCCGACTTTAGAAGTCGGGGTATCCTGCCGCCTATTGATGAAACTTGTTTTTGCCATTGTCAATGGTGATGATTCTCAATCTGTGGGAAAGGCTTTGGCTTCTGCCGGATTCTATGCTACAAAATTAGCATCTACCGGCGGTTTCCTCAGTTCCGGAAATACCACATTCTTGATGTGCGTAGAAGAAAACCGGCTTGATGCTTTGATCGATGTCATTCGACAGAAAAGCCGCAAACGGAAAAAAACTGTCCCCAATGGTCTGCCCATCTCTGCGGAAGCAGAATTCCCTGTTGAGGTCGAAGTGGGTGGGGCTACTATCTTTGTCACAGATGTGACCAGATTTGAAAAATTATGAAAATTTACGGAAATACCAGCATCATGCAGCTGATGCAGAAAATGAGAAAACAAAATCATCTGCCCCATGCCTGTTTGATCTATGGGGAACAAGGCTCAGGCCGTAAAACATTGGCAAAATATTTTGCCATGACTGCCCTTTGTACCGGAGATCAGCCCCCTTGCGGATCTTGCCGCAATTGTCAAAAAATCCTGAACGGCATACATCCGGATCTCATTTTCCCAGAACACAGCGGAAAAAAACAATCTTTCTCTGTTGATACTATCAGAGCCGTCTGCCGAGATGCCATTATTGCACCTAATGACAGCGATAAAAAAATTTATCTGTTCACAGATTGCGATCATATCGGCATTCCTGCACAAAATACCCTGCTGAAACTCACAGAAGAACCCCCTGAACATGTGATTTTGCTATTCACTGCTCAGGATAAGCATGTATTTCTTTCAACGATGCTTTCCAGAATGATGCAGTTTTCTGTGTGTCCCTGTTCTCCGGCGGAAACAAAAGCCGCTTTGCTGGAACATGGCATTTCTTCTCAGGAAGCAGAAAGAGCAATTCAAGTTTATGGCCGAAATATCGGCCTTGCGCTGGCATGGCTGGAAAATCCTGATATGCAGAATATGACCCATCAGGCCGCTGAACTGACTGCCGCCATTGCACATGGCCGACAATATGAAATTCTCAAAATTTTATCTAATTATGAACATGATCGGGCACGTGCTTCTGCATTTCTCAAACTGCTGGAATTACAATGCCGGGATGCACTTGCTGTAAAATATACAGATGCTGTCCCTGTAGGCTGTGACCGGAACAGCGCAGAGCAATTATCTCAAGTCCTCACCCTGCACCGGACAGAGCAGATGTGTCAGGCCATTCAGACAGCTTATGAAGCTTTGGAAGCCAGTGTTAGCACAAAGCTTGCGCTTGCCGCATTGGGCGGCTCTCTGATGATTTAGAAAGGAGCTTTTATGACTGAAATTGTTGGCGTACATTTCCAGAATTCTGGAAAAATATATTATTTTTCCCCCAACGGATTGCAATTAGCTTTTGGCGTTAAAGTCGTTGTAGAAACTGCCAAAGGCCTTGAATGCGGTACGGTTTCTATTTCAAACAAGCTGATTGATGATTCTTCTGTTACTGCACCATTAAAAAATGTAATCCGGATCATGACAGAACAGGATTTCCAAACACTGGAGCAGAATAAACAGAAAGAGCAAAAAGCCTTTATGATCTGTAAGCAAAAAATCAAGGCGCATAAACTCAACATGGAATTAATAGATGTTTCCTGTGCGTTTGATAATAGCAAACTGCTGTTTTATTTTACTTCTGATACTCGTGTAGATTTCCGGGAACTGGTCAAAGATCTGGCCTCTATTTTCAAGATGCGGATTGAATTAAGACAAATCAGCGTCCGGGATGAAGCAAAATTATTCGGCGGCCTTGGTGTCTGTGGCAGGGAATTTTGCTGCCGGGGCTATCTGAAAGATATCGGCACGATCTCGATCAAAGTGGCCAAAGAACAAGGTTTATCTTTGAATCCTACGAAAATCTCTGGAACATGCGGCCGATTGATGTGCTGTTTGAAGCATGAACAGGCTGTTTATGAAGAATTGCAGAAGATCACCCCTAAAGTTGGCACAATCGTCAAAACACCAAAGGGCAAAGGCCGCATTGAAGAAGTCAATGTTTTATCCGGAAAATTAAAAATTCATCCGGAGCAGGAGGACGAAATGCCTTATATAGCCGATCGCTCTGAAATAGAAATTCTTCGTCCGCAGAAACCCAAACCCCAAAAATCCGGAAAAGAAAATAAAAAACCTCAGGATCAAGAATCCTGAGATTTGGTGATTATGGAGAATCTCGTGTCTGATTTTTGGTGATTCTTACAAAGATTTTTCAAAATCCTTGACAAAATCCATAAGATATGCTATAATAAATCTATCATAAATCCTACATCCTTATTATTTATTTTTTGGCAGGCCGCTGAAACGGCCTGTTTTTTTTAATTCCAATTCAGCACAAGCCGGTCGATCTCTTCCCATGTCTGCGCATAAATATACTGATTCTGAATTGTAAATGCATAAGTTACCGGGGGCAGATATGCCATCTGATTCACATGCTTTTCCAACTGTTTCAATACTTGAAAAGCATAGACTTCTTCCATTCTGTCAGCGGCCTTGGGTGTTGCAATTTTTGCATAGCGTTCAGAAAAATCTGTTTCATAATATGTTTTCACATCTTGCTCTGCATCTTCCCAGAAATTGACCGGAATAATAGAGAGAATCACTTCATAGCCATCCTGATTTTTATGCACCTCTTTGACAAAATAGCTTGTTTTCTGTAAAATCTCCTCAGCCAGCGCATCATAATCCCCTTTGATCTTGTCAGAAATCAGCTCCGTATCCAGACCAAAATAATTCTGTATTCTCTGGCTTAATACTTCCACTTCTTGATCATGCATTTTTTCCGCTTCTTCCTGTGAAACATTCGTCAGCGCACAGTAAGAATCAGAATCATCATGATAAACACATTCCATCACGGAAAGTACATATTCCTGATAAGTTGTTCCTGCAAATCCGCATCCTGTCAGCATCACCGCACACAGGAAACATAATACTGCTTTTTTCACCGCTCTCAAATCTATCATCCCTTATTCAAGATAATTCACAGGAATCGCATTGCCTTCCTGATCATAAAAAATAATATTATCCAGATACAAATCTGATAAATTCTGTACGCCCCAGCGCATAATAATAAAATTCGGATCTTCCATATCAGCAGTCCATTTTTTACCCGAATCCGCCAGCAGGAATTTAAATTCCACATGATATAAATCCGATCTTTCCAGTGCAAATTCATTAATATTCACAGCGGAAAAATCTGCAAATCCATACCATTTATCATCTGCGCAATTCGTTCCGCCGCCGCCGCCGATCCAGCCGGGCACATATAGCCGCTTTCCTTCTTCATTGACAAAATAATCCCCTTTGGCCTGTGCGCCAATATCAAAACTGATGGCATATACACTTTCCAGCTGATCCGGCCTCAATAAATGATTCACATGCACACGGAATTTTTGCACCAATGTTCCCAAATTTTCCGGATTTGTAGATTGATCTGTAAATTTCAGCATGAAATTTCCATCTATATTTTCCACAGATAATTCTCCATCTGCACAATATTCATCATCAAGCAGCACTTCTATAAAATCATATTTGCCATTTGTAAACGTCACGCCATTTGGATTTTCTTCCGGAAATGGCGCATTTGTCGGGGGCTGTGTCTCTTCTATGCTTTCTGATTCTAATTCTGTCAATTCCTGAATGCTCTCTGTTTCCGATGTCATTTCCTCCGCAGGCGCATTCTGTTTCTGACTGCATCCGGCACACAGCAAAAAAATTCCTGTTATCATACAAATACTGATTTTCTTCAATCCTGATCCCTCACTATTCAAAAAATGCCCTCCAAAAAGAGGGCTTCATCAATTCTTTTTCTTAGAAACACCAGCGGCCGCCCCTGCAAGCGCAAGTGCCGCAATCGCAGGAAGAATATCCGTATCACCAGTTTCTGTGCTGGAAACGCCGCTTTCTGTCGAAGTCTCATTTTCTGCATCAGCAGGCACAGCAATCATAGAGCCTGAACAGAGCACACATGCCGCTGTCACAGCAAGGAAATGTTTAATTCTCATGTGCTTCATCCTTTCGCCGCATAATGATATTTTCAGTATAGCATAGATCTCTCCAAAAGTCAAGCGTTTTTTTGATTTTCACCTATTTTTCATCACAGCCGCTTGCCGCAAATCATAAAACGCCATCAGCTGCAACCATTCTTTTGTGAATCTCTCCCCACTGACAGCAATCGGCACTGCTGGCGGACAAGATACCTGTACTGGGGCACAAATTCGCCCTTCTGCCTGTGCCAATGCTATCACTTCATAATCTGATAAAGCCGCTTCCCTGATCCCATATTCCTGTTTCATTGGCGGCGGCAATGCTGGAATCTCTTCTGCTGGCTTTGCTTCACAGGCCAATAATATCATTTCTAATTCTGCAAATTCTTGTTCTGTCATCATCGGCGATAATAATAATACCAAACAAGTTTTATCTGCATATTCACACTCTATAGAAAATTTCCTGAGTGCATCCGCCAGCAAAATCCCATTCGCCGCAATGGTCAGATGCATCGGATCTTTCCCCTGCAATTGATATTTCCCTTCTAATCTTTTCCGTAATTTCTCGATATTTTCCTCACATTTCCGGATCTCTTCGCCATGCTCCCATAGCCATCCTGTACAGGCTTCCAAAGATTCCAGAATCAAATAATTCGGACTCGTAGATCCAAATAATTGCATATGCCTTTTCATATCCTGCACCCGTTCCGGATCTCTCATATGTAGAAATGCGCCGCCTGTCAATGCTGATAATGTCTTATGCGCCGAATCACAGCAATAATCTGCTCCCAATGCGATCGGATGCAGATTTTCCCTCAAAAATGCCAGATGTGCGCCATGTGCATTATCTACCAGCAATCTTGCCCCATATTTCCGGCAAATCTCTGCCAATGCCCTAATATCCTGCAAATTCCCTGCATAATCCGGAGAGGTGACATACACACAGGCCGGATCTTTTGTTTCCTGCAATGCCTTTTCAAAATCAGCCGGATCATACTTTCCTGCAATCACACCCCCTGTTCTGGGAAATATCCATTTCACATGCAAATCCAATAATACACAGCTATTCAAAAATGCTCTGTGTACGGTTCTAGCCGCAATCACTACCCGATTTTCCGCCTTCATCTGTGTCAGCATCGCCTGAATGCATAACGTAGAGCCTCCTGCACTCCAACAACATGCCGGTGTCTGATAGATCTCTGCTGTCTGCTTCTCTCCCTGTCGAAGAATCCCCTCTGCTTCAAATAAGCTATCCGCTCCGGCGATCTCTGTAATATCCCATTGATATGCCGCATTCAGCTCCGGATTGTCGCATCTTCCCTTATGTCCGGGCATATGCATTCTTAGCCCTTTCTTCTCCGCATACCCCTGCAAAAAATTTTTTAAAAAATATTCCATTTTTTTCATCATCCCCCTTGACAAATTTTTAAAAATATTGTACAATATAAATAGAACATTTGTTCTTTTCTTAATTCATCCGAAAGGAGCATTCTTATGCAAGATCTTATTACAGATTATCAGCTCAGCCGAGCACAACTCCAGCATCGCATCATGGAACTGAATCAGATGCTGAAAACGCCTGCCCTCTCTCTCAAAGATCGGGAACGCCTTGCCGTCCGCCGAAATCTGCTCATGACCGAACGAGAAGAAATGCTAATCATCATCACCGAAATGGAAAAGCATCTGAAAGGAGCAGAATCACATGAAAAGAGTCTCAGAAATTGCCATGAGCTTTGATCAAGATCTGATCCAAGATCTGATAGATACCCCCTCTACTAATCGCAAACAGCTCACAATTGCCTGCGCACTGCTCTCTGATGTCATTACCAATAAACTCCCCCCCAGACAGAAAGAAATCATCACCCTGTATTATTATCAAAATCTAAACAGGAAAGAAATCGCTTCCCTTCTGCATCTGGAGTATTCTGTTGTATGCCGGACACTTCGCCGGGCAAAAATCAATATCAAAAAAGAAATGCAGTTCTGCTTTTCCTATCTTATTTCCGCACAGGAAGATTAAAAAACAGCTCTCCTGTTCCGGAGAGCTGCACATTGGGACGGCGGGATTTGAACCCACGGGTGACGGAGTCAAAGTCCGTTGCCTTACCGCTTGGCTACGCCCCAACCTCATGCTATATATTATATCACATTTTTCTGAGTTTGTCAAGACCTGCACACTCTGAAATTTTTCGCATAAACTATTAGCAGGAGAAAAAATCCGGATTCCTGCATAAAATCCCTCCGGATCAGCAATACTAAAAACAAGAAATTAATCAGAAATCCAAAAAGGAGCTGTTGATTCATGATGCCAGTTAAACGAGGCGAAATTTATTATGCGGATTTAAGTCCAGTCGTCGGATCAGAACAAGGCGGTGTCCGGCCGGTACTTATTGTACAGAATGATGTCGGAAACCGCCATAGCCCGACAGTCATCGCCGCCGCTATTACCAGCCGCCTGGATAAAGCCAAACTCCCCACGCATATTTCTCTGGAAGCTTCTTCCTGCGGATTGCAGAAAGATAGTATTGTTCTGCTGGAACAGATCCGTACCCTTGACAAGAAACGCCTGAAAGATAGAATGGGCGCACTTGATCCGGCCGCTATGACCCGTGTTGATAATGCCCTGTCTATCAGTTTTGGACTGCATTAAGCAGAACCCCCGGCCAATGACCGGGGGTATATTTCTCATGTAAGGCCAATTACTTTTTTCATGACATCAAGAGAATCTGATGCATCCGGCACGCCATTTTGATTAAAATCAGTGGCAAGCACTGCATAATCACAAAGTTTGGCTTTTCCATAGATTGCCTTATTCAGAAGAACCACATCCATGATAGAGACTTTTTCATCTTCATTGGTATCGCCAGTAACAATTAGATTTTCGATTCCGATGTTCTCCATTTCTGCAAATGTGTTGTAATCGTCTCGCCCTGTAGTTACTAATTCATGACGAATGACCTTAATAAACTCCTCGCCAAATACATCCGTTCCATAGCCAACATATTTTACTTCATTATGTGTCAGCCCAAAATCTGCGATAGCAGGATCGCTATCAGAAGCAGGGAAATATATTGCAGGATTATCAGATAATTCAGTCATCAAATCTACAGAGATAATGTCACCCGGAACAAGTTTTTCACCTGTGAATCCTGTAATCTCGCTCTCCTTTATTGACAGCCTTAAATTTCCTGTCATTCCATGGATAAATTCAACAACAGTACAGAAATGGCCATTTTTCCCACTATATGAGCCTGTAATCATCCAATATTTTTGAATGTCCGGAATTTCTGGTGTACATTCAAATGAAATTCCCCATCCGTCATTATGGGTATACTTGAATGTTTCAGTTTCCAATGTGTATGCTGTTGCTGTATAGCTGGATGCATTCGTTACAAGATTCAGCGGCATACAGGAAGCCGCCAACATCCCAGAAAGCAGGAAAGCTAATTTCTTTTTCATAGGAAACCACCTCCAATATTTTCCAATTTCAGTATAGCATATTTTCTCAAATTTGTAAATAGATAAAATTACCAAAAATCAAGACCCTTAATTGTCATTATTAACAAAAAGGACACGTTTTTACCCAAAATAATGCCCCGGCATCACCGGGGCAGAAAGATTATTCAAACATGGGGGTTGACAGATAACGCTCACCAGTATCCGGCAGAAGGACAACAATATTTTTCCCTTTATTCTCCGGACGCTTAGCCAGCTGAATAGCCGCCCAGACTGCCGCACCGGAAGAAATTCCTACCAGAATACCCTCATTTCTGGCAATGGCTTTTCCTGTCTGGAAAGCATCTTCATTGGAAACGGTAATAATTTCATCATAAATATCTGTGTTGAGTGTTTCCGGCACAAAACCAGCACCAATGCCCTGAATTTTATGCGCTCCGGATTTTCCTTCGCTCAGAACCGGGGAGGATTTGGGCTCAACAGCAACTACTTTGATAGCAGGATTACGGGATTTCAGATATGTGCCCACGCCTGTGATCGTGCCGCCAGTGCCCACACCAGCAATAAAAATATCTACATTGCCATCTGTATCATTCCAGATTTCTACACCGGTTGTTTTTTCATGAATGGCGGGGTTTGCCGGATTGGTAAACTGAGAGGGAATAAAGCTATTTGGAATTTCCTGCGCCAGCTCCTGTGCTTTGGCAATTGCGCCTTTCATCCCCTTTGCGCCCTCGGTTAATACGAGTTCTGCGCCGTATGCTTTCATAAGGTTGCGGCGTTCTACGCTCATGGTTTCGGGCATGGTAATAATTAACCGATAGCCACGGGCGGCGGCAACGGCGGCCAGGCCAATGCCAGTATTTCCGCTTGTGGGCTCAATGATCACACTGCCCTCTTTGAGCAGGCCTTTTTCTTCTGCATCATCAATCATGGCTTTGGCAATTCTATCCTTGACAGATCCGGCAGGGTTGAAATATTCCACTTTGCCAATAATTTTAGCCTGCAACTGATTTAATTCTTCAATGCTTCTGAGTTCGAGCAGTGGGGTATTGCCGATCAGATCGCTGAATCTTGTATAAATTTTACTCACAGTAAAAAACTCCTTTCGGGAATTAAAATTCTTATTTCCTATGTGTTTAGTATGAATATATTATAACACAAAAGAAATCATTTGTCAAGACAGAATTGCTTTACAATACTGATAAAAAAAACTGTTGATATTTATATATTTTTCACAAAAAAGCCCGTCCGGAAAGATCGGACGGGAAGGCATTAATTTTCTGTATCATCATTCTTGATGGCATCATCTACTTTTTCGATAATGTCATCAACAGCATCCAGTGTTTTATCAGCAATATCCTCTGCTGTTTCTTTGACTTCATCAACAGCATCAGCGAGGGTTTCGGGGGCAGATTCTTCGGTGGATTCCTGTGTTTCTGTTTCTTCTTCGGGAGGAAGTTCTACATCTACGTCTTCGATACCCCAAACATCATTCATGAAATCCTCATCATCAAATTCCGTGCTGTCAAAGCGCATTTTGCGGCGGCGGCGGCTTCTGTTGAGCAAAAGCACCACAGCGGCAGCAGTAGCCAAAGCAGTAGCCGCAATGATGGCAATCACATTCCATGTTTTCATACAAAAAATCCTCATTTCTCCGCAGATAATAAAAATCCTGTCCGGCATCTGCGGTTAGCCGGAAAACATCTTACCTGAATATTATAACACATGATTCTGAAAATTTCAATAGTTTTTCTGAAATTTCAGAAAAATTTCACATATTCTTTGTGAGATACATCAAGATGGCAAGGGCAACAGTCGGGGCAGTTTCACAGCGAAGGATGCGTTTTCCCAGCCAGACAGGACAGATCCCGGCGGAAATGGCTTGTTGTGCTTCATCGGGGGAAAAGCCGCCTTCACTGCCGATCAGCAGGCTGATATTTGATTTTCCAGCAAGGGGGAGTTCTTCAAAGCGAACGCCGCCCTGTTCTTCATAGAGCATGATGCTGATTTCCTGCTGCTGCATCTCCTGTAAGGCTGTTTTCCAGTCTAACAAAGGCATGATTTCAGGAATCCTCCCCCTTCCGGATTGTTTAGCGGCGGAAAGGGCAATTTTCTGGAGTCTCTGGCGTTTTTTCTCAAATTCTTCCGGGGAAGGCCTTGCAATACATCGTGAAGTCAGTACCGGCACTATACGGACAATGCCTAATTCTGTTGTTTTCTGAATGATCTCGGCTAATTTATCCTGCTTGGGAACAGCCTGATACAATGTGACAGAAATATCCGGTTCAGATGCACAAAGCTGTTTTGACAAGGGTTTCAGAAATACCTCATTTTCTGTGATTCTGGTAATTTCACACTGATAATCTGTTCCACAGGCGCAGACAGTAAGCGATTCACCGGGCTTCATGCGAAGAGAGCGGCCGATATGTCTGGCATCTTCTCCGGTGATGATGATTTCCTGATCATTGGCCTGTTCTATAAAAAATCTTGGCATTATGATTTCCTTTCTGCTTTGATCTTACATACAGCAATAATATTGATCTTCGATCTGGAATAGATATAAATGCTGATCCTCGGTCATGCCATTTTTCTGACCATTATCATACGAAAGTTCCCATTCAAGTGTAAATTCCCATGCGCCCTGAACAGAATCTGAAAACTGGCTGTCAAGATTACTGAGCAGATCTGTCATTGCTTTCAGGCCGCCATTATTTGCCTGTGAATAATCTGTAATCAAGATCATATCAAACTGAAAATCTTCACCGGTTTGGCTAGCGATGCCAGAATGCAAAACATCCACAAGATTGGCAGTATCTTCATAATGATAGACTTCCTGAATCTGATAATTCATATATAATGGCAAAGCGGCAGAAGCGAACAAATCCGGATCATTATTTTGTACTGCGCCGAGATAATCCGCAACAGCTTTGACTTGGGATTCATTCACAAAGCGTCTGTCATATGTCATGGGGACGGTGTAACTTGTTTTATTTGATCTCATAGTTGCGCCATACGGCAAATCTTCCTCTGCAATATTTAATTCCTGTTTTTGGGAAGCGCATCCTGTAAGCAGGATCATCACCAACGCAGAGAGCCTTAAAAATTTTTTCATATTTTTCACTCCTGAATTAGAATCCGGGCAAAATCCCGTTATTATTTTACTCTATTCTCTTTCATTTGTCAATACTTTTCCGGTAATCAGAAAAAAATCACAAAAAATTCAAAAAAGCGCCTTGACTTTTGTCGATTTTTGTGCTATAATATTCACAGATGCTGAGAGACCCGGATATTCCGGATCTGCATTAATTCAATCTAAAAGGAGTAAAAACACAATGGCTCTTAATCTTGATACAAACGATATTTATGAGTTTGAATATCAGGGGAATTCTATCCTTGTTGAAAACTCAGAACTGAAGGCAACCATTATATTATGGATCAACGGCAAAGAGGCCGCACAGCTCACAGGATTCAAGGCTGTTACCGGAATCGGCAAACTGGAAGGCAAGCTCCCAACAGGTGAGATTGTAGCCGCTTCTATTCAGAAAATCAAAGCTGGTGATAGTGAGTGTACAGTCACTGTGAATGGCACTGCCCTCACACTGAAAGATCATGTTCATGATAAAAAAGATCTCGTCAAGAGCGCAAAAGATGCTGTTACTAATGCAGTAAAAAAGCC
This sequence comes from Ruminococcus sp. UBA7013, assembly GCA_002449585.1. Lineage (GTDB taxonomy): Bacteria > Bacillota > Clostridia > Oscillospirales > Ruminococcaceae > UBA3855. The sequence continues at coordinate 11,197 of DJXD01000086.1, forward strand.
TGAATAATCTATGCAGATGATAAGCCGCCTTTTCAGGCGGCTTTTTTTCATATCTGTCCTTCCAGCACAACACGCAGTTTTCTGATAATCTTCTTTTCCAGCCGTGAAATATAAGACTGTGAAATCCCGATCTTTTCAGCAACTTCTTTCTGTGTATACTCCCGCCCCCCATTCAGGCCAAATCTTAACTCCATAATCTCCCTTTCTCTGGCCGGGAGCGAGTTCACCGCATTCCAAAGCATTTCCTTCTCTGCTTCCCATTCAATCCCACGGCTGACAACATCATCTTCTGTCCCTAAAATATCAGATAATAATAATTCATTCCCATCCCAATCTGTATTTAAAGGCTCATCAATCGAAATTTCCCCTTTATACTGAACCGATTTTCTCAGAAACATCAAAATTTCATTTTCAATGCATCTTGATGCATAAGTTGCCAGCTTAATATTCTTGTCCGCCTGAAATGTCCCTACTGCCTTGATCAGCCCAATTGTGCCGATAGAAATCAGATCTTCCAGACATACCCCGGAACTTTCAAATTTTTTAGCAATATACACCACAAGCCGCAGATTATGAACAATCAATTTTTCCCGTGCGGCAGGATCGCCAGCGGCAAATTGTTCAAATACAGCAATCTCTTCTTCCCGTGTCAGCGGCGGCGGGAGCGTATCTGATCCATTAATATAATCTACCCGGCCTCTAAGAAATCTTTCCAGAAATGCCTTGATCTTCTGCAAAATCTTCATCCAAATATCCTCCTTAAAATCTCAGTAATTTGGGGTTGAAAATGGCTTTTCCGTTTTCCTGTTCTCCGATGCCAATTAAAGCATCTACTGATTTCATAAGCTCCTGTCCGGCTGAAATCCGAATTTCATCCGGCTGAAAGACTTCCAGCATTCCGCTCCCGGCTACTGTCAAATACGGCAGATAATGACTATGCGCCGGATGACACATTTCTTTCAGCAATTCCCTGTCACAGATAATCACCGGCTTTCCTGTATAAAAATCTACCAGTGCATTCCCGGTATCTGCCAGCCCATCCAGAAAAACTGTTTGCGATCTGTAACAAATCTGCACTTGATAACAATATTCTGATGCATGAAATTTATCATGCAAATATTGAATCACACTCAACAGCAGATAAATCCCGATGGTAAAGCCGATCAGATATTTCAGTGAAATATCCGGATAAATACAGGCATTCGCATGAATCACCTGCATCTGTCCAGCGGCCGAGACGGCTAATAATGCCCCTGCCGTCAGCAGACCCGCCCCCAGAAAACATAAACTACTCCACAAGATCCCCTGTTTTCCGAATGCTGTCAGACAGATCAACACAGCTGTCAGAATTTTCAGACACATGGCCAAGCTCTGTGGCATCTGAGGCAAAAATAACATCAATGCACTGCAACATCCTAATCCTGCCCCGGCCAATCCCCTGCGGAATGTCAATTTTCTATGCGTCAGTCTTGCTGTCAGGCATAATAATATATAATTCATATATAAATTAAATACCAGCAGCACATCAAGATAGATCACCTGCACAGATTTCACCGCCTTTCTTCTATTATAACATGCCCCCCTTGTCGAAATCTGTCAAACTCCGGAATGCCCCTGCAATTTATTTCCCTGCATGAAACCGCTATTTCCGGTACATACTGCCATTGAAATCAAACAGAAAGGCGGTTTTCTTAATGGCATATTATAAAGTCGTCATTTCAGGAATCAACACATCTGAATTGACAGTATTATCCGAAGAGGAAAAAATGAGCCTGCTTCGAGAATTCAAAGCCACCGGAGATAAAAAAATCCGTGATAAATTAATCACTGGGAATCTTCGTCTTGTCCTGAGCGTGATTCAGCGATTTGCCGGACGTGGCGAAGATATCGACGATTTATTTCAGATCGGTGTTGTTGGCCTGATCAAGGCGATCAATAATTTTGATCTTTCCAAAGAAGTCAGATTTTCCACTTACTGCGTTCCCATGATTTCAGGAGAACTCCGGCGACATCTGAGAGATTATAATCAAATCAAAGTCAGCCGTTCTCTGCGTGATCTGGCATATAAGGCGATTCAGGCACGGGAACAGCTGACAAATCAGCTCATGCGAGAACCCACTATTGAAGAAATCGCCGAAGAGATCGGCGAAGAACGGGCGGATGTTGTCATTGCATTGGAAAGCATCAGTGATCCGGTTTCGATCTATGAACCTGTTTATTCTGATGCAGGAGATACTTTATATTTAGCGGATCAGCTGGGGGATCAGTCCAGCGCAGAAAGCTGGATTGCACAATTTTCCATGCGTGATGCCATGAAAGCCCTCGAAGAGCGTGAAAAAATGATATTATATCGGCGATTTCTGTGCGGACAAACGCAAATGGAAGTTGCCAAAGAAATCGGCATTTCACAGGCACAAGTTTCCCGGCTGGAAAAGGGCGCAATCGCAAAAATCAAAGACGCAATTTAAATTTCCTCCCCTGATTGCAGGGGAGATTTTTTCATAACCCCCTTGACAAATGCGCATAAAAGGCGTATAATAAAATAAGGGGTGATGATGTGAAACGAAAAGACTTAGTAAAGCTTTTCGAAAAAAATGGGTGGTATTTTCTCCGGGACGGCGGACGGCATGATATTTATACAGATGGTCAGAAAACTGAGCCAATCCCTTGCCGCAGAGAAATCAATGAAACCCTTGCAAAAGCATTAATTAAGAAACATGGTCTCAAATAAGGAGGTTGTTTTTTTATGAAAAGAGTTTACCCTGCAATTCTCACACCAGATAAAAACTGTATTCTCGTCACAGTTCCCGATTTTGATATTATGACACAAGGCGAAAATCTCGCAGATGCCATTGATATGGCAAGGGATGCCATTAATCTAATGGGGGTACAGTATGAAGATGATCATAAAACTATCCCTGAAGCTTCTGCTGTTTCTGCCCTCTCACTGGAAGAAGGTCAGATTTCTACCCTGATTGACTGTGATTTTGATGAATACAGAAAAATGCTTGATAACAGAGCTGTCAAGAAAAACTGCACACTTCCGTCATGGCTCAATAAAAAGGCCGAAGCCGCACATATTAATTTTTCACAGACATTACAGGACGCTTTACTGGAAAAACTTGACATTCGCTAAATCTTTCTCCCCTGATTGCAGGGGAGATTTTCTGCTTTATTTTTTGGTCTTTCCTACAAAAAGAGAGGTCATCACCGGAACAGCAAAAGAAAATGCTAATGCTTGATATAATAAATTCCCTGTCAGCGAAGCAGTCGAGAAAATCCCCTGTGCCTGTGGCAGCCAGATCGTCAAGATTAATAATAATGCTGAAATCAATACAGCAAAAATCAGCTTCCAGTTTGAAAAATAATCTACACTGAAAATTGTCCCGTGTTCAGACTTGCATTCGAAAACATGAATCAGCTGTGATAATACTAATGTGAATAATGCACATGTTCTGGCTTCTGTCAATGTGCCATCAAATCGCAATGCTGTGCTGAAACTTCCTAATGTACATAAGCCGATCATCACCCCACGCCAGATAATTTTATTTAATAATCCATCTGCAAAAAAACTTTCCTCCGGCTTCCGTGGCGGCCGCTTCATGACATCTTTTTCCGGCGGCTCTAATCCTAATGCAATCGCTGGAAGCCCATCCGTTGCCAGATTCACAAGCAATAATTGCACCGGAAGCAATACCACTGGCATCCCCATCAGAATCCCAAGAAACATGGTGATCACTTCCCCAATATTGCAGGATAATAAATATCTCACAAATTTCCGGATATTCGAATAAATCGCCCTTCCCTGCTCTACAGCGCAAACTAATGTTGCAAGATTATCATCCATTAGAATGACATCAGCGGCCTGTTTAGCGACATCTGTGCCATTCATGCCCATAGCAACACCAACATCCGCCTCTTTGATCGCCGGGGCATCATTGACACCGTCCCCCGTCATGGTCACAATATTCCCCGTACGCTGAAAGGCTTTGACTAATCTTAATTTATGCGAGGGATTCACCCGTGCAAAAACAGAAATTCGTGATAATTTTCTATCAAGCTGAGTATCTGTCATCAGATCCAGCTCATCCCCTGTGATAACTTCACCACCCCGGAGCAATCCCGCCTTCTGGGCAATGGCGGCGGCCGTTTTTTTATGATCCCCTGTGATCATTACGGTTCTAACAGATGCAGATGCACATTTTCGAATCGCTTCTTTTGCTTCTGGTCTGGGCGGATCAAGCATTCCTGTGATTCCTGTATAAATCAGCCCTGATTTTGTCAGAGAATCTGATTTTTTCTCTGCAAATGCCAATACTCGCAACGCTTGTGATGATAATTTTTCTGCCTGCGCAGAAATTTGTTTTTTCATGCTGATTGTCAAGGGCTGATCACCTGATCTTGTGCGGACAAAATCGCATTGTTGCAGGATCGTATCAAGTGCGCCTTTGACATAGAGTTTTCTCTGATTTTGATTTTGCATAAGAACGCTCATGCATCTAGTATCACTATCAAATGGATCTTCTTCCAGCCGGGAGCAATTTAATATTTTCGCTGAAATGCCGCCTTTGGCCGCCATTGCAAGCAATGCTGTTTCTGTAGGATCGCCCACTGCTGACCATTCAGAAGCATCTTTTTCAGATAATTCGGCATTATTGCATAGTACAGCACAGGTCAGCAGACTTTCCAGAGCAGGTATCTGCTTCACGCTGATCGGATGCTGATTTTCTAAAATTGCCCCTTCTTTTTTGAGCGCATTCCCTGTGACATCAAATTCCTGATCCAGTGTGATGATTTTGGTCACTGTCATGCGATTCTCTGTAATTGTTCCGGTTTTATCTGAACAGATCACAGAAGTACAGCCCAAAGTTTCCACACTATGCAGACGATTGACAAGGGCTTTCTGCTTCATCATGCGATTTACTGCCAATGCCAAAGCAATTGTCACTGTCGCCGGAAGCCCTTCGGGAATTGCGGCAATGGCAATAGAAATTCCTGTCATGAGCATATCAAAAATCGGTTCACCCCGGAGCACTCCTGCGGCAAATACTGCCATGCATACCCCGATGCAGATCAAGGCCAGCATCTTCCCCAATTCGCCTAATCTTTTTTGCAAGGGGGTTTCTGTTCTCTGGATCTCTGACAGCATTCCGGAAATTTGTCCCATCTGCGTTTCTTTTCCAATCGAAATGACTTCTGCTGTGCCGCTTCCTCTGGTGACGGCTGTACCGCTATAAATCAAATAGGATTTATGCAATCCTGTGAGATCATCCCGATGAGAGCCGGCATATTTTGCAATGGGCTCTGCTTCTCCGGTCAATACAGATTCATTGGCATAAAAATGATTTGCTGTTAATAATAAACAATCTGCCGGGATGCAGTCGCCTGCTTCGACTGAAATTAGATCTCCGGGAACTAATTCTTCTGCCGGGCGTTCCTGCAAAACATCATCACGCCAGACTTTTGCAGTGGGGGCTGTCATATTGCGGAGGGCTTCGAGTGTTTTTTCTGTGCGATATTCCTGCACAAATCCGAGTATCGCATTTAGAATGACTATAATAATAATCGTGACAGCATCCGTCCATTCTCCTAATAAAGCAGAAATGCCAGTAGCCGCTAATAAGATCAATACCATAGCATCTTTAAACTGACTTAAAAAAATACTGATTGCGCCGGGGGGTCTGACCTGAACGAGGGTATTTGCCCCATATTGTTTTCTGCGTTCCTGCACCTGTGCAGAAGAAAGACCTTTCATAAATCTGCTCCCTTCTTTGGAATTCTGATTTATGATATGTCCGAGATATGGGAAATATGATAATAGTCAGTTCATTGGAATATTCCAGAAAAAAAATCACGAAGGGCATGCAGATATTCCAGCAGTTGCAATTGAAATTGCTGACAAATTTTATCTTGAAATTGCAATTTTTCGCAATAAGCAATAAAATCATTCAGATAAATCTGACAATATCCCCAAGCTTTCAAAGTAGTGGTTTCTTTTCCTGCAAAGGCTTCCTGATCCTCGATCACGCAGTTATAAATATATACAAAAAATGCAGTCGCTTCTAATTTCTCGAAAATAATATCAACATGTTCCCAATCATCAAAAGAACAGGAGATGCCTGCCAAATGATGATTTACCTTTGTCCATTGTTCACAGATTTCTTCAAATCTTTTTGCCCAATCATCGCCATTATGAATAATCATGATTTTCCTCTCTCTTTCTGATTTGTCAAAGAAAACCGTCCCGGATACTTCCGGAACGGCATTTATTTTTGATTAATCGCTTACATAGGGCAGGAGTGCAATCTGTCTTGCTCTCTTGATTGCAGAAGTCAGCTCACGCTGATGATATGCACATGTACCTGTCACACGACGAGGCAGGATTTTAGACCGTTCAGTCATGCATTTTCTAAGCTTTGCAATATCTTTGTAGTCAATTTTTTCTACACGATCTACGCAGAACATGCAAACCTTTTTGCGTGGCCGTCTTGCCGGTCTGGAATTTCTTTCACGTTCCATTTGCGGGTTCTCCTTTTCTAAGATTAAAACGGTACGTCACCGTCACCAATAATTTCTTCAAAATCGCTGAGATTGCTGTCACCAAGCTGCACATTTTTCTGCTGCTGTGCGCTGGGAACGGGAGCTTGCTGCGGCTGGCTATTATTCTGATAGCCATTATTGGCCTGATAATTATAATTATTATTCTGGTAGCCGCCGTTGCTGGTTCTGGTAGGATCAGAAAGTAGAAAGCTTACATTGTCAGCAACAATTTGATCACGATACTGCTGAACGCCGTTTTTATCTACATAATTATCATTCTGAATTCTGCCCTCGATCAGGATCGGCTTGCCTTTCACAAAATAACGGTTGACAAACTCGGCTGTCTGTCTCCAGCAGGTGATCCTGAAAAAATCAGATTGCGGCGTATTCTGGCCATTCGTCTGATTATTACGGCTTCCCGGACGATCTACAGCAATTCTAATACTACACCGGGCAATTCCGCTCTGTGTCATGCTGAACTCCGGATCAGCTACCAAACGCCCCATTAAAATGACTTTATTCATGCAAAAACCTCCCCAATAGAAATTTTTTCTTCCGGCATATGCTTACTTGGTTGTCACCAGTGCACGGAGCACGCCATCAGTAATATTCAGTCTGCGGTTGAGTTCTGCCGGGAAATTCGGCTCAGACGTGAATGTATACAGAACATAATAGCCTTCTGTTTCATAATTAATGGGATAAGCTAGCTTACGCTTGCCCCAGTCTTCATTGATTTCATTCAGGGTTGCATGTCTTTCAATTACGCCTTTGAATTTTTCGATCAAAGCTCTGAGAGCTTCTTCATCTTTCTTCAGGCTGAAAACAACCATAGCTTCATAATTTTCGCTGAGTTTTGCCATCTGAAAACACCTCCTTCTGGATTTCGCCTGTTCTTTTCCGGATACAACAGGCAAGGAAATTTGCTGCATTCAACAGCTACAGATTATTATAACATAAAATGCCGGGCTTGTCAAGCTTTTTTTTGAAATTTTTATTCCAGACTTAACAGACGGCCAATATTTTCCTCATCATGATGTTCTAAGAGAAATTTAGAAACAGTTTTGAAATTCTGCTGAATATATTCCCGAAAAATAGTATCTTCCTCCATGGCGGCCGCCATCAGCACGGCAATTGGAATTTTATAATCCGGATTCTGGATTTTCCGGAAGAAAAAGCGTCTTCTGCTGGGATCTTTCTCCGCCCAGAAGCGATATAATAAAGTCTCTTCTTGTGATTGATCTGTCACATGTACCGTCACACAGCAGTCTTTGTTATGCAGATATAAATATTCTGCATTTCGGAATAATCCGGAATTCAAGCAGTCTGTTTTGTCATATACAGAAACTTCTTTGAGATGATTACAGCAAATAAATGCATTTTTGCCGATTTTATGAATCGTATGCGGAATTTCAATTTTTGTCAGGCCTGTACAGCCCATGAATGCCTGTCTCCCGATTTCTGTCAGATGCTCTGGCAGATGTATTTCTGTCAGGCTGGTGCAGTTGGTGAATGCACCATCCTGAATGCTTTCCAGATGCTCCGGCAGATTGATTTTTTCAAGACAGAAACAATCAGAAAACGCCCATTTGCCAATTCTTGTGATCTGTTCAGGCAGAGAAACAGAAATCAGCCCCCAGCAATCGGCAAACACACGGCTTTCTACTTCTTTGACAGGCTTAGGAATTCTCACAGCCTGCAAAGAAGTACAGCGTTCAAAGGCACTTTTTCCGAGTGTATGCATGTGTTCCGGGAAATGCACTGTCCGGAGACTGGTACAATGATAGAATGCACGATCACGGATCGCCGTTACCCCTTCCGGAATGCGGATATGTCTCAGGCTCAGACAGCCTGAAAATGTTTCTGTCCCGATCTCTGTGACGGATTCCGGAAGAATCACCTCTTTCAGGCGGGTGCATTGCATAAATGTACTGCTTCCCAGATCATGCAGATGTTCCGGAAAAGAAATTGTTTTCAGATAATCACAGCCATAAAAGGCATGATCTGCAATTGATGTAACAGTTTCAGGTAGAATAAATTCTTTCAGATCTTTTCTTTGAAAAAATTCCCATGCGGATATATTTGAATTCATGGAGCAGTTCACCTCTGGTTATCCAAAAATCGCCAATGTGATCTTATAGGCCAGCATTCCGATGATGCAAAACAGGCCACAGCATCCCAGAATATTCCATGCATTTGTACCGCCTTCTGCTGCTAAAATGGCTTTCCGGATCGCAGCTGTAGGGCACATTTCACGGATTTTTCTGACAGATCTGATTGCATAACGGAAATATAAATAATTTCCAAACAGACAGAGCAGCACTCTCATGATCATATCCAGAATAAAGAACGGTGTTTCAAGTGCTTCCATCATGGTTTGATTTGCGGTTAAAAATGTTTCTATTTGATGATAAAACTGGATCATCTCATCAGTATAACCTGCATAAGAAGCATTACTCAATGTCCAGAGCATGGCAAGCCCGGTTCTTGGCAGATTGCAAATCATCCAGATCACGCCGGTAATAATTGCCATAAACCACATTTTGCGATTTGCAAAATAAAAATAGGGGAATAATGCACAAGGGAGATTGACAGATGCTTTCATTCCGCTGTCACGGAAATGACGAAACAGAGGGATATAATATAGGGTATTATTTTGCACAAAGCTGGCAACATCGCCAAGGCGTTCGCCTTCCATATCATCCTCCGGAGACATGCCACAACAAGGATCAGAAGCATTAAAAATCATTTGCTGTAATTCTTCAGCAGCATCAGATTCGGGAGTTGTGAGAGGTGTCTCACAGACGGAACATGTTTTTGCATCTGGAAGATTTATATAACCACATGCAGGGCAGGCAATGCCCCCGGCAGATGTTCGATGTGCGTCTTCAATAGATTGCCAGCTTCCGCCAACAGCATGTAAAGCTGTATTGATGCATGTACTGCCTTTTTCCTGCCAACAGCTTCTATGATACGGCGTTCCGCAGGTAGGGCAAACAACAATATCATCCTCTTGTGATTTAAAATTTTTCTGGCAGGCAATGCATTGACAACCGGTATATCTTCCCATAAAACAGGCATCTCCTTTCCTGCTCAGGCAAGTGCCAGATCAATATGACCAGAGCTGACATCTGCTTTGATGCAGATGACATTTAGGGCATCGCCGAGCTTATATTCTATATTAGTAGTATTATTTTTCACATACCAGCCCTCTTGAATTTGATATTGACCTTCGGGAAGGTCATAGATATGAAGCAGACCCTCAGCCATATTACTCAAAGTCACATAAAGGCCGAAATCTGTGACACTGGTAATGACACCAGCAAATATTTCACCGACATGATTTTGCATATATTCAGCGGCATAGCAAGCATCTGCTTCCCGTTCGAGCTGAACGGCCTGCAATTCTGTATCAGAAGAACGTTCTGCGGCATTCTGTGTAAATTTTGCATAGCGTTTCTGAAGCCAATCAGCATCTGCGCCATCCAGAATATCATTGATGATTCTATGAATTGTCAAATCTGGATAACGCCGGATCGGGGAAGTAAAATGCGCATAATCTTTCAAAGCAAGTCCGAAATGGCCAAGAGGTTCGGGGCTATATCTGGCCTTTGCCATGGAACGCAAAGTCAAGTTATTGATCACAGGAAAATAAGATTCTTCCCGTGAAGCATCCAGAATTTTCTGAATATCTGCCGGGGAAATTTCATCATCCGGAGTGACAGGAGGTGTCTGCCCAAGTCTAAGCAGCATTTCTTTCAGAGATGCGATGCGTTCCGGAGCAGGGGATTCATGAACACGATACACAAAAGGGATCTGCTTTGTCCGGGCGAGCCGGGCGGCGGCTTCATTGGCACATAACATGCAGGATTCTATGATCCTCTCGCTTTTTCCTCTCTGGACGGGGGCTAATCCTGTACATACGCCTTTGTGATCTGTTAAAATAACAGATTCTGTACTTTCGAGTTCCGGCGCACCTCTTAATTTTCTGACATGTTCTAATCTCTCTGCCAGATCATTCAGCAGAAACAGGCTTTCTTTCACATCGGCATATTTTTCCTGCAAATCCGGATCTGCTGTTCCGTCAAGAATCTGATTGCATTCTTCATAGACACCCCGAACTCTGGAGCAGATCACGGATTGATAAAATTCTGCATTGATAAGATCTCCTTCCGGAGAAATTTCCATAACAGCCGACAATGTCAGGCGATTTTCTCCCTGATTCAGAGAGCAAATGCCATTTGATAAATCTGGGGGAAGCATGGGAATCACCTGATCGGCATAATAAATGCTTGTACCACGCCGGAATGCTTCTGCATCCAGCTGACTATTAGGGCGGACATAATAAGAAACATCTGCAATATGAACGCCGAGCGTCCAGCCATTGGCATGTTTTCTGATAGAAACAGCATCATCCAGATCTTTTGAATATGCGCCATCAATTGTGAATATCATCTCATCACGAAAATCTTTTCTGCCCTGTAGATCAAATTCTGTCACGCCGAGCGCAGAAACTTTTTTTGCTTCTTTGCGTACAGGTTCTCGGAATGCGCAAGGAATTTCCAGTTCTGCAATTCTGGATTTCATGCAATTAGCGGCACTATCTGCGCTTCCGAAATTCTGAATCACTTTGACTTTGTGATCCATATGGCGCATACCCCGGAATGTTAATTCACAAAGCACTCGATCATTGATATGATATTCACAGCTTTGATCATAATCAATTCCCAAGGGAATCCATGCCACACTGGATAATAGACAAAGGCCATGTTCCGTAGGAATAATTCTTCCGGTCAATGTAGCATGTTCTGTTTCTTCCAAAATAGAAATTACTTGTGCTTCTGGCGATCCGGAACGGGAAGGAATGGGCTTTGCAAGGACTTTATCCCCCGGCATACTTCCCATCAGATATTTACCGGGTACAAAATAATCTGTTCCGTTTTCATCCCGGATAAATCCGAAATTTGTGGATAATCTGACTGTTTCGGCCTTGAAAGCATTTTCCTGACTGCATAATATATAATATTGCCCCTGTTCTCGTATCCATCCTTCTTGATGCAATACTTCCAGCGCATTTTGATAAGCAGATGGATTCCGGCGGCTGTGGCATTTCTGAGACAATTCTTTCTGATGCAGTTGGCCTTTGGCGGTCATTTGCAGGAATACTTTTATTTTTCTCTGAAACTGTCTGCTTTCTTCCTGATTGATCGGCTTTTTTGCGGAAACCGGTTTTTTCTGCATGGATCTTGCTTTTCGTTTTTCATGTTTTGCGTTATGTCTTGCCATAATTTCCCTCTTTCTCTATCAGCTGAAAAAACAGCCCCAAGTGCATGGACTTGAGGCCGCCTGATACTATGCGCTTATTCGCCGCCACCAGCCATAATTAGCGGAATGACAACATTCATTGCCAGCAATACGATCATGGCAACAATGCCCAGATTTCTGGTCAGTTTTTGAAGCGCAGCCTCTCTGGTATTGCCTTCATTCTTAGAATAGAAGCTGTCACTTGATCCGCCGCTTAAAGCAGATGTCATATTCTGCTGTTGTTTTTCATCCTGCATCAGGCAAAGCACAATGATCAGCAGACTGACAAGCAGGACAATTGCACCACAAATAATTTCATAAATTTCCATTGTTTGCACACCTCACAAAATAATTATTTTAATTATAGCACAGTTTTATTACAATGTCAAGTATTTCAGAGCGAAATTATATTGACAAAATCAGATTTTTGTTGTAAAATATGTAGTATATGATAATTTAATCAAAAGGAGCTAAATTTATGGCAAAATCAAGAATTTACAATCCAGAAATGGAATGTATGCATCCGGAACAGAGAAAGGCCTTACAGGGCGAACGCCTGCGGCAGACAGTAAATCGTGTGTATGACAATGTTCCGCTGTATCGGGAACGCATGGATGAAAAAGGCGTTTCTCCGGAGGATATTAAAAGCGTTGAGGATCTGAAATTATTACCATTCACAGAAAAAACAGATCTCCGTGATACGTTCCCCTTTGGTCTGCTGGCTGTTCCGAAAGAAAAGATTGTCCGGATTCAGGGTTCATCCGGTACAACAGGAAAACCCATCGTTTCGGGTTATACAGAACATGATGTTGCTGTGTGGACGGAAATGGTTTCCCGTGCATTGGGTGCTGTCGGTGCGGATGAACAGGATATTGTACAGGTCTGCTATGGCTATGGATTATTTACCGGCGGTCTCGGCGCACATCAGGGAGCTACCAATGTCGGTGCAATGGTGATTCCCATGTCCAGCGGCAACACCCAAAGACAAATTATGATGATGCAGGAACTTGGCTCTACTATTCTGTGCTGTACGCCGTCATATGCCGCCTATCTGGGCGAAGCCATTCATGATGCCGGTTTGATTCCCGGAAAAGATATTAAACTTCGTGCCGGATTGTTCGGCGCAGAACCTTGGACAGAAGGCATGAGAAAACGCATAGAGGAACTTCTTGGCATTCAGGCGCATGATATTTATGGCTTAACAGAAATCGCAGGCCCTGGCGTTGCGTTTGAATGTGAAGAGAAAAACGGCTCTCACATCAATGAGGATCATGTGATTGCAGAAATTATTGATCCTGCCACTGGCGAACAGCTTCCGTATGGCACAGCCGGAGAATTAGTATTCACAACGATCACAAAAGAAGGCATGCCAATGCTTCGCTATCGTACACATGATATCTGTACATTATATAATGATGTCTGCAAATGCGGAAGAACTACCGTTCGTATGGGCAGAATCACGGGGCGAACAGATGATATGATTATTGTCAGAGGTGTAAATGTCTTCCCCTCTCAGATCGAAACCGTTCTCGTGAAAACACCGGGCGTTGCGCCGCATTATCAATTAATTGTCGATCGTGTCAATAATGCCGATACATTGGAAGTCAAAGTAGAAATGACCGGAGAATTATTTGAACAAAATGACAGCCTTGGCGAAATGCAGAAACTGCAAAAACAGATTCGTGATCAGATTAAATCCGTTGTTGGCATTCTCACGAAAGTGACAATCACCGCCCCCAAAACGCTCCCTCGCTCCGAAGGAAAAGCAAAGCGTGTGATCGACAACAGAAAATTATAATATAGCACAGGAGGGCTTTTCATGGGCATTATCCAGGCGGCGGCCAATGCCGTCAGCGGTTCACTGTCCAGTCAGTGGCTGGAATATATCGTCTCTGACAGGATGGATAATCAAATACTTGTGACCAGAGGTGTTCGTGTCACAAGAACAAAAAACGGAAATGTTTACACACCAACACAGACTATATCTAATGGCTCAAAAATCATGATTGCGCCGAATCAGCTCATGATTTTATGTGATGGCGGCCAGATTGTAGATTATTGTGCATCCGAAGGCTATTATGAAGTCTGGCTATCCTCTGCGCCGTCTATGTTCAATGGGGAATTAGGTGCTGCCGTCCGGGATACGTTTCAAAGAATCCGGTTCGGCGGCCAGCCCTCCGCTACACAAGAAGTCTATTTTGTCAATCTTCAAGAAATCAAAGGCCTGAAATTCGGCACAAGAAACCCGATTCAGTATTTTGATAATTTCTATAATGCAGAATTATTTATCCGCTGTCATGGGACATATTCGATCAGAATTACAGATCCGCTCAAATTCTTTGAGGAAGTTGTACCGCATAATTCAGAAAATTTCAGCACACAAGTGCTTTCTGATCAATGTCTGGAAGAGTTTCTAATGGCATTGCAAGGGGCTGTTAGTATCATGTCACAGAATGGCGTGAGGGCTTCTAATCTCAGTGCAAAAAATGCAGAAATTATTAATTATTTACAAAATCATCTTGATCCGGTTTGGAAAGAACAGCGTGGCATTGATCTGATTTCTGTAGGGCTGGGGAATATCAGCTATGATGACAAGAGCCGGGAATTGATTGATATGAGAAATCGAAATACAATGCTGCATCAGGAAGAACCTGCCCCCACGGAAAAAAATACTTGGTCATGCTTCTGTGGTACTCAAAATCATGGAAATTTCTGCACGCTTTGCGGCCGGAAAAAACCCGAAGAGCGTCAAAGATGGGAATGTTCCTGCGGTGTGATTAATACAGATAATTTCTGTAGTATCTGCGGAAAAAAGAAGCCTGTGCAATTAAAAAAATTCTGATCTGAAAGGTGTGTCACTATGAGCGAAAACATGGATAGTATTCAGTATAAATGCCCTAACTGCATGGCAGAGCTGAAATTTAATCCCAGAAAGCAAGGCTTTTCCTGTGAATTCTGTGACAGCTTTTTCACGCCGGAAGAATGCCAGACATTACAGGCGCAAATGCAACAGGAAGCGGAACAGATCGCACCTTTGCAGGATGAATTTGAACAGAATAATCAGCTTTATATCTGTCAAAGCTGTGGGGCGGAATTAATGACCGATGCCCAGACAACAGCAACAGAATGCATTTATTGCCATAATCCCGTTATCTTAAAAGGCCGATTAACCGGAAATTACAGACCCTCTAAAATAATCCCGTTTCAGTTTCCCAAAGAAGCCGCTTTACTCGCATTTCATCAGAGATGCGATGATCTGAAATATCTGCCTAAAGATTTCACATCTGAGGCACAGCTTGTGCATATGAAAGGCTTATATGTCCCTTTCTGGGTGGCAGAGTGCTATGTGCACGGCTTCATGCAAGCAGAATGCCATAGAGCGCATTCTTATACAAGCGGAAATTATGAAATCACAGAAACAGAAATCTTTGACTGCGTCCGGGAGGGTGATATTCATTTTTCCGGTATCCCGGCAGATGGGGAATCTAAAATTGATGATGATCTTATGGAAGCAATTGAGCCTTTTGATTACACTAAGCTAGTAGATTTTGATATGTCTTATTTAAGCGGCTTTCTGTCTGATAAATATGATGTCAATAAGCAACAGGTATTCCCCCGGATCAAAAACAGAGCTGTCAACGGCAGTGATCATTTAATGCGTACTTCTATGAAAGGCTATACTTCTGTCCGTGTGACAAGATCAGACATGAATGTATTAAAAACCACATGGCAATATATGCTTCTTCCGGTTTGGTTCATGTCCTATGATTATCAAGGAAAACGCTATGAAATCGCCATCAATGGCCAGACACAGCAACAGGCCGGGGAATTGCCTATTAATCAGAAAAAATTAAATCTGACTTGCGTTCTGATCACAGTGATCTGTACACTGATCGGATTTATCATAGGGGTGATAAAAGGATGAAAAAATGTTTCATCATGCTATTGTCTATGCTTTGCATGTTGTGCATGATTCCGGGCTTAACGGCATCAGCGGCGGGGGTTGTGATCTATGACGAAGGAAACCGCCTTGCTGAAAAAGAGAAAGCAGAATGTATGAAAGAATTACAGGCGTTCGCTAATGAAAGTAATTTAAATATTGCCGTGATTCTATCTATTTATCAATATTCTGACGGGGTCATTGAAAAAGCCGCCGCTGAAACTTATGATCTGCAATATGGCAAAAAAACAGATGGCGTATGTTTATATATTGATCTCAGTGCCCAACAACATCCTTATGATTATCTGGATACCAGCGGCTTAGGCCAATTTTATTATACCAATGCCAAAAGTAATGACCGGGTCACTTCTATATTACATAATGTCGAAAGATATTTATACCCCATCGGTAATGAAAATACAGCCGGGGCATTGCATGAATTCGCCAACCAGCTGCAATATTATTATAACAAAGGCATACCGGAAAGATATTATATCTATGATGATGTCTATCATGAATATTATCATGTCGAAAATGGTGTGATTATCACAACGACAACAAAGCCTTATAAAGATATGTTAGTGATCATTCTTTGTACAGGCGGTGGCCTTCTGATTGGCCTTGTGGCGGCCTTTGTACTCAAAAAGACTGTCCAGCATGATTATCAGCTTCATAGTGATATTTCTCCTACTAATTATATTAATAATCATGACACAGTCTATCAGCAAAAATATGATCATTTTGTAACAAAACGCATCAAAAAAAGATATATCGACCGCAGCAGCGGCCATGGCGGTTATGGCGGCGGTCATTCCAGCGGTGGCCACGGCGGCGGCGGAAGTCATAGATAAAAAAATCCCTGTATCTATCTGATACAGGGATTTTCTTAATTCGGCCGTCTGCGTGATTTGTTTTTCCGGTCAGTATTGCGCTTGATGTCTGACATGCGTTCATCGCTGTTCTGCTTGAATTTTGTCATCATATCCTCAAAAGACATTTCCGAAGCAGGTTTTTGGGGCTTAGGATTCCATACTTCCCCACGATCCTGACGTTTCGGCGGACGGGATTTCTGTGCAGGCTTTTCTTCCGGCGGCAAGGCTTTCTTGATAGAAAGGCTGATTTTGCCCTGTTCATTTCTCTGGAGCACCAGCACTTTCACATCCTGCTCTTCTTTCAGATAATCCCGGACATCATTCACAAATGTATTCGCAATTTCTGAAATATGTACCATCCCCGTTACAGGGGCTTCTCCCTCCAGAGGGATCTCGACAAATGCCCCATATGATGTAATTCCTTTTACTTTGCCTTCATAGACTTTGCCAATTTCCAGCATTCAAATTTTCCTCCTGCTTAGATTTATTCACGTGATGTATCATAATAACGGCGTTCATCCGGATAGGCATAGCCGCCGCTTTCAACCGCTAGCTTTTCCATATATTTACCGATATCATCCGATGCAATTAATGTTGCAAGCTCATCATTCTGAGCTGCCAGAACTTCAATCTGTTCATCAAGATCCGCAAGTTTCTTTTTTTTATCCACAATCGAATTTTGAACCGTGACGATAGAAGCCGCACAGAAAATTACAAACATGACAAGGGCGATATTTATTAGCATTCTAAAGCCAACAGACTGTTTTTGCCTTTTATTTTTTTCAGCCACAAGATTCACTTCTTTCCGGATCTGCATTTTTCTGTATAATTATTATTATACACCTTGTGGGGTGTTTCATGCAAGCTGTTTTTGGCATTTTTTTTCACATGCCTTGATTTTTCGGAATATTTCACAAATTTCTTTCTGATTTTTATGCAAATACATACAATTCTGTGCCATATCCATCGGAAAGGGGCAATGATCAGATCAAAGCATTTCATGAGCAGAAAGCCCATTGTACATTCATATAGAATCCAACCAGCCAGACAACCCACAGCATAATAGACACGAAAGCGGCCGCCTGCAAATGCGCTGGTATAGCATAACAGCAAAAAGCTGATCAGGATCAGGGTAAAAATATCTTCCAGAGCGGCCGCAATGGATCTATGAGGAATCATGCGCCGGAACAGCCGGAACAAATCTGTTATCAAGCCTGCCGGGATGCCTAGTAAAATCGAACCGCCAAATAAATATAATTCTTCTTGTACTGTCCGGAACGTGTCCGGGGCAATCTGGAGAAATAGACTCATCGGAATAATTTCCCCAGCAGAGAAACCGGGGATTGCTTGTCTTTATCGCCATATTGCAGAGACCAGATGTCCCCCTCTATGGACATATCTCCTGTTTCTATACTGATTGCATTGATATGCAATTCTCTGCCGGTGATGGTTAATTCTCCCATCTGTGTATAGAGAATCATTTCTTTTTCATCAAAGCTGTCAATATCTGTAATTCCGGTAATGGTTAAGACATTCCGGTTTTCCATTGTGATTTTATGCTGTTTTGCGATATTCTCCTGTTCCTGCATGGTGATCCCTCCTGTGAATGTTTGCTATATCTTATGCAGAAGGGAAAGAGAAAAGACTAGATGCAATAGTCATTTCCTTCGATGCCGGTATTATGATTTAAAATATCCTGGAGGGTAATGCCATCAAGATATTGATAAATGACCTGATAGAGGCCTTGCCAGACATGAAGCGTAGCGCATTCTTCCGCATGGGGACAATCATTATATTCATATTCCAGACAAGAGACGGGGGCAAGGCTGCCTTCTGTCGCCCGGAGGACTTCGCCGACGGTGATCAAAGCGGGCGATTTTGCCAGCATATAGCCGCCTTTATTGCCCCGGCTGGTGCGGAGAATATTGCTTTTATTCAGCAGGGGGACGATCTGTTCCAGATATTTTTTAGAAATCCGCTGACGCTGGGAAATTTCTTTCAGTGAAACAAATTCGTCTTTCTGATGCAATGCCAGATCCAGAAGCATTCGGAGGGCATAGCGGCCTTTGGTTGAAATTTTCATAAAATCAATCCTTTCTAGATTTTCTATATACTACTATTATATCATAGGTTTAGTATGTTTTCAAGAGAAAAATTTCCCTTTCAGGAAATTTTCTTTATAATTTCATGCAAATCCATGCCATAGCAATCACTGATTGTCTTGATCTGTTCCCATTCTTCGGGGGGAATATGCGTATCATAAACCGCTGCTGTAGGGAATCCGGCTGATTTGGCTGTCTGAATGCAGTGGAGCGCATCCTCTACGACAAGAATATGTTCCGGCTGTTGTTTGAGAAGAGCAGCGGCTTTGAAAAACATTTCCGGATTTTTTTTACTAGAGGGCACATCTTCGGCTGTCAGGAGAAATTGCATTCTATCCAGAATGCCAAGTCTTTTCAGTGCGGCCTGTGCTGATTTTCGATATGTCGCTGTAGCGATGCCATAATAAATATGATTTTTATCCAGAAAATCCAGAAATTCTATCACATAGGCTTTCAAGGGAATGCTTTTTGCATAATATTCATAGCTCATATAGGCAATCTTATCAATAATCTGCTGTTCTGTCATGGCAATCCCGAATTCCCGGATAAAATACTGTGCCCATTCCTGCATTGTCATTTTATTCACCTGATTTGACAGATTTTCAGGAATGATCAGCTGATGCTGTTTAAAAAATTCCTGATCAATCTTGTGCCAGATTCCCATAGAATCAATCAAAGTCCCATCCATATCAAGAATTGCGGCATAAATATTTTTTATCATAAATTAGCTCCTTTGCATGATAATTTTTCTTCTGAATTCCTGTTCAAAAGAATTGATTTTTTCCTGTGCCAATCCATAAACATCAGCGGCCTGAGTCTGGATGCGGACAAAATCCGGGCTGATGGCTTTCAGATCGGCCAGAGAGGTACTAATTGGAATTTCGCTATTTTTCCGTATTTTCCGGATCAGATCACGACTATTTTCATGAAAGGCGAGTATACGAGCATATGGAATTTCTTTCTGCATATCCTCTTTGCGGATGCCCGTCAGTGCATAAATAATCATTCTTCGGATTCTTGCCAATGTGACGCATTTTGTCCGGATAGCATTGAGAAATGCTTCTAAACTATCAGCATGTCTGGCATGACAGAACCGCCCTGCTAATGATGCATTCATATCCGGGAGCTGTAATAATTCTGCTTCTGACATCATCCGGATTTTATATAAAATCAGCCGTTCGAGCCGGGAAAAATGCGCTTTTGTTTTTGTGGCGAGAAGATCAGCCGTATAGGGCGGAATAAAATCAGAAATATCCTGCTGATCAAAATATTTTCTCAAATAGCTGGCACTGGCAAACATGCCTTTTGTTTCATGGCTATCATGCATGACAGTATTTCTCCGGACGGCATAAATCTCAAAATCCGCATGAATGCTCTGCATCGCCCGGAGATATTCCACAGCAAGCAAATGATTCGGATCTTTCAGAATCTCGGCAAGTGCCGGATCTTGTTCTTGCATGACATGATACACGGCCGCCGGATAAGATTCTCCTGCTTTCATGCATTCCCGGATTTTCTCCGGATGCCGATCCGCCTGACTTAATCTTTGCAGATCTTCATGATGAGCAGATGCTCCAAAAGAAAGCATATCTATCACATGAAGCCGATGCAAAAGGCTGATTGCTTTCCCGGCATAGATCTCCGCAGAAGCACAGGAAAATGGAAACGGCAATTCTATGACCAGATCCGCCCCCGCAGATAATGCCAGCTGTGCCCGGCTGAATTTATCTAATAAAGCCACATCGCCACGCTGTACAAAATCATCACTCAGCACACAGATCACATGTGTTACACCAGTTTTTCTGACTTCCTGAATATGATGCACATGGCCATTATGAAGCGGATTATATTCACAGATAATTCCGGCTGTTTTCATCAGATCACCTCTTTTTGATTAGTATAACATAATTTTTCAGCATTTGTCAAGCAGGGGATTTTTGCCTGAAAAATAGCTTGACACTTTGACAAAAATGTGATATACTAAAAATGCAGATTTTTTTAACCAGAAAGGAAAGATTTTTTTATGCTGATTTTAGTAGTCAATGCTGGCAGTTCTTCTCTGAAATATCAGCTGCTGGATATGACAGATGAAAGCGTCCTTGCAAAAGGCAATTGTGACAGAATCGGAATTGATGGACATGTTTCCCATAAAACCGCTGACGGGAGAATTTATGATGCCGATTGTGCATTTCCTACCCATACAGAGGCATTCATGAAGCTTGTCGAAGTTCTCACCACTGGAGATGCCGCTGTGATCAAAGATATGAGTGAAATTGCCGCCGTTGGTCATAGAATCGTACAGGGTGCGGAAGTTTTCTCTGAAACAACGCTCGTTACAGATGAAATTATTGATAAGATTGATGAACTTCGGGAACTTGCTCCCGTGCATAATCATGCGCATGCGCTGGCTCTTCGTGCATGTAAAGCTGTCCTCCCGGCTTCTGTACCGCAGGCCGTTGTATTTGACACGGCATTCCATCAGACCATGCCGGAAAAAGCATTCATGTTCGGTCTGCCTTATGAAGATTATGAAACTTATCACGTCAGAAAATATGGTTTTCATGGCACATCCCATAGATTTGTATCAGCCGCACTTGCGAAGGCAATGGGCAAAGATCCCAAAGATCTGAAAATTGTTTCCTGTCATCTTGGAAATGGCTCATCTATCACAGCGATTGACGGCGGAAAATCTGTAGATACTACAATGGGCTTTACCCCTTTGGATGGCGTTCTGATGGGAACAAGAACAGGCAGTGTAGACCCTTCTGCTGTGACATTCGTCATGGAAAAGCATGGTTTCACCCCTGCACAGATGTCTGATTATATGAATAAAAAATCCGGTTTTCTGGGTGTGTCTGGTGTTGGTTCTGATAATCGTGATGTCACAACGGCCGCTGAACAGGGCAATGCAAGAGCACAGCTTTCCCGTGATATGCTGACATATCAGATCAAAAAATACATTGGTGCATTTGCCGCCATCATGAATGGGCTTGATGCGGTTCTGTTTACGGGTGGAATTGGTGAGAATGCGCCGGATGTGCGTGAATCTGTCTGTGCAGATATGGATGTATTGGGCATAAAGATCGATATTGTTGCAAATGCTGGTGTTCGTGGCAAGCTTTGCAAGGTTTCACAGTCTGATTCTAAAGTAGAAATTTGGGTAGTCCCCACGAATGAGGAACTTTTGATTGCACGAGATACTCTGGCATTGATCAGCAAGTAAATAAATAAAATACAGGGCAGAAATTTCTGCCCTGTTGCTATATATAGGAGATTATGGTCAACTACCCACCGCCTAAGAGACGGGGGCTTGTCAGTATCCGGTAGTGCAGACGATTGCAAATCTCCTACCTCTTTAGAACGCTGATATACAGCAGACTGACCCGACATCGTGGGGTGGTTGACAACGCCCCTTACACCAAAGATATACTCTGATGTAATTGTGAGTGTCTGTGGTTTTCTCACATTTATGTCTGAGT
>DJXD01000130.1:0-6006 GCA_002449585.1 Ruminococcus sp. UBA7013
CCGGAAAAACAAAATGGACAGACAGTACTGTAAAATCTATTCTTACCAATGAAAAATACAAAGGTGATGCTCTTCTGCAAAAGAGCTATACTGCGGATTATCTGACCAAGAAGAAAAAAGTCAACCACGGAGAAGTTCCTATGTATTATGTGCAGGATAATCACGAAGCAATTATTTCACCTGAAATTTTTGATGCAGTCCAGCATGAAATGGAACGGCGGAAGAAAAGCGGCAGCCGCTACAGCGGAGTGGACATTCTGTCAGCAAAGCTGATATGCGGAGAATGCGGATGTTTCTACAGCCCGAAAGTCTGGCACTCCACTGACAAGTACAGACGGATTATTTACCAGTGCGGACACAAGTACAGAAAACAGAAACGTTGTTCCACACCCCATTTTACGGCTGAACAGATTCAGGATATTTTTATTGAAGCAGTCAACGGTCTGATTGAGAACCATGAAGAAATCACTGCGAATCTGAGAAAGGGCATGAAAATGGTATCCGACTGCACGGCACTGGAGCAGGAACGTGACCGTATGAAGGAAGAAACGGTTCTGCTTGCCGGAATGGTAGAAAATATCATTCTGGAAAATGCAACAGCTTACAGCAGAAGGCGTTCCTACTCCAGGCGGAAAGACAAAGTGGACTGACCGTACTGTGAGGAGCATTCTCACCAACGAGAAATATAAGGGTGATGCACTTCTGCAAAAGTCCTTCTGTACTGATTTTCTCACAAAGAAATTTGTTCCCAATACTGGACAGATTCCACAGTACTATGTGGAAGGAGACCATGAGGCAATTATTGAACCAGAAGTATTTGAACAGGTACAGAAAATGATAGCTTCACGCCACAGGGGAAAGAACCGGTACAGCGGAACACATCTCTTTTCCGGAAAAATCAGGTGTCCCCAATGTGGAGGATGGTATGGTTCAAAAGTATGGCATTCCAATGACAAGTACCGCCGTATAATCTGGCAGTGCAATCATAAGTTCGAGGGTCAGAAATGTACCACACCGCATCTCAGCGAGGAAACAATAAAGGAAAAATTCATCATAGCCGTGAATCAGCTTCTTACGGAAAGAAAACAGGCTGTTAAAGATTTTACGGCAGCAAGAGATACGGTATTTGATATATCTGCACTGACCGCAAAGCAGGCAGAACTTGAAAATGAAATGAACCTCATTTCCGGAATGATGCATCAGGCTCTCCGTGACAATGCATCTGTAGCACAAGACCAGAACGAATGGAGCAGACAATTTGATGCACTGGAACAGCGGATGAATGATGCAAAATCCAAATACGAATCCGTCAGTGCAGAAATCACGGACAAACTTCTGCGGCAGTCTGAAATGGACGAGTTCTTTGCATACCTGAAAAAACAAAAAAGTGCAGTAACCATATTCACAGATGATATGTGGCTGAGTTTGACTGACCATGTGACAGTTTATGATAAGAATGACATTCGCTTTACTTTCAGGAACGGAACAGAGATATAAATTACATCACTCCCCATACTCTTCATTGAGTGTGGGGAGCTTTTTGTTGCCTAAAAAGTAGAGCATTCCATTTTAGCCACCTTTTAATTTTTCTATCCGTTTTAGCCACCCCCCGACTGATTTTGACCACCCCAAGAAAAATTATTAAATTGTATCAGAATCACCTACTTTATATCCTTGAAAATCAGGATGTGACCATTTAAATACTTTACACTGTCCTGTAGCTGTTGTGATGATGAATTACTGACTCTTGTTAAAGAAGTTACTGCATATGTTCCATCTTCATTTTTAGTTTGTACTGCTGTATAGCCTTCTAAATCTAAGGAAAATTTCGCAGTCAATGGTCCATCTTGCTTGGGAATGATATAAAATGTCAAAATTCCAGAAGAATCGGGACCCAAACCATCTTCATCCACGTTCTCAGTTAAGTGCCATTGAATTTTGACGTTAGAGCCGTCGGAATAATATCCCTCATCATTAACAAGTGCACCCACATTGAATGCATTTGTTCCTGAATAGAAGGAATTCTTAGAAAATAGATTTGATATTGTATCAATAACCTCGTTATTCTCTTTTGTTTGTACATGACTTTTAGGTCCAATATTATCTCCCACTGTTTTAATCTCAAACGGCAAATCACTCGCAGTCATCTGAGTTCCAGAACCTTCCACTTCCTTACTCATAGTAAACCATGAAAGCGAGCCAAAAATAATTATTGATACAATCAACAAGGCGATGGCGATAATTTTTATAGATGAAAGTTTCTTAATATTCATTTCCTGCTTTTCCTGCATCTGGCTCACCTCCGAAGTATTTTTACCTGTCGTATAGAAACACATTCATATAACACGAGAACAGCTATATTATAATAATAATGTATAATCGCCTCACTTTAATTATAGCACAAAATGCAGATTTTTTCAAGAGGTTTTGTGGCTTTTCTGCATAATTTCACATGAATTTCACAAGATTTTTAGGAATACAGTCAGTAGTTTTGTGTGTGCTAAAAAAGAAGGAAAAAACATTGTCGATTTACGTCTTGATATAGAGATAAAATGTAATTTTCAGTAGTTTTGTGCATAAAAAATATGCTTGGTTTACCATGAGCAGAGAGGTGGAAGTAACTGGTATCCATATGACAGCAACCGTTCCAGAGTCTTTACAGATTTCTCTTGGTAAGTTGACGAATGGAGCAACAGGTTTGACAACGGACAATGCTACAATTGATGCTAGCTCTAAGAGATTAACAGCCGTTGTAGCACCTAATGATGATGAGTATTGGACAAATTCTGTTGACATTTCTGAATATTATCAGTTCGGTCATCTCACTCCTGCTACTTCTACCAATGGTTTGAATATTTACTGGACTGGTGATGCTACTGGTAACGGTAAGACTTTGAAAGGACATAATGTTGGTGCTAATGGTGTAATGCTCAATAATTCTGGTACTATGAGTGCTGAATTTAAGTTGGCAAATGCAAGTGACAACAAGTTAAATGGTACTACTCATACAGCTGCTATGGCTCTGGTTAATACTCGTGCTAAAACTCCTGACACACTGAATACAAGTGATGCTGACCCATATATAACTGGTGCTAACTGGGATCATGTTGGTTGTTATATTGATATTCCTGTGTGGATTAGAACTTCTTCTCCAGATGCTGAAAATCTTACTGTTATTGCAAAAATCACAAATGGCGGTAATGATTATGCTACGAGTGGCTCAAGCACAAAGGATGACCTTCTTTTCAATGCGGCTCGTATCTCTATTCTTGAAGGTAATAATACTAGTGTAACAAATAGTACTACTAGAACTGACGGTGGTGTCCAAGGTGTCATCATGAACGCTTCCGGTGCATATTACAGAGGCACAACAGGAAATAAATATGAAAGTGGAAAGTATGGTTCTATTACTAGCATTAATGGAAGTGGTGCAGGTTCCTGGGGAGAAGTAACGGTTATTACTCAAGGTGATACTGACGGTACTGATGGTAAGTCAACAACTGGTAGTATTGTTATGAAAGCAACTGGTGCAGGCACTAATACTTGGGGTGCTGCTTGCCCGTATACTATCCGTATCTGGCTCGAAGGTGAAGATGAAAATTGTTGGAATGCTACCGCCGGTCAGGACTTCAATATCTCCCTGCAATTCGTTGCTTTACAGTAAACGTAAGAAAATAGAGTGCATGTACATTTTCCCCCTCCCTCGTTGGAGGGGGCTTTTCATTGACAAAACGTCCAAACTATGCTATAATAAAGCAGAAAGGACGTGACGCAATGACCGAACAGGAAAACCAGATATGGGAAAAGATACAGAAACAAAAGCAGCAGGAAACAAGGGTAAAGGTACTCGGCATTATGGCGAATATCCTGCTGTTCTTTATTCTTGGGCTGTTTATGATTTCTCCATTGATACAGCTTATCATCAGAATGACCCTGCCGGAAGAATATCATCATATGATACTGGCTTCTACTTCTATACAGGTAGTCAAATATCAGCAGATGATAAGACGTGTCAATCAGGTTGCAAGGTTTGTAGCCGCATTTTTCTACATCTACTGTGGATATTATCTCATCACCAACTGGAAGAAAGACAAAACAGAACTGAAAAACTACATCAAAAAACTGATTCCGCTGTTTTTGTTTGCGGTTGGAATTATCCTCGTGACAAAAATCAGAGGTGCAAATGAATACGACCTCACTGGACACCCCTATATGTATGAAAGTATTTATAGTTACATCACTTATCCGCTTGTGTATTTCTTCTGCGGAATGTTTGTTTCCTCATCCGGAATGAAAAGAGGTCTGCTCTATACATTGACTTTTACGGCGATTCCTCTGAATATTCTTTCACTTGTCAATGAATGGATTACCCCTGTCAAATATTATATCGGTGGCGGAAAGGCTTATGCTGTGTTCCATAATTCCAATCATTACGGCTATTATCTGGTATTGGTGATATTATCATCAGCGATTTTATTTGTTTATGAAAAGAAACTCGGCTGGAAGATTTTCAACGCTTTGAGCGGAATTCTTGGAACAGTGGTATTGATTGTCAATGATACGCTGGGTTCTTATTTAGCTGTTTTGCTCGTGCTGATTTTCTTTGTGATTTACTGCATGAAGAAGGACAAAGAATATTTCTGGTTAGCAGTGGGAGCATTCGGCGGATTTATGCTGATTACGCTCATTATGGGCTTATGGTATGACACAGTGACATCCAGTTTCACAAAATTATTTATTGATATTGGAGAAATCGCCGCTGACCCATTGGAAGCAGATTCCGCAGGCTCATCAAGATGGCGGCTTTGGAAAGGCACAGTCCAGCACATGAATGAAAGTCCATGGCTTGGCTTTGGAGTGGAGGGCTTGCTGAATACTTACGGAATCGGCACACCGCACAATGAATTACTGCAATATGCTGAATTTTTCGGTATTCCGGTGATGGTGCTGTATGTTGCGGCTGTGACTGTGATTATTGTCACGATTATGAAGAACAGCACCAAATTCAGCAAAACAACGCTGGTCTGCTTCTGTGTTTCGGTTGGATATTTAATCAGCTCTTTCTTTGGGGTACAGATTTATTACACAACACCGTTTATCTATATCTTTTTAGGTCTACTGTCTTACCAACACCATTCGCATCAGGAGTAAAGAAGATGTTAGTACCAGTTGTTGAAGAAGCAGGAATCAATTTACCGAATGCATAATAATTACTAATGTCAGCTGTATTAGACCAATACTCTGAAACAGTGCCTGGATCAGTTGCAATGCCATTAGAATCAACAACTAAGTAACCATTGTTAGCAGCCAATGAAACACTGGTAGCACCTGAACCAGTTCCACCAGTCGTATTCATTGCACCCAATGAAATTTGCGTGTCTTCTGGAGTGGTTGCAGTCATCTGGATATTCTGTACTTCTACCTCTCTACTCATGGTAAACCAAGCATATCTTTTGCGAACACTACCACTGACGAAAGCCTTTTATTTCGCAGAATTGGGGTAATTCGGAGCTGATTGTAACGAAATGAAGGTGTAAAAAACCAACCACTGACTTTCTTTCTGTCCACAGATGAGAAACAGATGACCGTGTGTGAAATATCAGCCTTCGCCGTAAAGGGGCTTAAACGGCTCGTAGAGCGATGATAGGAATAAGGGTATAAGTTTTACGATTGAAACGCTCAAAATGGCATACAGGGCATTCTGGAGCGTTTTAGAGTGGTATCTGCGGTTCAATCCTCGTCACTGCTTCACTGAGCAGGCTGTGGAGGTGTTCACAAGCTGCTTTTTGAAGATGCAGACGAAACATAAAAGCAACTCAAAAATCGACCTTCGCCGTAAAGGGGGTTAAACGGCTCGTAGAGCAGCGATAAGAATAAGAGCATAAGTTACGATTGAAACACTTAAAAGGGCGTACAGGGCATTCTGAGCGAATTTAGAGGGTATCTGCGGTTCAATCCTCGTCACTGCTTCACTGAACAGGCTGTGGCGGTATCCACAAGTTGCTT
>DJXD01000130.1:6109-9733 GCA_002449585.1 Ruminococcus sp. UBA7013
AAAAGCAACTCAAAAATCGACCTTCTCCGTAAAGGGGGTTAAACGGCTCGTAGAGCAACGATAGGAATAATGGCATAAGTTTACGATTGAAAGGCTCAAAACGGCGTACAGGGCATTCTGAGCGGATTTAGAGGGGTATCTACAATTCAATCCTCGTCACCGCTTTACTGAGCAGACTGTGGCGGTATCCACAAGTTGCTTTTTGAAGATGCAGACGAAACATAAAAGCAACTCAAAAATCGACCTTCGCCGTAAAGGGGCTTAAACGGCTCGTAGAGCAACGATAGGAATAATGGCATAAGTTTACGATTGAAAGGCTCAAAACGGCATACAGGGCATTCTGGTGCGTTCTGGAGGCATTCAAAACTTTTCAGAACTTTCAAACTATTTTTCAGCTGAAATTTCAATGCTTTGTCAGTGGTAGTGTTCGCTAAACACCTGTTTGGTTAGCACTGACAAGGGAGAAAACAAGAGCGAATCAGAAAAAAATCAGTAGTAGTGTTCGCTAAACATCTCTATACCAATCTACTGAATAATTCCCCATTTCCTGTGCAAACTACCACGGTAATTTCATGAGTAAACAAATTGTGAACAAATATGAATTTGGCATATGATGTACAAAAAATATTGGCAAAATCAAATTTAAGTTTCGGGGTTTGAAAGTATAATTTTTATTGTGCTTATCTTAGCATTCATATTCTGTTCATGATTTAGAAACAGATTTTTTACTCATAAAAATTATCGTGCGCAAACTACAAACAGGTCTTGACAAATTTGCGATTTTGAGGTATAATTGTTTTTAGAAAAATGCGATTTTGAGGTTATTTAAGGATTTCAAAATTGCGATTTCGAGGTAATTTAGCTTTTTGAATTTGGAGAAAGGAGCGAAAAATGTGTTCAAACGCAAAATTTATGATAAGTTGCTTGAATGGAAGCAGGAATCGGACGGCAAAACTGCACTGATGATTGAAGGTGCCAGACGTGTGGGAAAAT
Source organism: Ruminococcus sp. UBA7013 (assembly GCA_002449585.1). GTDB lineage: Bacteria > Bacillota > Clostridia > Oscillospirales > Ruminococcaceae > UBA3855. The sequence goes on from DJXD01000130.1 coordinate 7,103, forward strand.
CCACAGTAGTTGAGGAATTCGCCAAAAATGAATACGAAAGCTATATTCTGATTGATTTTTCCATAGCTTCCAAAGCTACCATCGACCTGTTTAACGACATCTCTAACCTGAACTTTTTCTTTCTGCAGCTTCAGCTTCAGTATGAAGTTGATCTGTATGAAAGAAAATCCGTCATCATTTTTGATGAAGTGCAGCGCTGCCCTTTGGCTCGTCAGGCAATCAAACATCTTGTGAAAGATCATCGTTATGATTATATTGAGACCGGTTCACTGATTTCTATCCGAAAAAATGTAAAAAACATTGTCATTCCGAGCGAAGAAAGAAAAGTCAGTATGTATCCGATGGACTACGAGGAATTCCTGTGGGCAATCGGCGATAGCACAAGCTATAATATCATCAAACAATTTTATGAAATGAGCAAACCTGTAGGAGAGCAAACCAACAGAAAGCTACTGCGTAATTTCCGTCTGTATATGCTCGTGGGTGGAATGCCGCAGGCTGTTCAGGAATATATCAACACAAATAATTTCAAAATGGTCGATGCAGTTAAGCGAGATATTCTGAATCTTTATGAGGAAGATTTCAAGAAGATTGATCCAACAGGACGCATTTCACTGCTGTTCGACTCTATCCCTGCACAGCTAAATAAAAACGCATCAAGATATCAGGTAGGCAGCGTACTGAGCAAAAACACAAGAGCCGACGATATTCTGACGCTGATTGCGGAAATGGCTGATTCAAAAACCGTTCTGATATCTTATCATGCTAACGATCCGAATGTTGGCATGGCTGCAAACAAAGACCTTACAAAGTTCAAAATGTTCATCTGTGATACTGGACTTTTCACAACACTTATGTTCAAGGACAGAGACTTCACTGAAAACGAAATCTATCAAAAACTACTCAGCGATAAGTTATCCGCCAATCTCGGTTATCTATATGAAAATGTGATAGCACAGATACTGGCTGCAAACGGGAATGAGCTGTTTTATCACACTTTTCCAAGCACAACATCCCGTCACAACTATGAGATTGATTTCCTCATTGCAAGAAAAAATAAAATATGCCCAATAGAAGTGAAATCCTCCGGATTCAAGACACACGCATCAATGGATCATTTCTTTGAAAAATACTCATCACGCATTCTGTGGAAATATCTTGTATACACGAAGGACTTTGCAAAAGATCAAGATGTAATCTGTCTGCCGATGTATATGGTTCCGTTCCTGTGATGTGTCTGTCCTGAAAACTGTCCTAAGGACTATCCGCAGAATCCCGACAATATCGTGTATGTGAAATAAGAAATGAAAACACCCCGCCCACTTCAGTAAGGATGAATATATCCTGCTGAAGATGGGCAGGGCTATCAGATTATTCACTTCTCAACTGTCACTTCGGTTTCCACACCGCCGCAGAATATAACTTTGATGTGTTCCTTGTCAGTCACATCAATTCTTTCAATCAGCTTTGGAATGGCAATGTCATCAAACTCTCTGAGAGGCAGCATATTGGAAAACATTTCTCTTGCGGTCACTGCTTTTTTGATGGAAAACTGTACATTTTCTTTCTTGATTTGCAGTTTTTCTGCTTTTGCTTTCAGTTCCAGTTCCTGACCGTTCAGGTCTTTCAGTTCTGTTTTGAACTGCTCAAAAGCCTCGCCGGTGATGACCGTCAGAATATCGTCACGCCGTGTGCTGATACGCTCCAACTCCGTGCTGATGTCCATAAGCTGTGTGTCGATTTCTGTAATTTCAGTTCTGAACTGATTCATTGTCTCCATGATTGCTTCTTCCACTTTCTCCGGATTTTCAATCATGTCATTGACAACGGCAACCACGGCATTCTGCAGCTTATTCTCATGCAGTGATGCACCTTGGGAACAGATTCTGCTGCCGTGGTCAATGCGGTTTCCGCATCTCCACACACCTACACTTTTTTCTCCGATTTTCCAGATGGTACGCTTATAATTTCCTCCGCAATAAGGACAGGTCAGCAAATCAGAAAAGCAGTATTTCTTAGCGTATTTTTTACCGCTGTGCCGCCCTTTTATTTCAGCACTTCTTCTTGCAAATTCCAGATGCACCCTGTCCCATGTGTCTCTGTCGATAATCGCATCATGGCAGTCACGCAGATAATATTTTGTCTTTTCTCCGCTATTTTTTCTGCGTTCATGTGTCAGGCAGTCCACAGTGTAGGATTTCTGCAAAATCGCATCACCGACATATTTTTCATTGGTCAGAATCCGCTGTACATTTGTTCTTGTCCATGCAGTTTCGCCGTTTCTGCGCATGATTTTCTTTTCAGTCAAAATCGTTGCAATCTCTCCCATGCTGTGACCATCCGCAAACATTCTGAACATCCATCTGATGTGTTCTGCTTCGCTTTCCACAATTTCCGGTTTCCCGTCTGCTCCCATGCGGTAGCCAAGTGTCTGGTCAAGCCTGTATCTGACTTTGCCTTCCTGAAAGGCTTTCTCAATGCCCCATATGATGTTTTTGCTGATACTTTCACTCTCTGCCTGTGCAAAAGAAGCATAAAGACTGATTGTAAATTCCGAGCTTGTAGAACGTGTAGACGGTGTCGCCGTACTTTTCAAGCGTTCCCATTCCGCAGGTGAATACTGTCTGAATT
>DJXD01000020.1 GCA_002449585.1 Ruminococcus sp. UBA7013
TGGAAACTTAAATATCAAACTTCTTGCGAAGCCCCCACCTCTTCTAGCGGGGGAGAGTTCACCTTCTGTTCTGGAAAGGTGTCTGGACAAGGCATGATCACATGTCAGATATTGAATATTATGGAGGATTCTGGGAAACTGTAAAAAGCTTTACTAATCTGATGCCATTCCGAACAATCAGAAATTATGCTGATTAGATGGATGATTTTTCATTCCATGATTTTGCGTTTGAAAATCTCGCCGGAAATATTCTGCTGTTTGTGCCGTATGGTGTCTTTTGTCCGTATTTCTGGCAGAAACAAAGAAAATTTTCCGTATTCTTTCTGACGGCACTGATTTTGATTTTCTGCATTGAAGTGACACAGGTGCTCACATTCCTGGGGTCATGTGATATTGATGATTTCATACTCAATTTGATTGGCTGTTGCATGGGGTTTCTGCTCTGGTTGGCATTCAGGCCGATCATCAAAAAATTAAATATCTGAAAACAATGACGGAGATGTCATTATGATCAGCATAAGCTATGAAATTACAGAGAGTTGTCTGCAATTGGGCTGAAACAGACGGCAGTTTCAAGTATCATGATGAATACCACTCCTGAGTCTGTCCAATCCACAGCGGCTGACTGCCGTTATCCAGTCAATGAGATATGTATGATGATACATAAATTCAGGTGGAACAGCGGTTTTATCGCCCTGAGGTCATGCAAGTGCATGATTTCAGGGCTTTTTGTATGCAGGAGGTATAAGCTTGTATCTGATCCCTTATTGTCATTATCATTGGAATGTCGCAATGTCTGCCGAACAGACCGCTGATATTCTGCAAAATGCTGTTATGCAGACGAATTCCCGCTTCTATGGAAGCTATGAAAAATTTCAGTTCCGGCTTCGCTATCGAGGGAAAAATATTCGCAAAAACAGCTATCGGCCAATCATTAAAATTCATATCAAAGCTTCTGATTTTGACAGCTGTCAGATTTCTGTCAAGGCATCAATTTCTATTTCAGCATGGATTTTTATGATTTTCTGGGAAGCTGTCACCTTATCCATGCTGATCCGGGAATCTTCTCAGATGGAAATATTTTCTATCCCTGGCTTATTTTTCGTATTATTTGGGCTGATATTTCCATCAATTGCATTTTCAGTAGAAGCTGCCCCCGCTGTCAAAGAACTGAAATCTTTATTTCATATTGATTAATATGCATTCATTGCATAAATAAATAAAAAGGAGATATTTTTATGCTGAAATTAACACTCAAAGACGGAAGCATCTTCCAAGCAGAAGAAAATCAGTCTGCCGCTGAAATCATCAAAAATATTGGCATGGGGCTTTATAAAGCCGCCTGTGTTGTCAAGATTGATGGACAAGTCTGTGATCTGCGTACCGTTCTGACAAAAGATTGTTCTTTTGAGGTTCTCACTTTTGATGACCCCGAAGGCAAAAAAGCATTCTGGCATACGGCTTCCCATATTCTGGCGCAGGCCGTCAAGAGACTCTATCCTGATACAAAATTAGCAATCGGCCCTGCTATTGATGGCGGTTTCTATTATGATTTTGATGCAGAACATCCTTTCAAGCCCGAAGAACTTACCAAAATCGAAGCCGAAATGAAAAAAATCGTCAAGGAAAAACTCCCCCTCGAAGCCTTTACCCTCCCCCCAGCTGAAGCACTCCAGAAACTCAAGGACATGGATGAACCCTATAAAGTCGAACTCTGTGAAGAACATGCTCAGAAAGGTGAGCCGATTTCTTTCTATCAGCAGGGTGATTTTGTCGATCTCTGCGCAGGCCCTCACCTCATGACAACTGAACCCGTCAAAGCCTTCAAACTTCTGTCCTGCACTGGCGCATATTGGAGAGGTTCTGAAAAAAATAAATCCCTTTCCAGAATCTATGGCACAGCATTCCCTAAGGCTGCCCAGCTCGATGAAGATCTCAAACGCCGTGAAGATGCGAAACTTCGTGATCATAATAAATTAGGCCGTGAATTGGAATATTTCACTACAGTGGATTATGTCGGCCAAGGACTTCCCATTCTCCTCCCGAAAGGAGCTCGTGTCGTTCAGCTCCTGCAAAGATGGGTGGAAGATTATGAACAGGCTCATGGCTGTATTCTCACAAAAACCCCCCTCTTTGCTAAAAGAGATTTATATAAAATCTCCGGTCACTGGGATCATTATCTTGATGGTATGTTCGTGATTGGTGATCCATATGATGAATCAAAAGATTGCTTTGCCCTCCGCCCCATGACTTGCCCTTTCCAGTATCAGGTATATCTGAATAAACAAAGATCCTATAAAGAACTCCCTATGAGATTAACAGAAACTTCTACCCTGTTCCGAAATGAAGATTCCGGCGAAATGCATGGCCTGATCCGTGTCCGTCAGTTTACGATCTCAGAAGGACATTATATCCTCCGCCCCGATCAGCTCGAAGAAGAATTCAAAGGCTGTCTTGAATTCGTCAAGTATTTCCTCGGTACAGTCGGACTCCTTGAAAACTGCACTTATCGCTTTTCTCAGTGGGATCCTGCTAATCCTCAAAATAAATATGAAGGTACGCCCGAACAGTGGGAAGAAGCACAGAGAGCTATGGGGCAAATTCTGGATCGGCTCGGACTGGAATATACTATCGGTATTGATGAAGCCGCTTTCTATGGCCCTAAACTTGATATCCAGTATAAAAATGTATTCGGTAAAGAGGATACTCTCGTTACGATCCAGATCGATATGATGCAGGCTAAAAAATTCGGAATGGAATATGTGGATAAAGATGGCTCTAAGAAAATTCCCTATATCATTCACAGAACATCCCTCGGCTGCTTTGAACGCACGCTTGCTTATATGCTCGAACATTTCGCAGGTGCTATGCCCCTTTGGATCGCTCCCGAACAGGTCAAAATTATTCCCATTGCTGACCGTCATCTTGATTTTTCCAATGAAGTCCGGGAAGCTCTCAGCAATGCCGGCATCCGCTGTTCTATTGATGATAGAGCCGAAAAGATCGGCAAGAAGATCCGGGAAGCTACACTTGATAAAATCCCTTATATGCTCACGATCGGTGACAATGAAACAGAGGCAAAAACAGTTTCCGTCCGCACTCGCAAAGGCGATAATCTCGGCAATATGACCATTGATGAACTCCTTGCAAAACTTCTGCATGAGATCGCCACAAAAGCAAAATAATTTATTCTAATCATTATTATATTTTATATTAGCACTCCTTCGGGAGTGCTTTTTTTGTCAGATCTGTTAAAAAAACAATTGTAATTTTGTGCAAAAAATAGAAAATTTCCGAAACGCTTGCATTTTTTTTTTTGATATAATTATAGTAAGCAATGTATTATGAGTGACATAAAAACTGTTTTCACAGTGCAATCTATCAAGGAGGGAATACTATGAGTAAAAAAAGAAAAAAGACCTCTCGTGAAAAAAGAGCATTAATCGGTGCGGTATGCACTGCGGCGGTTATTCTGGCCGGCTCTACATTCGCATGGTTCACAAGTTCAAATGAGGTTACCAACCGTCTGAGTGCAAACGCTGACTACAATGTGCAGATTGTCGAATCATTTACACCGCCCAACAACTGGCTTCCTGGGCAGGAAGTAAAGAAGGATGTTTACGCAACTAACACAGGTAATATTGGTGCGTTTGTAAGAGAAGATATCAATGGTGCGCTGACAATTACAAAAGAAAAGGCTACACCTACTCTGACAGCTAATTCTATCAAATTGAGTGCAGAAGAACGCTATGTCATGGAAGCAGGTTCTTTCCTTGCTTATAAGCCTGCCGCTTCTGAAAAAGTTCTTGGTGACCAGATTGTTATCCGCCCTGATGATGCAGAAGGCACAGCCCTGACTGATTTCCAGCCTGATAAAGAAGGTCTTTATGTTTTCAGAAGAAGCATTGCAGTTGCTGGTGACAGGGAAGAAACCTTTGAATATGCCGGCTACTATTACAAGGAGAATCAATTTTATAAAATCAGCAATTTGAATGTGACACCCGATACAACACCAGACAAATCCGGCGACGGTGTGAAGACAGACGGCAACCTTGCAAGTGCTTCTGCCGGTTTCTTTGAAGAAGAAACAAAGGTTATCAATCCTGTTGATTTGACGTATAAGGAAATTACAAATTCTATGACAGATGACGATGACTATAAAGCAGGCTATGTAGGCAAGTATCTCATTGCTTCCTATGATACTGGCAACTATAAGGCACAGGCTGCTCTTGCATCCGCTGCTGCTGCTTATGATGATGCAATCCATAATTATGAATATTTAAGTGCTTTGTTGGCTGCTGCAACAAATGAGGCTACAGCTGCTGGTGAAGAGAGTGGTACATTAAAAACTGCTAAAGAGACTCTTGATGAAAAACAAACAGCATTAACTAATGCTATTAAAGCTGTAAAGGATGCTCAGGATGCTGTAGACGATGCACAGGTTGCGCTGAATGATGCAAAATCAGCTCAGGAATACTGGGATGCTGCCGTAAAGGCTTCTAAGGTTAAGCTGTATGGCAGTGAAAGCGGAAGTGATAGTAGTTATACCACTGATTCCCTCTATGATAAGTTGCAAGCTGCTAAAACTGCTGTTACGACTTCTGGAACTGCTACTAACACAGCACGTTTTGAACAAGAGCTTGATGCATGGGTTACAACAAATGCAGACACTCTTGGTGGACGTACCAGAACTGGCACAGGAGCAAATGCATTAACAGTTGCTGACCTTGAAAAGTTTAAGGCTGATTTGTCCGACACTGATGAAAAGCATGATTTCTATGTTGCAAGTGCCAACGAGCAGATTGCACAGCTCAATTATGATAATGAAAAGAAAATTTATGATGATGCTGTTGCTGAACTTGGTACAGAGTCCGATACTAAGGATAAGGACACCGCTTATGGCAAGATTGCAAAGGCAAATGAAGAATTAACAGCTGCAAAGGGAATCTTGGCTACAAAGCAGACTGATTTAGCCACTGCACAGAGCGATTACAATACTGCTTATGCTGCTTGGATTGAGGCTGCGGCAAACAGCAAGGCTGCTGAGGCTTACAAGGCTGAAATTCAAGCTGGTAAGGGTGCTGATACTGTATTAGGAAAAGCTAAATCAGCATATGAAACAGCCGCTACAGAAGCAAATCTGAAAAAATCTGACGGCGAACTGAGAATTTACATCAAACTTTCTGATAATGTGGTAACAGAAGGTGGTACTGCTTCGCAGTGGCAGATGCTCCCGACTGCTGATGCTGACGGTAAGCTGACAAACAACACAGCAACGTTCTACTACACAAGCATTCTTGATGCAGGTGAAACTTCTACCCGACTGATTGAAAGCGTAGAGCTTGACAAGAATGCAACACAGGATATGTATAAGTCCTTTGACTTTGACCTCAATGTTGCTCTTGATTCTGTTCAGATTACTTATGGTGATGACCAGGCAACAATTCTTGCTGATGGTACACCGAGTGAACTGGATGCTGTTGCAACTCTCGCTACACCCACAAACATTGATACAACAATTACATGGAGCAAGACAACTCCTACTACCTAAACGTCTTGAGTTTGGTTTAATTAAAAGCTCAAATTTAAAACAAATCCGTGGGGCGGCTTTCCGCCGTCCCTGCGGTCTTTGCGAAAACTTCTCCTTTTGCGGAGGAGCTTCCGGAGGGACTGCCCTTCAAATATATTTTGCTATGGAAATATCCCCCTGTTTTCGGCTGAATATATCATTTACCAGACATTTTGTCCTTTACAGAATCAAAAATAACAGTCATGCACTTAATTTCAGTGATGGGGGAATTAGGTGCTTTTTTCTATTTGATAAATTTTGAATTACGGAAGGAGGATGAGAGAATGAAAACGAAAAAACAGCGTTTTGTTTCCAGCTTTCTGGCAGTGATATTGATATTGAACCTCATTGATGGACGTGTTTTGTCCTATTGCTGGCAGCAGCTTAAGGCTTTTGCGGCAGCACAGGATTATACAGGCTACTTTCAATGGGATATTTCAGAATTGACAACTCCGCCTGAGAATGGTTCAGCATCCGGAGAGAATCCGGTTATCATTACCGATAAAAACGGAAAACAAATGCGTGAGATTACATTGACAAATAATACTGACCTCTTCTTGAAAGAATCGGCGGACGATAATCCTGTTTTGAAAACAACTTTTTATTTTAACCTCAAACGTGGTGTAGATGCAGGATTGCTGGAATTTACCATTACTGGCATGGATGAGCTGATTCGTAACGGCACATTGAAGTTAAACGACCAAGACCCGAATCTTGTGAAAACATGGGAAATCACACAGGATGAAAAAACTGGTAATTATACTTTCAAAAACAAGGTTCGTGTTACTTCCAACAACGAAACAACATTTACATGGCAGTTCAATTCCCGTGAGGCAGTTACTGACACAAATATTACATTGAATACAGAATGTAAAATTACGGAAATTGAGTACGACCCTGATACAGGTCTGGAAGTCAAGCGTGAACAGATTACACTTGATACCAATGACCTGATATTCAGCTATGAATCCGAACCCGACAAAAGTCAGGTGAAAATTGTTTGTGAAGATTTGGAAGAACTGGATGTCAATAACCTGAATGTAGATTATGACTGGCGGAGTTATCGTTCTACACTCGGTCTGGAAGGAATCACAGAATACACCAAAACAAATGGCGGTCAGCCTTTCAGAAAGACAAGGGCTGATTTTGAAACCGATAACGAATATAATACATATATTAAAAATATAGCGGAATATATGGGTTATCTCGATGATGCTACTGGTACCGCCTCAGAGAAATTTTTAAATGCTTATGCAGACGGAGAAGGCAACATCAACTGGGATGCACTCACTCTCTATAATGCTCATGCAATCAAACAGAGCAGAGAAGAACAAGTAAAAAGCCAGATGGCGAGAGGTATCAAACGTGCAGATTACTTTATCGAAGTAAAAAAGCCAGATGACGTTGACTGGAAAGATATTCTTGTTGTCAATTCCAATGGCGACCGTGTTCCGGTTGTTGAAACACAAATCAATGGTAATACTGTCTGGGGATTTTATGATTTTCAGGGTGCAGGAGACAGAAAACCTGGTGAAGCCTATAGTTGTGTATATCGTGTCGGTGTTTTGAATGATACAATTAAAAATGCCACGGAAGAATTGAATATTGAATTGAAAGGGCATTATCTTGTGACCTATCAAGATACCACTGCACCAGTTGACTATACTGATTCTGCTGCACATAAATTAAGTATCATAGATGAACAGCCAATTGGAGACGGCGATTATCTGCATAAATTCAATAATTATGAAATCAATAACGGTACTACCTACAATGGGGTGGAATATCAATCTCATGCAAAGCATTATTCACCGGTGAATCAGTTGTTATATGATTCTGTTTTCAATGGAAGAACTGTGACATACTCACTGAGTGCTTCTACGAAACAGGCGACATATGCGGACGGAAAAACAGAAGATACAAACGGAAAAGCACGGAAATACGACCTTATTTATGAGGACTATGCACCTGCAATAAAAAATCTTAGTGGTGCGGATGACAGAACACTCACCTACAAGGAGTATGATTTTACCCGTGTCAGTATCAGCAAGTTAGTTGATGGTAATACCGTTGGTGTAATTGACCCCACTGTGACAAATGATATTGCCTATAAGGATGAAAAAGGCTTCCCTTTTGTTATCTACGGAAAAAGTAATGACAGTGAAAACGTTGAATATTACAATACATGGAAAGAAGTCGGCTCTGGTACAACTCTTTCAGAATCTGAGGTATTGCTTCCGGCTGGTATTGATGAAATTCAGATTGTTGTCAAAGATTTGACAATTCGTGCCTATCTTCGTGCTTTTGTGGATATTCAATATAATCTTGACTCTGATTTGCGTAACCACATCTATATTGATACAGCTCATGATTATGAAACAGTTGAAGTTACAGATGGTGACGGAAATCTGTTATATGATGATGACGGAAATGTTAGAACTAAAATAGTACGCAAGGAAGACACAAACAAAGGTACACATCTTGTCAATACTTTCACCAGAAAGCAGTATCTTGACACAAATTATAGCCCCGATAGCTTTAATGCAACCAATTTTCAAAATGAACGAGACGACCATTCCAATACGTGGCTGCGTGAATCAACCACAACGATTGATTCTCATACTTCAATAGAAGATTTCAAATTCCATACTTTAACAGAAGAAGAACTGAAAGAACATGGCGGAATCCCTTCTGATTACTATACCACTATCATTTCTTCCGGTGGTACAATTCAGTCTGACACGGAAAGTTCTCTGAACCATTTTGCAATTTATTCCAAACTTCCTAATGGTGTAACACCTTCAGAGGGCTGGCTGGAACAATTTAAGGAATCCCTTATTTTTGATGGTGTATTGCAGGGTACAAATAAGCGTGTTGATGCACAATTTATGATGGATAACAATGCAGTTACTGTTTATTATGATGCAGGAACGAAATGTATTGTAGCAGAATTTGAGTGCAACGGTTTTTCTTTCCGTGCTGACCAGCTTGTCAGTGTAGATTTCAGCTATCCGGCTGAAATTTCGCTTGCAAAGGTCAAATCTTCCGGACTGGCACAAACTCCGTTTGTCACAGAAACTTATCTTACTGTACTTGATGATAATGTCAAACTCAGTCCGGCAAAAGATAAAACCCTTACAGAAGTCAACGAAACCCCCTACCAAAAAGCAAAATCAGCAAAATCCAGTGCAAATACAAAAGTCTCTGCACTGGGTTCACAAAAAAATAATTACTCTACAAAATCTGTGAGAAGTTTCTATAATGATTGGGTTTATGATAACGACACAGAAGTAGACGGCAGTAATACACATCATCTTGAAGAGAACAGAATGACATCTGAATATGACTATGCACTTGCATTCCACAGAATTACAACTGAGAACGAAGTTGTAGAAAATCCTATGATTTTGGATATTGTGGAAGGACTGAGAGGTTCAGCATGGCACGGACGTGTGAACAAAATCTACTTTGACAGCAAAAGTTATCCCGCTGATTCTGACTATCATCCAGTTGTATATTATATACTCAGCAAGGAAGACGGTGTTGATAATATTAATGTCACAGTGGCCGAGGGCGGTGATTACAGTAAGAAAAATAATACAATTATGGAAGCTATTTCGCATTTCCAGCAATATGGAAATCAGACAGATGTATCCAGTATGTCCGGACAGTATGAAAGTGACCTCGGCTATTACAGAAATTTGAAAAGTACAATTACAGGTGGTCAGCAAGGCTGGACACGGGCAAGAGAAAACAGTGACGGTTCTTGGTCAATCGAACAAAATGATGTCTATGCAGTTGCGATTATATTTGAAGGTACGTACAATGTAACCAATGGCTATCTTGAACTTGGTGCATATATGAGCATGACTGCGCCTGCATTGGAAAATAATTCAGATGCTGAAAAAATCATCAATAACCGTGCTACTTACAATGAAGCGCATGTTTTTGCTCAGGGAACAGATGCGAATGGAACTAATTTTCCAATGTATTCCGTCAGCAACCGTACATTGGTAGTTCTGCGACATAGTGTGGAGCTTGAAAAGGTCGATTCCAAAAATAATCGTCGGTTAAGCGGTGCAAAATTCACTATTTTCAGCAAAGATTTGGGAGAAACTGGATTCGCAAATAATAAAGAAAATTCTAATATCGTCAGCTACTATACATTTGACAAAAGACGCAATAAAAATGACATAAATCAGTTTATGATGTAAAAAATCAAACATCTGTTGAGCTGTATGCCGCTGAAAATATCATTAAACAGAATCGTATTGTTGTAGCAGATGACCCCATTGAGTCAGCAAAAGCAAAATTTCAGAAAATTGATGGTACAGATTCCGTCAATTATGGAAACTTCATCAATGGAGCAGTTTACAATATGTACTTTATTGAGAGTGACGGTTCAGAATCTCTTATGTATTTTCAATACGATTCAGAAGAGAAAAACTATGTTTATATGGGAACAACTGGTATGACAGGCTATACAAGCAATTTGACGAGTGGAGGTATCCAATCAGGAACTCCTCCGGCATATGATGTTGACAATGGCATGATACAAATATCTGGTCTTCCCTATGGTACTTATTTTATGCAGGAGAAAACTGCACCTATGGGCTATCAGCTTAATCCAGCGAAACAATATTTTCGTGTTTCAGCAGTGACAATTGATAAAGATGCAAATTTGATTTTCGCTTCTGATGATACTTAAGAAGAAGAAACCTCAAATTCAGATTCAAATACGGAAAGCGTAGAAGGCAGCGAATCAGAAGATTCTGGCAGTTCTGAAGATGCCGAAAGCACATCTGATTCCAGTCGTTTTGTGATGCCACTTAAAGATAATGAAATTCTCAGTAAAATTGTGCTGAATAAAACCGAAGAAGTGAATAAGGAAAATTATCTGGAAAATGCTGAATATGCATTGTATCGCTTACAAAAAGGAGAAGACTTGGAGGAAGCCAAAGCAGCATCTATCGATTGTAAAGGCAATACTAAGGCACCATCTTTTATAAGATACTGGGGTGAAGAACCCGTTTCTATAGCCTATACAGATGCCACAGGTGAAGCATTGTTTAGTAGATTACCATTTGGAACATACCTGCTTTATGAACAGAAGCCACCAGTTGGTTATAAGTGGAATAATGATATTGGCAAGTGGGAAACATGGACAATCAAAGATGTTCAACATACCCAAAATAATCAAGTCATTATTCTTTCAGAAGAAAGTGTTTCCAATAATTCTTCTGTTACCTACGAAACTGTTACAGATGCTGAGGGCAACGAAGAAACTGTGCGAGTTGTGACATATCATGAGTTCTTTGCAAAACATCTTGATGAACGAAAAGATGGTTCAGCACGTCTCATTAAGCAAAATAAAGACTTTCTTGGATTGTCTGATGCTGTGTTTGCTCCGTATCAGGTAAACTTGACAAATGCTGAGATTGCAAAAATTCTTGAAAAAACTACTGCTGAACTTGATGAAATGGCAGAATCTGATATACAAAAAGAATTAAGTAAAAAAGAATTGTCAGTTAATGACATTGATATCAATAATCATTTTGATATGAAAGAAGGCAAACCAAAAACCAAAACGGAAACAGACCCTGACACACATGAAGAGATAACGAAAACAATCGACACAGCTATTGACCAGAATATGAAAACCAATGCTGATGCTTCAACACGTGGTGCAACTAAAACAATCAGCGGTCTGGGATGGGGAATTTATTATTTCTACGAAGTAAAAGCTCCGGCAGGTTATCAAGCTGATTCAACCCCATATGTTTTTGCTGTGGATTCCGAATCAGTTGATACACTGATTGAAGTAAATGCAACGGATGCAAAGACATATGGTGAAGTATGGCTGTATAAGCAGGCAAAAGAAAAAATTGGAACTACTGATGACCATTTGAAGCTTTTCGGTGCACAGTTCAATCTTTATACAAGTGACGGAAATTTAGTCAAGGCTGTTCCAAAACTGCGTTTAGGCGGTCTGAAAACAACAGCACAAGGGGTTGTTCATAATGCAGATGCTCCGGATGGTTTCGGACGTAAGGAATTTCTTGTCAAGAGCTTTGAGGTCAAAAGTAATACACAAATTGAATTCAAGATATTTGACGGTGACAGCAGTATCAATTATACTGTTACAGTCGATTATGAAACCACAAAGGATGGTAAAATCACAGGTATTACCATAGACGATACCGCATTTACAGCTAAATATGGCAGTAATTTTAACCAAGATTATACCGAAGATGATGAAACGAAAAATCACAAAGATGAACTCCGTCTTGCATATTATGTAATATTCGCTGACGGAACTCAGTATTATGATGATACCCTGAAAAAATATGTCGATTTTCTGGAAGAACCAACTGCACCTAAACAATCTTCATTTATTGATGGTGAGGGAAATTATGACGAAGCCGGTTATACAGCAGCTCATGAGAAATATTTGGTAGATTTAGCAGATTATGTGGCAAGTGAGAATCTCAAAAGTTGTATCACTGAGACTTATGTCACAGCGGATGAGGGTGGTCGTTTGAATGTGCGTGGTCTGGATTGGAATTCTTACTATTTCCATGAAACTGTTCCGCCGGATGGCTATGGTCTTGCAGATGATGTCATCTTCACCGTCAATGCCTATAACTGTGATAACCAATTTCTTCCTTGTGAAGGCCCAAGGGCAACAGCATCCATTATTGTTGATAAACAAATTCCCGATGCTTCCTATTTCAATGCCTATGGTGAGCCTACGTTCATGTTCAAAATATATGGACTGGAAAAATTTAGTGAAGATGATACAACAGCAAACAGAACACCTGACTACACAACAAATGACACCAATTACAAGAAAACCGGAAGAGAATATACCCTCTCGATTCATCTGAGTAACCCCAATACAACAGGTTCGGCAATGGTCGATGTTCCAGTCGGACAATACCTCATTGAAGAAATTCCGGTTTCACGTTATGTTTGTACCAACCTTGAATTGGTGGACGGTACAAGAGATAACGAAGAGGATAAATTCAAGTCTGTTGGTCTCACAACTCCAACATCCTATGTTATTTATCATGATGACACAAAATATGATATCAATACAACTGGTGCAAATCAGTGGAAGGCTTTCTGTGATTTGGAAGGCGGTGACAAAACTTTTGGCGAAGTTGTAGCATTCCATGTCAAGTATACGAATGAAATTGAACGCTATGACAATTTCAGCCATGTTTCCTATGCAGATAACCAGATTCCGGAACGTGAGTATATTACAGCATTCAAACCCTTGTACTCCTCTTTGATTCCTGTATACAGCGGTACGGATGAAACTTACACATACGAAATTGACCTTGATGATGCAATGAAAAATGAAGTGTTTGAAGGCGTTCTGACTTACAATACCGGAAAAACCGTAAACCTGACAGATTTGTCAAAAATTCAGTTCAAAACCAGCGGTAATGCACCAGTCACAAATGTGCAATGGGACAGTACAACAAAAAAACTGAAAGTCACTGTATCAGAACCAAGTGCTTCCGCAGGCTCAACAATCAGCCTTGATGTGGGTTATAGTGATGCTTCCGGCTTCGATTCCTACGACACAACCAATACCAGCATGGTCAGAGGAACACTCAACCTGACATTCAGCGAAATTCAGGCAGAACGTATCAAGAAACTGACCCTGAAAAACGATAACAATAACAAATCCTATTTCCCCTATGCTGATACAACAAACACCATACAGGATGTCACATCCGTTGCGGTGCTGTATGCAAAATCAGAAAAGACAGTGGAGGAAGAAGGAGAAGAAAAAATCGTCGAAATCTTCACAAAATCCATGCAGAATGCTGCCTATACCGATACGCTCAATACAAGCACGGGCTTTGAGTTCAAATACTGGTATCTGCTGGATGCAGACGGCAAGCCGGTACTGGACAAGGAAAGCAATGTCATTCAGTTCCAGCGAAATGCTGACCCTGCCAAGGACGAAATCGTTCAGTATATGTTCCACGGCACATGGCCTGCATATCTTAAAACAGAAGCAGACCCTGATAATGACATTGAAGCAAAAAATCTTATCCCCGATACTTTTGCAGACCCGGCAAGCGTGGAGAATGTTAATTCTTTCACGTTCCAAGCGGAAGTGCAAGTAGCTCATAAGAGGGCAGCAATAAATAATGCACAACCTGATAGTAATAATGTATCTTCTGGTAATTTTAGACCCGTAGTAAAAGAAGTTTTGAAACAGCTTGGCGGTGGTAATGGTAGAGAAGCTAATATTTGGAGTATTCAAAAACTATCTGGTGGAGTTTCGGAAGAAAATCTACTTAAATGGAAAAATGCTAACAAACGAGGTTTCTTATCTAAAACGGTTTTAATGTCTGTTGAAATTAATGGAGAGAATGTCAAGCCAACTATTGATGCTGTTATTGATTATGCAAACGATACAAATTTAAAGCAGAGTAATTTAAATGCAAATGTTATTGATAATGATTACCCAGTTCCGGTTTATGCTTATTACGATAATCATACTGTATATTGGTTTAGTGCTGATGAAAATCCAATGATGGTTGGTTCATTCAAAAACTTATTCTATTGGAATTTTGGAAATTTGAGAGAGGTTGCTGGACTTTCAGATTGGGATACTTCTGAATTAACATCAGCTCGAGCCATGTTCCAAAGATGTAGCAGTTTAACAAGTGTTACATTACAGGGAACATTTGAAAAATGTATTGATTTTAGTAATGCTTTTGATTCATGTACTAACCTTGGAAGTGTAACTTTTGATGAGCATGTAAATTTGAAATCATTACAAACTGGCTATTATATGTTCACAGGTTGTACAAGTTTGACAAATGATGAATTGAAAAATATTTTTACACGTTTTGATTTTAGCAATAATTCCTATTTAACTGAAGAATTCAATGCAGCAAAAATTACAGGAAGAAGTGAAATGCTGAATGGTAATGGTGGCAATCCTAATAATCAAACTCAGTATGGTAAATGTAATTATAATGAAATAAAATTCTTTGGAAACAATTCAATCAGGTCTAATCTCACTGTAACTGATTATAAGAAAAATACGTACAATCTTGGAAGTAGTCCACAAAGTAGTCATACAGACCAAGTTCCCATACTGCAATGATTTTTAAAGCCTCCGCAGGCTTCAAAACCTGCGGGGGCTTTTTTTGTTCGTATGCAGTTGATTAACCAGCAAAGCTGTTCCAGGCTGCTTTCCAGTCCGTGTAGGGCGTGCCGGAATTGGGGTCAATGGTCTGAACAGATTCCGCATAGACATAGACATCATGTGCCTGTATGTCGTCTTCGTCTAGATAATTCATTTTCACCCATGAAATCAGGGCATTGGTTGCATCTCCGGCTTTCACTACCTTCGTATAGTAGTAATAGCCGTTTGTAACAGCAGGGGTAACTGTATTTTTTTCCCATATGTACACCCACCCATCGGGAAGATTATTGATATAATCATCTTCTCCCTCAGCAATCTGTGCGCTTTTGAAAGAGCTGTCTGGAGGAGGATTGTCATTTTCTCTCTGATTTTCCGATGAAAACGATGCAACATTTTGCACATCAGAATTTGAAAATTCCAGCCGTACACGGATATAACACGGAATACTGCCAGTATTCTTGATTTTGACTAGTTTCCGATATTTGAACTCCTGCTCCTGAGCCGGCTGTGTAAACGCTTCTGTTACTGTGATTTTATCCTCACCAACACCAACAAGGTTTGGTTCATTGTCATTTGCTATGAAATACGCCAGTACAACACCAACGAGGGAAACCAGTACTGCACCGGAAGCAATTGCAAGAACAGTTTTCATTTTTCGTGTCATGAGCTGCCTCCTTTCTATGCAGTGGTTTGCTTGTTGGTGATAATCTGATAAATCTGATTCAAATCACTCAGTGTATAGGGTTTTGATACTGTGCCGCTGCCGGATAATTCAGAAATGTTCAGTTCATCCGCCTGAATGGTATAAGCGTTAAGATGTACCTGCCCGATGGTATTATTTTCAATGTCTGCATCAATAATACTGCGAAGCTGTAATTTATCAAAAATGGGAACGGTTGTTTGATTTGGTGCTACCCATGCACTATAACCAAAGAGGTAGGTATTATAAAAACCGTCCTGCATTCCCGGTACTTTTTTGTATTCTTTCTGTGATTCTGTCTGTTTTAGATAAACCCATCCTGCGGAAGAACTGATATTGGTACGATAAGAAAATTCCCAATTTGTTGTAATTACACCACTGGTTGTGATAGGTTCAGTGATATATTTTTTCTCCAGAACATCTGTAGTATTTGCAATCAAATTATAAATTTCCTGCATTTGCAGATATTCCTCTGCTTTTGGCGGGTCAGATAAACTAACGGTTTCTGGTTTAATGCGTTGACCGCTGCTGTCAAGAAATGTTGCTTCCATGCATGGCACAGAGACCTCGACAAAAAATATTTCATTGACAGTTCCTGTATTTTTGACCCAAGGTTGTTTGGTGATGATTTGTCCGGCGGAGAGTTTCTCATCTTCGTCAAATTTTTCTTCAATATCCAGATTGACTTCTGCAACTTTAAACCAGTTATTGACGGTATCTGTACTTGTCAGGAATGCAGTTGTTGAGCCAATCAAAACAAGCACTGCAAGACTGACAATTGATAGTGTTTTTTTGAAATTGGATTGTTCCATCAGCTTCTCCTTTCTGTTATAATGAAAAGACTTTACTGTTCTTTTTCTTCTTTTTTCGGAAGGAAACTTAATATCAGCAAAAGTATAATCAAAGTAACTGCGACAATTTTTCCTCTTTTGCTGTGCAGATAAATTAAAATAATTCCCACCTTTGGAAACACGAGCGTTGTTTTTCCGATATAATTTTCTTTCGTGACAGTTGCAGCATCTTCTGTATTATTGGCGTCTCCTTTTGTTGTATATTCGCCGTCATGTATTTCAGTCACCCGATGTGTCACAAGCGTATCTTCACCAAGTCTGAATGATATGACTTCACCGATTTTAATAGTTTCAAGGGGAACATTTTCATTCACAAAACAGATGCTTTGTACTGGAATTGCTGGTTCCATAGAACCAGTTGTGACAACATATGGCTTTATTTTCAAGAGATAAAGAGTAACGACCGTAATTGCAGTAAAAATTAGTAATGATGTCAGAAAAGATATGATTTTCTGAATTTGTTTCCGAATAAACCGGACTATCGATTTTAAAATCACTTTGAAAGGTACTGCCATACATCTTCAGCTTTCGACTCTGTTTCCTTAGATGATTTTAAATAATCTGTCTGAATTGCAAATGCCTTAATTTCAATATTCTGTAAACTGCCTGAAAGTGAATCATCCTCTCTTGCATTACAGAAAATCACTTTGTTGAACAATGGTGTATCTGTTGTTTGACTGGGGTATAAAATCGCCATTGTATCATCGCTATTACCACCCGTCCATGCATAAAGATAAGTATAGCTGATAATTTCACCTGATGAATTCATATTTTCAGTTGTGTATTTATCCATATAATACCATCCGGTATTATACTGCTGTTCACTGCTAAGTTGGTCAGATGTATAGGATTCAACATTGTTTTCAGTCTTAATAAACCGAAACAGTGGAATTGTATGTGTATTATGTATAACTGTTGCTGTGTTGCCGTCATCATCTGTGATGATTGAATTTGAAATGATTGCTTTTCCCTTGTTTCCATCGGTATTTTCTACAACAATTTCCTGTGTTGGAACAGTCACTTGCATAAATACATAGGCAGGTACTTCATCTGTATTGACAATGTAAGGATCTTTATCAACTTTTTGCTCTGGAACTATTACTTGATTAGAATTCCAACTTGGCTCAGTGATTTTAATTTGTAGTGCAGAGGCACTAAAAGAGTTAGTAACAACATCTCCGCTTGTAAAGTAAGCCACAAGCCCCGAAACAATAGTAAATGCAGCAAGTGTGACTGCAAGTGTACGAAGTTTTCCTTTATCCATAAGCACGCCTCCTCAACCTAATTATAAAGGGCTACTATTTACAATTATACCATAAACTTGAAGAAAATGCAATAGAATTTCAAAAAAAGAACAAACTCTTAATCTGTTTATTATTGATTTTCCAAATCCTGAAAAAGGAACTGTGCTGAACAAGCCGTTTCATCGTCAATCATCCTCTTAGCTGGAAGATACGATATGCCAAAGCCCCAGAGAACTTTAAAAGCTCCCTGGGGCTTTTTTTGCGGGTATTGCTTTAGTGATTTAATGTGATAATAGACTTGACAAATTCCCTATTCTATGGTATACTAAAGAAAACGAAAGGACGTGAACCCAATGGGAAAACGTGACACCTACACCAAACAGTATATCGCTCGTCCCCAGATATTCGCAGATGCGTTTAATTATCTGCTTTATAAAGGCAGACAGGTGATGAAGCCTGGTGCTCTGAAACCTGTGGATACCACAGAAGTGATTATTCCATACGGAAATAATGCAGAAGTACCGGTTCAGAAATATCGTGATAATATGAAAATCTGGGCGGCAATGCAGGATGATGATGCAGTATATGTGCTTCTTGGAAGCGAAAATCAAAGTAATATCCACTATGCAATGCCTGTGAAAGATATGCTCTATGACAGTATCAACTACGCTGCTCAGGTAGATGCTGCAAGGCAGTCTTATAAAAACTTTAAGTTTGATGAAGATGGTGTGAAAATTTCACTGACACGTTCGGAATTTTTATCAGGATTCCACAAAGGCGACAAACTGATACCTGTCATCACAGCAGTGATTTATTTCGGTACAGAAAAATGGGATACCCCTATGAGTATTCATGAAATGCTCAATGTGCGTGAAGAATTGCTGCCGTTTATTCCGGATTACCGCATCAATCTGATTGCGCCAGCAAACATTCCGGACAGTGACTTTTCCACGAGAGATGTTGCAGGCAAATTCCACACAGGATTTGGCACACTGATGCAGGTTATCAAACATCAGAACGAAATCGGAGTTGCTGATATTCTGAGCAATGCTCCGAAAATCGATGAAGCCTCAGCGGATATGATTGCAGAGGTTGCCAATATCAAGTTTGAAAAGTCTGTTGACGAGAAAGGAGAGGTTGATATGTGTAAAGGTATGGA
>DJXD01000080.1 GCA_002449585.1 Ruminococcus sp. UBA7013
GTAAGCTACTGTATCCTACTGTAAACAATACACCAGAGAACTTTAAAAGCTCTCTGGTGCTTTTTTATTGTGCCACCACTTTAGCAATTTAATGTGATAAATGCACTTCCCTGTTTAATCGTCACAAATTTCATTCATTATATTTGTCGGTTATGGTAATGGCTATTTTCTGTTATTTATGGTATGATAGTACATCAGAAAGGAGGTGTGCTGTCATGCTAAAAGAGTTATACCATGGTGACGTCATTCGGTCAGACCGCAGAGCAGACCCTGATGACAAGTTATTGCAGGAATGGCGGAAACTTTCGGCTGAATTTGAAAAGTCGCTGACAAAAGAACAAATCGAAACTTACCACACACTCAGCGATATGCAAGGTGAAAGTGCGGCAAAGGATAATGAAGCCTTATACATTCAAGGTTTCAAAGACGGTGCTTTGCTGATGCTGGAAATCCTCAGCAAGTAAAAGCAAGGCTGCTCAGATTATCTGAGCAGTCTTTTTTATTGAAGAAGTAAGTACATGAATTTACAACTTTCGTCATAGCGTGGTTTCAATCGCCTGTGTAAATCGTTTTCTTGTTCTTCTGGAAGTCGTTTGAATCCATATCGTTCATAACGATTGATTAATTTATCATAAGGCAGAGCAAAAATGTAAATCATCCGCACACCAATATAAGAAGATACTTCATCAATCAAAGGCAAAATAAATTCTGTAAATATAACGTGTCCGACACCTTTCAAGTAGGGATATGTGTGAACATAATTGCTGTTGACAGCAAAATTAGCCAGTTCTACACCAGGAAGAGTATCAAACTCTCTTATGCTCTGGTGTTTGCCTGTTTTAGCATCTTCTATTTCTGCTTCTGTTTCGTTAAGTGAAATCAATCCAGCTTTCAGTGAAAAATAGCCAACCAGCTCATCGGTCTGCATATCTCTGACAAGATAAGTACGCATTTCTCTGTTCTGCTCATCCAGACAGGCACAATTTTTAAGATAAATATCAAGTCCCTGTCCTTCTGGTGCATCAATAGAAAAATCTTCAATGTCTGTCAAATCCGCTGTGTTTTCAGGTCTGAGATGTTCAACATAGAACATCCCAGAACGCAGAATTCCTTTATTCTTCATTATCATTCTTGTGTTTCTCCCTTTCAATCATCATCTGTCTTTCGAGTTCAATTGATTCTTCGTGCATTTTCTGAAAGTCGGGTACTGGAGTAGACAAGATGGTTCTAAATATTCTCATACCTAAATCTTTCGGGAGATTGGTCATGTTTGGCTTATCGAATTTCATTGTAGATGCCATAGAAATCCTCCTCTCAAGGCTTTTTATTATTATACTCTAAAATTGTCAGAAATGCAATAGTTTCTTCGGATTTTATTTTTTACATAACATAATTTTCTTCTAATATTCTCTTTTCCGCTTTGGTGTTGTAAAATAGCGGACTTTTCTTATCATGTCTTTGGTAAGCACCCAGAAAGTTGCCTGAATCCATTCTCCCCGTCTCATCCATTCATTATCTAACGGAGATACATCAAACACTCTTTTCCAGTTCTCATATTTCATTTCGAGTTGTTTTTCAGGGGAAAGGACTTCATAGATTTTTTCAAGTTCAGTATCTTCTGTTTCTGTTTCGGAAATTAGGTGATTATTTAAGACAAAATGCCACAAATCGAAATCAGAAAGGAGAACCTGCTCATCAGGCACTTCAATTTCAAGGCAGACATACTTTTCTCCCCCATTGCCGTAACACCAGCGTTCAGTACGCAAATCAGGCTTTTGGTGCTGTGATTTCTGTGCATACCATGCCCACACAGGATAAGTGACACCTTCTGGCGGATTGCCGACACGTTCTTTCATCTGCGTAACAAGCCAGTCATAAGCAGGTTTCATGTCCAAATCCAGCATAGTACTTTTTTCAGGGTCACAGATGTATTTCCCTGTTTCCAGAATGGACTGATATATTTCTTCTTCCTGAAACGTCCATAAAATCATAGTATCACTCACATATTTTTCAATATTTCGGCAAAGTCTGCTAATGCATACGCCCCCTCAATAGGACTGTCTTTAAATACCATGAAATAGCGGTATTGCTTGCCGGATTCAGAAACCCAGCATCTGCCAAGTGCCAGTTTGGATTTGCTGTCACTGTTGTCACGGTCTTCACCCTTGAATTCTACGAGGAGAATTTTTCCGGATTTCATTTTTACGATAAAATCAGGATAGTGATTGATGAATGCATTCAGACAGAAGCCTTTCCTTTCAATAATTCTGTGCCACCATTCCACACTGTCTGTACTTGCAAATACGTCACGGAGTTTCGCTTCATCGTGGTTTAAATCGTCACATTCTCCTTCATACAGCGAAAGCGGAACAGAAGCATTTGCATCTGCTGGGGTGATAACCTCCGGAAAGGCATATTCCTCCTGACAGCAGATTCTTCCGCTGTCAATCCATGTATAGAACATTTTTTCTCTGTATTCCATCTGTAAAATTTCAATCTTGCTTTTGATTTTTAATGCATAGGTATAGAGTGATGTTTCAATAGCTGCAAGTTCGTCTTCTGTCATATTTGCTATCACACGGTTTACATAGGCTTCAACGTCAGAAGCTGAAAATGCATTATTTCTGTTGATGATTCCGCAAATCTGACGTGTACAGCTTGCAATTTTTTCTTCCGGTGCCATTCTTGCAAGCGTTTCTCTGAGATAATCACTATACTGCTGTGATGCAAGTTTATATTTTGGGATAGAATTTCCCTCCTGAATATCAAATTCATACATTTCTCCTGCTGAAAGTGTAAAGTTGACATCTGCGTCCTGTCCGCTGAGTGAAAAGCCCTCAAGGAGTGCATCTTTTTCCAGCTTGACAGTATCACCGAAAAATGTACATTTAGCAGATTGTATGAAAAACTGCGGTAGCCGCAAAGTTTTTATTTCTTCCTGATATTGTGGCTGAATGCGGTATTGTTTCATCATATTTCCTAATTCACCTCCGATAAATCCAGAGGATTCATTCTGTTCTGCTTCCTCTTCATATTTTTCTGCCCGCTGTTCCGCATGGGAAATCATCTCGGCAATTTCAGGAGTGACAGCAGTATCAGGCTTGAATATATCTTTATTGATGTCAGAAGTATCAATGTCAGAAAAATCATCTGTGCTGTCTGGTTCTTCTACAGGCGGAGCAGGTTCTTCAAAATTCATTTGATTGGGTGTATTCTGTTCCGGTTCAGATACGGGCAGTTCTTCTTCAATGACCCGATAATCTTTGGCACTGAATCCGGCATTGTTCAGCCCTCTGACAATGCTGTCAAGCGTTTCACGGAATGCATTGGAGCAGGTCAGAACAAAAGACATATTCAGAAGTTTTGACCTGTGCTTGACTGCATACGGCTGTCGGAGGATTCTGCCAAGAATCTGCTCAACATCAACACTTGA
>DJXD01000112.1 GCA_002449585.1 Ruminococcus sp. UBA7013
ATTTTCAGAGTTTTGCTCAGGGCTATAAACGCAAACAAGGGAGATGAAATTTCAATCAAAAATGTAGAAGTCTACGCAAATAATAAATCTGATGCTAAAATTACCTCAACGGGAAAGGCTGTTACGAGCAGTGACAAAAAAAAATTTTATCATGTGGCTGCAGGTGGGTTGGTCGGTGCGATAAAGTTTGATTGTAGTGTACCAATTACAGTGCAGAATTGCTCTGTTGAGGGATACGATATTTCTGCATTGGAGATAGCTGGCGGAATGGTTGGTGTATTTGGACAGAATCCAAGTAATGGTGGCGTCTCTGCTAATAGTAAACTTGAATTGCAAAATATAAGTGTAAGTGATTGCGATATTTCTGCTACAAATACGGAAGATACAACAGGAATTTTGAATAATGCTGGTGGATTGGTTGGAACACAATATGCTAGTGAGAATAATAATCGATTCCTTTATGGTTACAATATCCTTGTAAAAAATATAAATCTTAGTGGAAATAACATAGGGACTATAACTGGACTGCGACATCATGATACCTATTCTGTTATTAAATTGGTAGGATTCTCACGACAAGATGACCAGACACAAAATGGTATGGTCAGTGATTTAGTTGGCCGTTCTATCAATGCGTTTAGTTGGAATAGCAAAAATAGTGTATACACATTGACAGATGGTACTTCTACCTTCGGCACAAATGGCTACGTCATCTTCGCTGACTATGACGACACGGCAAACAGTGAACCCGTAGAGAATTTTTCAAATGCAGTATCAAGTAGTGCGGATGTTTTTCCCAATGTTTCTACCATGCGTTCCAAAACTACAACCAAAACAACAAAAATTGTAGATGGCAAAGAAGTGACAGATACTGTCATCACTTATGGAAATTATGTTGCCTCTCCTAGTGAAACCACGACAGAAAAAGACGGTGTGACAACTGTAGTAACCATTGAGAATGAAAACTATCCCTTCGTGACTTCCAGTCCTGAATGGGTCATCAGCGGTAAAAATGCACAAAGTGAGCAATATTTAACTGGTGATGGTGTACAGGGGCTTGTGTTCAGTGCTTCCAGATTCAAGGAAATTCAGGATGATATTGCAAAAACCGGAGACGATGCCGTTGCAAAAGCATACAAGAATGCACTGCCTATCTCCCAGACAATAAAGGACAAAAACAACAATGTCATTCCGAACCCCCATTGGACAGAAATTTCAGATAATTACACAACATCAGCGGCTGCATACAGCCATATTAAGGGTGTCAGTGTTCCGAACTTTCCGCTCATGATTGTCAGCAGTGCAAATAATGACGACCTAACCAGACAAATCAACAACTACTTGGGAACATTGACAAACACAACCTATAATTTTGCTGATACAAGCAATTCTGCTATTTATGAAACAAAATTATACAAATGCACATGGAACAATGGTAACCAAAATTTTGATGTTGATACAGATACCAAACATTCTAATTTAAAAATGACCCATAGCGAAAGTGACAGCACAACAAAATACACATTCTACATGAATGCGAATAATGTAGATACTGACAACACAACCCCCATTTTCACGCTGATTGATGTGCAGTTTAAAGGCCCGTCAGATTCCGGTCAGATTGCCTATCACCTGTATGTTCCGGTATATGTCAAAAAATTTCTGCGGTATAATTTCCGTATTGCTCCTGAATCTGGTACGGATTATCTGAATAAAGGAGATTATGGGGATGGACGTAAAACTTTATTTGAAAACACAGGAAACCCAATTACAGTCGGCTTTGAATACATATACCAGCGAAAAGCAGATGAATGGAAAGATGAAATCAATGCTGGAACGAGTGTTTTAACCAATTATTATAAAACATTGACATTGAACAATCAGACAGATAATAAGGTATGGCCTGCTGGTACAAAGTTTATGCTGGTTGATGCAGCCGCTGGAGGAAAAACTTATTATTTGAATACTCCGCCCACGGATTTGGCAATTGATTTATATGACTTCACAAGTACTGGAGCATCAGATGGTGTACATTATAGTCCAGCTCCTTTCAACAACCTGATGACTGTAACAGTGGGACAGCCGGAAGATGAAGAAATTATCCGAAATTTAGTAAAGTTAGATGAAACAGATGAGGAAAAAGCAATTGAAGCTGGTGCAACCGTTCGGGATAAAAATAATGTTTATTATCGCCCATATGATGAAAGTAAAGATAGCTCAAAGACAAATGATGAGAAATATGCAGTAACAGATGTAACTCTGAAAGATACAACAGCCACTTACCTTGTCGAACGATATTATTTAACAATTTTAACACCGAAAAATGAAGCAGATACTATCATTTATCATTATGAAATTTCATCACGAGGCAATTTTGAAAAAACAGCAGATAATTCTGAAAATCCCAAATGGAGTGTAGGAAAGTGGGAACCGAACAGCATAGACCGTAAACAAGATGCACATTTGTTGCTTGGAAATTTGTATCAGAACGATCTTACTTTGAATGTTGTTCCACGTAAATCAGGAACACAATTTATGGATAATAACAACAACTGGCTGATCGTAACCATGACAGCAAATATTAAATTGACGGAAAGTGCAATAACAAAAGGAATTCAAAGTAATATGCAGAACAATCCAGATTCTACAATTTATCAAACATTTTTGATGAGTTATGATAAACTGGACAAACGAGTAGGTCAGTCTCAAGTAGGTGTTCAAATTGCGGCAGATGTCAGCATTGGCAGTGATATGACTTATTATATTCAAGGCGGCAACACATTTTCAAAAGAAACAGCAACATCAATTATTGAGCCTGAAACACCTGTTGAGGGTAAAGTATACGCTTCTAAACCTGAGATTACAGAAAATTATATTGAATTTGCGAATAATCAGAATTTGCTGACATATCTGGCAGACAAAGACGATGTATATGAGAACGCTGTATCTTTGCAAGTGAAATTTGATGCGGTGTATCAGCCTAAATTATTAATTTATCAGTTCCCCAAAAATGACTACGAAGATAACTCAATAGGGTCAAGCGTAATTGGATATTCCAATATTGCATCATCCAAAGAAAATGCGGCATTCAGTGCAACATCCACAACCATAACAGATGGTTATCGTTATTATACAAAAGATGATTCAGCAGCTGAATTAGAATACAATGTGGTACAGACACCAGAAGCAATAACAGGTGCATACAGCTATCTTGGCAAAAATGCTGTAGAATTGGAGTCAGCAGACACGAAAAAAGCCCTTTCTTATGTTGATACTTATTCACGATATGACACAAGAGCCTTGCGGACTGATAATGATTATATCGAATATACATTAACATTATCAAACCGTAAAACTGATTATGTAAAAGTAGAAACAGGAGAACCAGATAGCACAAATAAAGGCTTGACAATCAGCGATTACTTGACAGACCTCACGTTTTATGGTATCAATACAAGCGAGACACATGATAATCCACTCTATATATTCAATCAATCATCTGATAATAAAGCAGTTCCCAAAATGAATAATGAGACTAATATCTTATACGATACTGATGGTAAAACAATTCTTGCAAAAATTACTGTAACAAATACCTTGATTCAACTGCGTGTTCATAAAAGTCAGCTGAATACGCAAGGTGATGGGATTTATCTGCTACCCATTGATTTCAAGGTAAAGACTGGTGATGGCGACTTTAACAATAATGGTTTGGCATATGCCAACTATAAAGTATCACTTACTGCGGCAACCTACAAAGATGGGAATACAACAGAATATTTCACACCTTCCTATGCTTATGACCATATAATTTATACAAATGCAAGATTAGAATCTGGTATCCAATAAACTAATCCAAAGCGATCGTAAAGGGGGAAATACCCTCCAAACGGTCGCTGGGATTGTGTAACGGGGATTTATGAATTTAAATCATTAAAGTAATTGCAAATTATTGTATGCTACTGTGTCTAAAACCCAGCAAAATAGTCTATGAAGTAAGCAGGAGTAAATGAGACACCGATTTGCTAATCTTGCATCAAAAAATTCACAGTAAGGCACAATTTTGTGTTACTGTATGCTACTGTATGCAACTGTGTAATACTGTGTACGACTTGTAGATTAGTGGCAGAGGAAATAAACACACTCTGCCAGACCGATGGAATGAAAAAACTATACCACAGGTTTACTTGACATTCTCTCAATTCTGTGCTATAATGAAAACATCAAAGGGAGACACTCCCTCACAAGATTCTAACTAATGAAAGGGTGAAAACAATGAACGCTGTCATGAACAACACAAAGATGAATAATAGTCAGTATGTCTTTGAATATCAGCAGTATAGCTTTTTCCAGTATCAGGAGGAAAGCTCCGTTGTGCTGCACCAAAGACATTTAAGTGCTTGTTCAGTTCACCAGATTCAGTGAAGAGAGTGATTCATTGTGAACCATCTTATGATAGAACAACATCGTCTGTGTGCAGTGCAAAACTAACACAGGCGGTTAATTTTATATCTATCAGAAAGGTGGTTATTCTTATGACAGAAGTTATTCCAACGATTAACATGACAGCGACTGGTGCGAACATCAAAAATCTCATCAAGGCAAAAGGGCTTAAAATTGTGGATATTCAAAACGGCTGCGGATTCAACACACCGCAGGCAGTGTTCAAATGGATGCGTGGTGATACAATGCCTTCAATTGACAATATGGTGATTCTGGCACATATGCTGAATGTGACCATTGACCAGATTATTATTCTCAACTGAAAATTATGCCTGATATGGGCAATAACAATGGCGGATTCGTCTAACAGGTACAGGACATATCCCTTTCAAGGATGTAATACGAGTTCGAGTCTCGTATCCGTCACCATTCCGCTTCGTCTAAAGCCACCTGTTTCTGGCACAGGTAATGGGAGTTCGATTCTCTCAGCGGAAATCATATGCCTTCGTAGCTTAGATGGTAGAGCGCAGGTCTGAAGAATCTGGCGTCGCAAGTTCGATTCTTGCCAGAGGCATCAGAATATTTCCGTTTCGTTTAATGGCAGGACAGCGGTCTTTGAAGCCGGGAATGGAAGTTCGATTCTTCCAACGGAAATTATAAAATATTTAAATGGGAGTGTCGCATAGCGGCAATTGCACCTGACTGTAAATCAGGAGACTTCGGTCTGCGCTGGTTCGAGTCCAGCCACTCCCATCATCATGGAGAAGTGGCTGAGTGGCTGAAAGCGACAGTTTGCTAAACTGCTGTACGGCATTCCCGTACCGGAGGTTCAAATCCTCTCTTCTCCGCTATAGATAAAATACCTGTCTTTATGCCAGATTGATAATCTGGCATTCTTTTTGCTGTGCATACCTGATTGTCTGATAAGCACCTCCCGAGCTTGAAAAGCGGATTTGTAGGGTTTAAAGAACTCATGTGATATTTTGCACAATTATCATGCATCATCTTTGGTTGTTATGATAATGGCTATTTTTCCTGAATTATGGTATGATAGTACACTGAAAGGAGGTATGCTGTTATGCTAAAAGAGCTATACCACGGAGACATCGCTTTGTCAGAGCATAGGGCAGATCCTAATAACAGCACATTGCAAGAATGGTGGAAACTCTCAGCAGAAAACGAAGTTCTGTACATTCAAGGATTCAAAGACGAGGGTTTAATGATGATGGAAATACTCGGAGAATGAAAAAGGCTGTCCAGATAATCAAAATCCGAACAGTCTTTATTTTTTTGTCTTAACGCTTTAATGATTTAATTTATAGAAGTCAATTTCTGATACATTTTCATAAGTTCAGCGACGCATTCGCTTTCAGTCATGGTTTTGTAATCGAATCCATAAGCGAGCATGACGGCTTTATCATTGGCCTGGTGAGCCTTGCGGAGTTCTGGGGGCATAGTAGTTTCATCATACAAATCAGCAAGGGAGCAGTCGGAATATTTTTTCCTTGCATCAAGGATAGCCTGTGCAGTTTTTTCAATCAGGGCTTTTTGTTGGTCTGTGGGGTTACACCACGGGAAATTATTGTAAACAATATTATTAGAATATCTGTATCTCATTTCAAGCCGTCCGCAAACAGTCCGCATCCAAGCCATATGTACATTAGAAGTCAAGACACCAAAATGATATAATGTAGCATTGGGAATAATAACAGCAGAATTTGTAGGTATTGTACTTCTATCAAGAAAACCTAATGGAATATATCTTCTGTTTTCAGAAGATGTGGCTGGAACAATAACATATGTCTCCGGATTTTTAGTTTCTCTAAATAATGCAGGTGTTTCAGCAAGTTTTTGTCTGTCAGGTGCGCCGTTCAATCTGTCCTGTTTACATAATTCAATACGTTTTAAGACTTCTGGCATTTTTCGAAGCTCGGCAGGACTTGCACCAACAAGCCATAAACAATATCTTTTCTTATTATTGATATACTCGGCTGCGCCTGTTAATTTCTTGATATATTTAACTGCATTCGGTTCTTTTTTGATAAATGTATCATAATCTTCCTCTTCAATAATGAGATGTCCTCCATCTGCTGGCCTGTTTCCAGTTGTCATTTTAGGAACTTCACAAATTGTTTCTTTTCTGCTTTCAATAAAAATGTCAGGTGCTTCAATCAAATAGGGGTTAATATTTTTGACCTCTTTTTCTTTACCATTGTCAAATAATTTTCTTTCTGCCTTATTTTCTGCAATACTGAAACCCACAATGACACAATGCACATGTGCTTTTTGATTGGCTTCATTATCCCAGATAAAAGAACGATGTGCAAAATCAATATGAATCCCAAAACGGTCATACAAGGGCTTCCAAACGCCTGCGACCTGTTCGCCCTGTGTGATACTGTTCGTGGATACGAAAGCCGTGCGAATGGCTGTATTCTGCATCATTTCGGATGCTTTGAAATACCAGCCTGAAACATAATCAATCTTTCCTGCTGTTTTGTAGGGCTTGCCTTTTTCATCAACATAGATTGACAAAATATCTTTTTTTTGTTCTTTGGATTGCAAAGAATAGCCAATAAATGGCGGATTCCCAATGATATAATGCAGTTTTTCTTTTGGAATAACAGTATTCCAATCCATCCGCAGTGCATTTCCCTCAATAATATTGGCATAGGATTTTAATGGAAGAAATTTCAAATCAACCTGCATGATGGTTTCCGTTTCTCGGAGCATTTTATGTTCTGCGATCCATAACGCAGTTTTTGCAACAGAAACTGCAAAGTCATCAATTTCTATCCCATAAAATTGTTGGATTCCTACTTTAATGGGGGTAATCCCTCCCCCCAGAAGCATTTGACCATGCATAGATTCGGAAGCAATCAATTCTTTCAGGGCTTCATTTTCAAGCCGTCTCAGCTCGATATAAGTTTGTGTCAGAAAATTTCCAGAACCACAGGCAGGATCAAGGAATGTGAGAGCGGCGAGTTTATCACGAAATGCTTCCAGCTGTGCATTTTTGGTTTTCCGGATTTTGATCTGTTTGATTTCTTCCAGTTCTTTATGCAGATCATCCAGAAACAGGGGCTTGATGACTTTGAGAATATTTTCCACAGAGGTATAATGCATTCCGCCGGAACGTTTTGTTTTTCCCCGCAAAGTCGATTCAAATGCCGCTCCGAAAATGGTGGGGCTGATTTCAGACCAGTCAAATCCTGCGCTTGCCTGATTCAGAAGAATATCGGCAATTTCATCTGTAAATCCGGGAATTTCGATAGTTTCATTTGCAAACAGGCCGCCATTCACATACGGGAATGCCGCTAGATCGTCATCCATATAGGGATCATATAGATCTCTTTGTTTCTGTGTCATATTCAGCACTTTGAACAGTTCACGGAGTTTATGATGCATTTCTTTGCTTGGAAATGGTTTCAGGTACGAGCCGAACATTGTATGCTGATCAAAAAGCTGAGCATGTTCGGCATATAGGCAGAAAACGAGACGGACACAAAGCATATTCAGACTTTTTTTAGATGCATCCGCATCCGGATTTTTATATTGTTTGATAAGTGCGTCATAGAACTTGCCGACGAGATTACCTGCTGCAACAGAAATTCGTTCTTCTTTTTTCACCATTTCCGATTTTTGTTCGACAAGAAATTGAAGGCGATAATAATCTGTTTCAAGATCTTTCAGGAAAATCTGTTCTGGTTCGCCGTTGGGCTTTTCCATATCATAGACAAGGAATTCAGCGAAATTACAGGTAATAATCCATCTTGGCCGCTGAGAATAGGGCAATTCAGCGGCGTATCGTTTGGCCTGTTGGAAGGGGGTTAATAATGATCCATCCGATTGCCGGATTGCTTTTCTCAAATTCTTGTCAATAGATTTCTG
>DJXD01000061.1 GCA_002449585.1 Ruminococcus sp. UBA7013
ATTTTTTCCATCGAACTCACGTTATCAAGGATTGGAAGATAAAAAATAAAACATGGGGCTGTTGCATAGAAATAAATGATGCAACAGCCCCTTATGAATTTTTAATCCAGATCATAGATTTGCTGATAAATATCTTGCATTTTAAGATCTGTATCAGCAATAATTTCCGCACAATCCTGTAATTCTTTCTTGAGTGATTCTGATACAACGGAATTTGTTTTATAATGCAATTGATGTTCCAAACTCGCCCAGAAATCCATTGCAATCGTACGGATCTGAATTTCTACCGGCACTTCTTTTCGAGTAGAAGAAAGATAAACAGGTACCATCAGAATGACGTGCAGACTTCTGTATCCGCTTGGTTTCGGATGTTTGATATAATCTTTGATTTTAATAATTTTATATTCTCTTTGCATATTCAGCAATTCCGCAATGGCATAAATATCATCAATATAATAACATACTACACGAATACCAGCAATATCCATTAAATTTTTCTGTGCTGATTTTGCGGACATTTCCAGTCCTTTTTTTTGAAGTTTGCCCATCATGCTCTGTGGCGATTTGATTCGGCTTTCAATGCTATGAATCGGATTTCTTTGAAATTTTACACTGAATTCAGAATCATAGATATGTAACTGTGTTTTTACCAGTTCAGCGGCGGATTCATACAGATGTTCCAATTCCATGAACTCATGAAACAGGGTGACAAATTTTTCCTGCTGAGATTCTGAAATTCTGGAAACTGTATCCATGACAAATTGATCTTCTTCCATAAAAACGCACTCCTTTCAGATGGGTGACTGTTTTTATTATAGCATATTTACACAAAAAAAGCAAGCAGAATTTTGTAATTTTAAGGATTTTTTATTTTCGTTTTGTTCCGGCAAGTGGCGCACGGTTCATAGCATCTCGTTCGGCAGTATCACCCAGATGAGTATAGATCTGCGTAGTAGCAACGCTTTCATGCCCTAAAATAGATCTTAATGTCAGAATATCTGTCCCGCCCTGCTGATACATGAGTGTTGCGGCAGTATGGCGGAGTTTATGTGTAGAGAGTCCTCTCCCAGCAAGGCCGGCTTTTTTGAGTGCAGTTTCCACGATCTGCTGAACCCTCCGGCGGCTGATGCGTTTTTTCTGTTTGCTTAAAAACAAAGCTGGATCAGAAGTGTCTATTTCTTTCCGGAGTATAAGATAATCCTGTAATGCGTCCATACATGCCTCATTCAGGTAAATAATCCGTTCTTTACTGCCCTTTCCCATAATTCTCATTTTCTGTTCTTCCATATCCAGAGAAATCAGATTCAATCCGATCAGTTCCCCCAGCCGAAGCCCACAGTTCAGAAATAGTGTCAGAATGCAGTAATCTCGAATATCTTCTGCTTTATTTGTGCCCGATTTGGTTTCTAAAAGATGAATACTTTCGTTGAGATTCAGATATTTGGGCAATGCATGGCGAGGACTGGAAATTTCAAGATTTTCTGTCGGATTATGATCCATGATTCCGGCCTGTGTTGTCAGATAATGAAAAAAACTGCGAAGGGAAGAACCTTTTCTGCTTCGAATATGGGATTTATTCTCACATTTTCCTAGAAATTGATAATATCTATAAATATCTTTCAGAATAATTTTTTGAATGTCTTCCTCTGTCATCAGTTCGATTCTGGCAGATGGCAACATTTCCGGCTTGATATTTCTCTCACCGGATTGATAAAGCATGTGAAACCGCAGAAATTGACGAATATCAAGATAATAAACCATTACTGTACTTTCCGCAAGTCCTTTGACAACACTCAGATGCATGATATAATCATTCAGAAATTCCGGATTTTTTTCATAATCAATATTCATGAGAAATCATCTCCATTTTTGGATTATGATATTATTATAGCACATCTTCCTGAAAAAGTCAAACTTGCTTTTTCATTCTGGATATGCTATAATAAATTTAGGAGTGATGTTTATGACTAGAATTGATTTGATTACTGGGATATTGGGTGCAGGAAAAACGACGTTTCTGCATGGTTATGCAGAATATTTTATTCAAAAAGGCGAAAAAATCGCTATTCTGGAAAATGATTTTGGTGCAGTCAATATTGACATGCTGATGCTGAAAGATTTACAGTGTGATCATTGTCAACTAGAGATGATTGCAGGGGGAGGGGATCCCTGCTGTCATCGGAGAAGATTCAAAACGCAGTTGATTTCTTTGGGAATGCAGCATTTTGATCGGGTTATTATCGAGCCTTCCGGTATTTTTGATATGGATGAATTTTTTGATATCCTTCATGAATCACCGCTTGACAGATGGTTTATGATCGGCAGTATCTTGACTATTCTTGATGCAGAAACAGAAGAGCATCTTTCAGAAGAAATGCAATATCTGCTTGCTTCAGAATCAGCCTGTGCTGGAAAATTGATTCTTAGTAAACAAAATCC
This sequence comes from Ruminococcus sp. UBA7013, assembly GCA_002449585.1. Classification (GTDB taxonomy): domain Bacteria; phylum Bacillota; class Clostridia; order Oscillospirales; family Ruminococcaceae; genus UBA3855. The sequence goes on from DJXD01000061.1 coordinate 2,440, forward strand.
GGCAGAGTCGCCGGAACAAACTGCCGGACGCATACTTTCTCAGCTGAATCAGGCACTGGCTTCTATTCATTGTCAACGCAGATTTCAGGAAAAAGAGATGAGCTTAAAAAACTGGAAAGATTTCACTGATCAGGATTATGCTGATTTTGCCGCCGCTGGATATCGAAATGAACCTTATGTGAAGCAGTTCCGCACGGATGCCCTTCACAGTACAACACATTATTTCATGCATATTGCGATTCCTGAACAGCAAATTTCAGATCTGATCTATACTGTGATGCATGATCCCGCCTGTGGGAAAATCTATCGTATCAAAGGAACGCTTCCAGCAGAAAATGGAGGTTTCTTGAAAATTAATGCGGTTCATGAAAAAATTGAAATCGCACCTGTGAAGGATGGACAGGCTGTTTTGATTGTGATCGGTGATCCTATCCGCTTTACAGATACAGATCAGTATTTCCGCAAGGCTAATACAGATCCGGCTTATGTTTCGATCTGAATTCCCTGATTTTTCCTGTGATATTTATTTTTAAAATGCTTATAATACTTTTGCGGCAGGAACGCCGCATGAATAGAATAAAATAAATTTTAACAATCAAAGGAGATTTTATCATGAAAGGTGAAATGACTCAGAAGGGCAGAGAAGCTCTGGAACGTTTTAAAATGGAATCTGCAAATGAAGTAGGCGTAAATCTGAAACCGGGCGACAACGGCGACCTGACTGCAAGAGAAGCTGGCCGTATCGGCGGACAGATGGTAAAGAAAATGATTGATTCTTATAAAATGCAGTAAGCGGCTTTCCGCCTTCTGATTTTTAAATGCACCGCCTGGGAATTCATTTCCAAGCGGTGCTATTTTATCTATTTAATTTGTTCTGGGGATGAAACGTGCAATTGCAGCCGCCATATGAGACAAAGGCATCGTTTGCAGCCAGATCCGTACAGAATTGGATTTTGGAGCAGTGACTTTAGTATTAAACAGACCTTCTCCGCCCATGAGGACATTGGCAACGCCTTTGATCGTTTCCACTTCAATATTGCATTCGCCCTCTGTTGCTACAAGATAGCCAGTATCAATAAGAATAGATTCGCCCGGCGAAATTACTTTTTGAATAGTACTGCCATCCACTTCAATCAGGAGAGTACCTGCTCCGGTAAATTTCTGCATGATGAAGCCCTCACCGCCAAAGAAGCCGGAAGAGATTCTTTTCTGGAAATAGAGTTCAAAATTCACAGTCGGATCAGAAGCCAGGAAAGCAGATTTCTGTGCAATAATCACATCTCCGGGGCAAAGCTCAAATGCTTTGATTTCGCCGGGTAAGGAAGAGCCGAATGTAATGGATCCAGAACCGGCTTTTGCTGTATAAGTATTCTGAAAAAGGGATTCTCCTGTCACCAGTCTGCCGAGTACCTTGCCAAATCCGCCATTTGTTGTAGTCTGCATTTCAATATTCGTATCTTGCCAAACCATTGCACCGCTTTGACAGATGACACTTTCACCATTTGCAAGATGAACTTCGGCCACCGGATAAGGTGCGCCTTGAATATCATATCTCATAAAAAAACTCCTTTTCATTCAGCTGATTTTGTGCTTTGAATGCTGTGAGTGTATTTTTCATCAGCATTGCAATCGTCATAGGCCCAACACCGCCGGGAACAGGGGTGATATAAGCGGCTTTTTTCTCTGCTTCTTCAAAATTAACATCTCCGCAGAGTTTGCCATTTTCAAGCCGATTCATGCCAACATCAATGACAATTGCACCTTCTTTGATCATATCGCCTGTTACAAAATTTGCTTTTCCGACAGCAGCAACTAAAATATCTGCTTCTCTGGTAATGCTTGCAAGATTTTGTGTACGGCTGTGGCAGATTGTCACTGTGCCGCTTCTATGCAGGAGAAGCATCGCCATTGGTTTCCCTACGATATTGCTTCGGCCGATCACAACGCAATTTTTCCCGGAGATTTCCACCCCTGTAGAATCAATTAATTCCATGACACCGGCCGGCGTACAGGGAAGAAATGCATATTCACCGATCATAATTCTGCCGACATTTTCCGGATGAAAAGCATCTACATCTTTTTCTGCTGAAATGGCATTGATAATAGCTTTATCATTAATTTGCTTTGGCACAGGGAGTTGTACTAAAATGCCATTGATATTTTTATCTGCATTAAGTGTTTCCACGAGTTCTAATAATTCGGCCTGTGTCGTATCTTCTGGCAGGGCATACTCGAATGACTGGAAGCCAACCGCTTCACAGGCTTTTTTCTTATTATTAACATAAACTCTTGAGGCCGGATCATTTCCGACAATTACGACTGCAAGCCCCGGTTTTTTTCCTGTTTTTTGGGTCAATGCTTCTGTTTCCTGTCTGACCTGTTCTTTGATCTGAGCAGAAACCTGTTTTCCATCAATGATATTTGCCATATCAGGATTCCTCACTTTCTGATTTTTTTTTATTTTTCTGATTTATGGCATCTGCTTCCGCAAGCAGAGCTTTAGATTCTTCCGTATCACAATATAGAATATAATCACAGCCCAGCCGTTTGACTCTTGAAAAGCTGATCACTGTCATGATCACCCCGAAAAGTACACATATTGCCGCCAGTACCTGAGAAATTTTCAAAGTTCCTGTCATAAGGCTGTCCGTCCGGAGACTTTCAATAAAAAATCTACCCAGACCATACCAGGAAAGATAGAATAAAATAATTTGGCCGTCAAATTTTCTGTATTTTTTTAAAATAATCGCAGCAATCACAAATCCTGTCAGACACCAGATAGATTCATACAGAAAACAGGGATGCACCGGATAAGCCGGATTCAGCACATCCGGCGCATAATTGGCTGAAATCCATGTCTGAATGCGGCCGCCGGACATTCCGAAAATGCCGGATGTATTTGATCCAAACGCTTCCTGATTTGTGAAATTTCCCCATCTGCCAATTCCCTGACCAAGCAAAAAACCAGTGCCACAAATATCCATCATAGGGAGAAGCCGTACTTTTCGTAGACGGCAGGCAATCGCACCTACCAGAAAAGCACCAATCACACCGCCATAGATGGCAAGACCGCCTTCACGGGTGTTCAAAATAGATTTCCAGTCACCAGCATATTCGCTCCAGTTGAATGCGACATAATACGTTCTTGCCCCAATAATTCCGCCAATAATTCCGGCAATAATCACATCAATGGCTCTATCCGGATCAAGGCCGATCCGGCGCATGTTCCGCAGTGCGAAGATCATGGCCAGAATCATGCCGCAGGTGATAATAATACCATACCATTGAATGCTGATGCCGAAAATGGTAAAAGCAGTTGGATCAATATGAAAATCAAGTCCGAGCCGGGGAAATATAATTTCGTTATAATCAAGATCAGAATAGCCAAGTTCTTCTATCGTGGTCATAAACTGTCACCTTCTGCATGAACAACTGACAGAACAGAATTATCAATGTCAATTTCTTCACACAAGAATTGATATGCTTCCTCATATGTCAGCTCTGACAGGACAGCAATCGGTGAAAAAGGAAGAATTTTGCACATATAGCAGTCAAGCATCATGGATGCATTAGATTCTACACTATTCATAGAACGAATCATTGTGCCATAGCGTTCACGTCTGGTGCGTTCAAAAGCTTTCTGATCAAATCCATTTTTTTTTGCTTCCTGAAGAACATGAAATACTCTTTCTCGCACTTCCCGTGGATTTCTGGATTCTCCGCCAACGCCTACAGAAAAATAGCCATTTCCTGTGAATGGTGCATCTGCACCGAAGGAAAAATTAATCAATCCTTCCTCAAGCCAAGATTGGCAAATTGGAGAACTCATGCTGAACAGTGTATCCATAACAAGCTGACATAATAATTCCGCCCTGAGCTGTTCTGCTCCTGTTTTTGGCTTTAATTTGAAATCAATGCTAAACATGGGAACGCCTACGGGAGCGATCGCTTCACATTCATGCTGTAGTACTTCATAAGGCTCTTCTGGGAATACTTCTTCCAGCTTCTGATCTTTGGCAGGAATTAATAATCTGTCACAAATCTCTAGTATTTCTTCTGTATGCACATTCCCTGCAATGGATAAAACCATGTTATGCAGATTATAAAAAGTATGATAGCATCTGTATAATAAATCTGCATTGATTTGGGAAATGCTTTCTTCTGTGCCAGCAATATCAATTCTGACAGGATGATGATGATACATACTTTTCAGGGAATTAAAAAATAATTTCCAGCCGGGTTCATCCTGATTCATGCGGATTTCCTGTGCAATGATTCCCTGTTCTTTGTCAACAGTCTCCTGTGTGAAATAGGGATGCTGTACAAAATCAAGCAGAATTTCCAGAGAAGGTGCGAAATTTTCAGAGCACATGAATAAATAAGCGGTTCTATCAAATGAAGTATATGCATTTGCAATAGCACCTGTAGCCGCATATTTTTCAAACGTTCCGCAGTCTTCATTTTCAAATAATTTATGCTCCAGAAAATGGGCAATGCCTTCCGGCACTTGTGCAAAATCCTCTTCTCCATTCAGCCGGAACATAGTATTGACAGATCCGTATTTCGTGCCGAATAGGGCATATGCACTATGATAATCAGGCATTTCCATGATATAAATATCAAGTCCGGAAGCATGTTTGATATGCTGACAATTCTGACCGCCTCCGGGAGCTGTTATCGTTTCTATAATCCGTTTTTTCATGCATTGTCCTCCTGCTCTAAAATATAAATACTATCCTGTTTCAGCGCACAGGCTGTGCGAATAATATCCTCTTTGGTGATTTTTTCACAAATGGCAATGCGTTCTTCCAGTCCAGCATGATCTTTCCGGATAAAGCATTCAAATTCTTCTGTGATGCAGGAAGAGGGCGTATCACCAGAAAGACGCAATGCATTGATTAAATAACGCTTGGCATCTGTCAGCAATTTTTCGTCAAACTGGCCTGTTTTCAGCAATTCGAGCTGATCCAGAATAGCAAGACGTGTTTTTTCAATATTTTCAGGAGAGACACCACTGGAAACCAGCATCGTATTTTTCCCATACAATACCATGCTGGAACAGTAATAGCACAGGCTCATTTTTTCACGGACGTTGGAAAATAATAGAGAAAATGGCGCACCGCCAAACATCAGACTGCACAAACGCAAAACTTCCTGCTCTGTTTCTGAAATTTTAAAAGCCATGATCAGCTGACACTGACGGACATCTAATTTTTCTTTGATCATAGCAGATTCAGATTTGCAGGGACTAGGGGCATAAAATGCAAGATCCTGCACGGTTCTTCCGGAAAAGGCTTTCCGGAACATTTCCGGCAGTTCCGGAACAGCTTCTGTTCCTACATAATAAATCAAAATCTGTGCTTTCTGCAAAAGTTCCTGATAAGCGGCATAAACCTGTTCCGGTGTCAAGGCAAGCACTTCTTCTCGGCTTCCATAAATAGGATACGCATTGACCTCCCCTTGAAAAATGATTTCTTTCGCTCTTTTCATAGCATACGAACGCTTATTATTAATTTCACTTTCGATATTATCAAGCATTTCCTGTTGTTCTGTACAGAAAGCCGTCTGATTAAATGCATGATTTTCGGCATTTGGATGCAAAAGGCATTCCAGCAGAAGATCAGCCGTTTCCAGACAAAGCTTTTCCCCTTCCAGAGCATAACGGTCTGAAATGACGCTGGCAGAAAAATCCACCTGCCAGGTATTGCCGATGATACCGACAGAACTGCTGACGGATGCGCCATAAAGATCCTGCATTTTCTCCGACATTGCGGAAACACTTGGATATTTTGCACAAGAATTCAGCAATATATTTTTGGCAAGTGAAAGGGCTGCATATTTTTCCGGTTCTGCCGGAAGCATCATGATGATAAACAGATTACTTGTCTTGAATTTCGGTTCAATCATTGACATGAACTGTACACCAGGGCACAGCTGTTCGGCCAGTTTTTTCATGAAATTCCACCTTTCCAAAGTAAATTATATTATTATTCTAACATATTCTGAAACAAAATGCAAGGGAATTTTTTATTTTTCAAAGAAATTTCAGAAATCTATTGCAATTTTCCAGAAATTATGCTATGATTAGAAATATGAACGGACAATTGTCCTTGCTGTAAATACAGATTTGTATTTAATCATTTTCCTGAAAGGATTTTTTATGATGAAATTTTCTAAAATGCATGGAATTGGCAATGATTATATCTATGTCAATTGTTTTGAAGAGCAGGTAGCGCATCCAGAAGAGTTAGCGATCCGGATAAGTGACCGCAGAAAAGGGATCGGCTCTGATGGATTAATTTTGATTTTGCCGTCAGATAAAGCAGATTGCCGTATGAGAATTTTTAATGCAGATGGTTCAGAAGCAATGATGTGCGGCAATGGAATCCGCTGTGTTGGAAAATATGCCTATGATCATGGGATTGTCACAAAGCCGGAGTTATCTGTAGAAACTAATTCCGGAATAAAATATATCACATTGCAGACAGAAAACGGGAAAGCCATCGGGGCGACTGTGAATATGGGCAAAGCGATTCTGAAACCTGCTGACATTCCTATGAATGCAGAAGGAGAAAACTTTATTTCTCAGCCTATCACAGTACAGGGAAAAACATATCTGGCAACTGGTGTTTCTATGGGGAATCCACATTGTGTGGTTTTTCTTGATGAAAATATCAATGATTTGAATCTGGAAAAAATCGGATCTGATTTTGAACATCATGCATTATTCCCCGCAAGAGTCAACACAGAATTTGTGAATGTTCTTGATGATCATACTTTGAAAATGCGTGTCTGGGAACGTGGAAGCGGTGAAACTATGGCATGTGGAACAGGTGCATGTGCAGTTGCAGTAGCATCTGTATTGAATCAGTATTGTAAACAGAATGAAATCATTAACATAAAATTGCTCGGCGGAGATTTGCAGATTGTATATCAAACAGATGGCACTGTCATGATGACAGGCTCAGCAACACATGTTTTTGACGGCGAAATTTTATTATGAGGTGAGTGCTTTGAAAATTAATGAAAATTATTTGAAACTGGAGAAAAATTATTTATTTATCCGGATCGCTCAAAAAGTAAAGGCATTTCAGACAACACATCCGGAAAAGAAAATCATCCGCATGGGAATTGGTGATGTGACCCAGCCACTTGCGCCCATTGTTGTCGATGCTATGAAAAAAGCCGCTGATGAATTAGCTGTCAAGGAAACTTTTCGAGGTTATGAGGACAGCGGCGCAGGTTATGACTTCCTCCGACAAGCCGTTTCAGAATATTATAAAAGTTTCGGCGCAGATGTTCCTGCTTCAGATATTCGAATCAATGACGGCGCAAAAAGTGACTGCGGTAATCTGGTAGATATTTTTGATGATAGTAATATTATTTTAATCACTGATCCGGCTTATCCTGTCTATGTGGATTCTAATCTCATGAATGGCCGTCAGATCGTCTATGCAGATTCCAATGAAGAAAATGGCTTTGCTGCTATGCCCGATCCGGATGGCTATGATCTGAACGGCAAAAAAATTTTCCCGGATATTATTTATCTTTGTTCGCCGAATAATCCAACAGGTGCGGTTTATACAAAAGAACAGCTTGCCATTTGGATCGCCTATGCAAAACAGCATCATGCTATCATTCTCTATGATGCCGCTTATGAGGCATTTATCCGTGATGAAAATATTCCAAGAAGCATTTACCTGCTTGATGGTGCAAAAGAAACTGCTATTGAACTGTGTTCATTGTCCAAAACAGCAGGATTCACCGGTGTGAGATGCGGCTATACTGTTGTTCCGGCTGAACTGAAAACTATTGCCAGTGATGGGACAGAAGTTAGTCTTGCGCAATTATGGAACAGACGAGAAGGCTCAAAATTCAATGGTGTTTCTTATCCCGTGCAGAGAGCCGCAGAAGCTGTTTTTACGCCGGAAGGTCAGAAACAAGTCAGAAAAAGTATTCTATATTATCAAGAAAATGCCCGTGTGATTGCGGAAACATTGACAGAACTTCATGTTCCTTTTACAGGTGGAATTAATTCGCCGTATATCTGGTTCAAATGTCCGTTTGAAATGGATAGCTGGACTTTCTTTGATAAGATGCTGAATGAAATTGCTGTAGTGGGAACGCCGGGCGCAGGCTTTGGGAAAAATGGGGTAAATTGGTTCAGGCTCACAGCTTTTGGAGATCAGGAAGAGACTAGAGAAGCAATGCATCGTTTCCGGTCACTTTTTTAAAATCAATAATCCTCCCTCGATTTTACAGTCGAGGGAGGATATTAATTATTCCAGAGTAATCAGTTTTACAATCACTTTCATCAGCATGAGGGAATCGCTGGCAGTGGGTTTTCCATCGCCATCTACATCGGCAGCTTTTTCTTTTTCAGGTGTAAGCGTAGCCTTGCCATAGATTGCTTTATTCAGGAGAATAATGTCCATAATATTGACATTGTCATCTCCGTTGACATCGCCTTTTTTGAGGGTTTCTGTTTCAGAAGGCTCTGTAGTATCAGATTCTTCCGGATCTGTTTCACCGCTGGCTTTGATATAAGCATCTGTGATGGCAACTGTAGTTTTATCCAATTCTGTTTCACCTGCACCAGCCCACCATACTTGACCTTGGAAAGATTTCAGTGTTGGCAGGATTTTCTTGATCTGATCCAGAATTGCATCATCTGTAATAACAACGGTTTCATTGTCTACTGTAGTAGTAACATTAAAGAGCTGATCAACCAGATTTACCTCATTTATGCCGCTCTTATCCGCTTTCCACTGGATATTAGCCCAATAATAAGTACCATCCAGAGCAATAGAAACGCCAAGACCGCCATTAGCAGAAGTAGCATCACCAAGATCAACTACCAGGCAGATCGTTTCAGAGGCTTCCGGCAGATCAATATTGAAGTTACCTTTACCATCGGCACTGATTCTTGCATGACCTTCTTCGGGTTCTGTAGGCTGTGTATTTTCTGTAGCATTAGTAGCATCAGGATCAAATTCAATATCAGAAAGTTTCGGAAGTTCATCCAGAGTGATGCAATAATCACTTGTATACATATCAATCAGATCTTTTTCTGTATTGAAAGTTGGATCAGAGAGGAAATTAGGCATATCACCATCTGCGGCTGTTCCGCCGTCATACCATGTCAGGAAGTAGAGCCAGCCTGCTTTTTCTGATGTCAGATTATCCACAGTAGAGAAGCTGTCATTTTCCATCATTGCAATCATTTTTGCGGAGTTATACTTATTCATGATTGTATAGAATGTACTGGAAATTGCAGAATCATTATGTGAAACTACTTTGCTACCGCTTGACCAGTCAGTGCAGTTGTATTTATCATAGCCGATAATATCAACATATTCATCACCGGGATACCAATTTTCAGAAGTTGGGAAAGCATAGCTGTTAAATTCCCAGATCAGATTATGACAACCTTTTGTTTCTGTCAGATATTTATAAGTATAAATATAGAGTTCTCTATAAGTTTTAGAGCCTTCTCTTCCCCACCAGAACCATGAACTAGCTTCACCGCCGCCGCCTTCTGCTTCATGCAGGGGTCTCCACAGGATAGAAATGCCTTTTTCCTGCAATGCAAGGAATTTTTCAGCCACTTTATCAAGAGCCTGTGTATAGAATGCATTCTCTTTTGTGCCTTCTGTATATGCCTTAGCAGGGGAGAAATCTGTATTCTGAGAATAAGTTGTCTGATTAAAAGACAGATTATCACCCATAGTATAGCTTGCAAAATCAGTAGGCACATTTAAATGGAAAGAAGATTCAATAATACCGCCTTTTTCTGCCCATTCGATCATGCGATCAGAAGTTTGATCTTCTCCAAAACAGGAAGTAATGGGATTGCAGGAATTACCCAGATCAAAGCCACGGATTGCAGGGAGTTTACCGGTTTTTTCTTTGATATAATTAAATTCATATTCTGTATCATGAGGGCCATATTTATAGATTTCCTGCTGTCCGGAAAGAATATGTTCACCATAGATACTGGAAAGATAAGACATCAGCTGTTTTGCAGAATCAATGCTATCCGGATCACAGGTATTTGTCTGTGTTGCTTTGATATCACCAAGCTGAGCCTCTGTCAATGTGATATAATCAAAATTTGTCCAGCCCCAGCTGCCTTTGATGGCAATTGTATTTTCACCAGCATTGAGCTTGATTGCGCCAAAATTGAGAATTGCCCATTCAGCTGTTTCGGGAAAACTCATCTGTCCGGCATCAACATCATTAACGACAATATTCTGAATTTTATCACTGCCAAAATTATTCTGATAGCAGATTTTCAGCTCATACATGCCAGCCTTTTCCACTGTGACAGGAATTGAAATAACATCGGCATTATCTTCCAGATACATGTAACCCTCTCCGGAATAGCCTTTCACTTCTGTTTTGACACCGCCTGTTCCTGTCAGAGTACCGCTCTCACATTCTACTTTGATTTCAGCAGCAGAGGTGGCAAATGGCATTGCTGTAAGACAACTTAGTGTCATCGCAGCCGCCATGATACCGCCTGCAATTCTTTTCTTCATAATAAAAATCCTCCTCTTTATGCAGACAACTGCAATATGTTTTTATTATATCACGCTCTGTAAACGTTTTCAAGGCAATTTTTTCATATTTGTGCAGAATCACAATTTTTTTTGTTTATTTTATACAAATCAGAATAGAAAGAAAGACAGGCCGAAGCCTGTCCTCTTGTCTTTGCAGTGCAGATTATTCGTTGATAGCGATAACTACGCCAGAGCCTACTGTTCTGCCGCCTTCACGGATAGCAAAGCGGAGATTCTGCTCGATAGCAATAGGAGTAATCAGTTCAACGTCCATTTCTACGTTGTCGCCAGGGCGGCACATTTCAGTACCTTCCGGCAGTGTGATCGTACCAGTTACGTCAGTTGTTCTGAAATAGAACTGAGGTCTGTAGTTATTAAAGAACGGTGTATGACGGCCGCCTTCTTCCTTCTTCA